>NZ_PGTB01000002.1 GCF_002786325.1 Pseudooceanicola lipolyticus | reverse complement strand
ACTGACCGTTCTCAACGCAATGATCAAAACTGGAACGGCCTACCGAGACGCCATTGTTTGAAACACAGTTGCTACTCAAGAGTTGGAGCCTCCGGAAAACCCGGCGCGGTTCAGTTCAAACCTTCGACCTGGCCGTTCGTCGGGGCAATGGTCCCTCGGACCATTGCCTGACCCTCCTCACTCCACGGGTGGTTGGGTTTCGCTAGTCGATGCTTGATATCATTTGCCTCACAGATCAGATCAAACCGCATCTTGCGGAACGTCACGCTGTCACGGCTCCGAGCCTGTTCAGCGAACTGGATGCCGTTATCCGTCGGGTTCGTGTGGATCTTGTACGGAACGGATTCGAGAAGGTGTTGAAGAAACTCCCAATCCGACTTGCGATTGACATGCGCGACCAGTTGCGCGAAAGCAAACTTGCTGATCCGGTTAATGGCCTCAAAGAGATAAAGCTTTCCTTACGCTGTCTTGACTTCGGCGATGTCGATAGGAAAATAGCCAATCGGGTCGCGTTTGAAATTCTGCCGCTTCGGCTTTTCACCTTCGGCCTCTGGCAAACGGGATCTCCCATGCCGCCGCAGACAACGATGCAATGAAGATCGCGTCAGGTGCGGGATTGAGGGCTGCAAACTGGTCGAAAATCTAGGACCACCTCTGTCATGGGTGGCTCGATTGCCGAAGAATATGGTGGGTTCGGTGGCGGCATCGGGTTCGACGCGATTACCGTCTACGAGCAGGGGCGCACCGGTGATACAGGTTGGGGTTATGGGATCCAATCCATCGTAATCCATTATCTCAACGCATATGGCAGTGAGGAACAGAAGAAAAAGTGGTTGCCGAAACTGGTCAGCGGCGACAGCGTTGCGGCGATTGCCATGACCGAACCTGGAACGGGGTCAAACCTTCAGAACGTCCAGACCCATGCCGAAAAGGATGGCAACCACTACAAGATCTACGGTTCGAAGATCTTTATCACCAACGGGCACACGGCGGATCTGGTTGTGATCGTGGCAAAGACCGACCGCAATGCCGGCGCCAAGGGCGTTTCGCTGATCGTTCTGGAAACCGAGGGTGCCGAGGGCTTTCGCCGGGGACGGAACCTGAAGAAACTGGGTATGAAAGGTTCGGATACTGCTGAGCTGTTCTTCGAGGATGTGCGCGTGCCTACGGCGAACCTGCTTGGTCCGGAAGAGGGGCAGGGGTTCTACCAGCTGATGAAGCAGCTGCCTTGGGAGCGGCTGATGATCGGCATTACCGCGCTCGGCTTTATTGATTTTGCGATCGATGAAACTGTGAAATATGTTCAGGACCGCAAGGCATTTGGAAGCCGGATCATGGACTTCCAGAATACACGCTTCAAACTGGCGGAATGCAAAACCAAGGCCGAATTGCTACGTTCCTTCGTAAATGACGGGCTCGCGCGTCTTGAAGCGGGCGAACTTGATGCGGCCACGGCTTCGATGGCGAAATGGTGGGGCAGCCAGACGCAGAACGAGGTCATGCATGAATGCCTGCAACTGCACGGCGGTTACGGTTTCATGATGGAATACCCCATCGCGCGACTTTATGCCGACAGCAGGGTCCAGATGATCTATGGCGGCACCAACGAGATCATGAAGGAACTGATCGCACGCTCGATGGATGTTTGATCCGTCCGGTGCCGGGTGGGGCTATTCCCTGCCCGGCCCCAGAATTTCGTCGCTGTGTTCCCCAAGTCGCGGGGCCGGGCGATGATCATGTCGCGAAGGGGTCGCCGAAAAGCGAACCGGCGGGCGTGTCGTCCAGATCGCACCTTCGGTCGGGTGATCAATCCGTTGAAAGAACCCGGTTGCGGCAAGATGGGGATCGTTCGGCAAATCTGAAAGGTTGCGCACTGGCATGGCGGGTATGTCGGCCTGCTCCATGAGGTCAAGCCACTCATCTGTGGTCCGGGTCAGCGCAATGTGCGCCACCATATCGTATACTGCGCCGATGTTGCGGCTACGGGCGTCCATGTCCGTGACCCAGACATGGTCGATCATGTCATTGCGCCCAACCGTCTTGAAGAATCGCGCCCATTGTACGTTGGTGTAAGGCAGAATTGTGATGTAGCCATCAGCGGTCTGAACTGGACGCCGGTGCGGAACCAGCATGCGGGCATAGCCGAAATCCTGCGGAAGCTCTTCAAAGGTGGCACCATCCATATGTTCGGCCAACAGGAAGGCGGCGAGCGTCTCAAACATCGGAACCTCAACATGCTGAGCCTCTCCCGTACGCTCGCGGTGGAATAGGGCACCCATCACGGCATAGGCAGCGGTGACCCCGCCAAGCTTGTCGGCGAGAATTGTCGGGGCATAGGCGGGCGGTGCCTCGGGGTCGCGAAGGGTCGCCAGGCTGGCCAATCCCGACACCGACTGGACGGAATCGTCGAATGCAGGCTTGGCGGCATAGGGCCCGTCCTGCCCGAAACCGGTGGCGGATACCGTGATCAGGTTCGGGTTTTCCTGGCGTAGAGTTTCGGGATCCAAAGACAATCTGGCCAGCGCCGCAGGCCGGATGCTCGAAATCATCACATCGGCATCGATGAGCAGTTTGCGCAACTGATCGCGACCAGTTTGTGTTTTGAGGTCGAGTACGACACTGCGCTTGTTACGGTTGGTCCCCAGAAAAGCGGCCCCCATCAGCTTGTTGCGCGATGGCTGGACCTGGCGAAGAAGATCGCCCTCGGGGCCTTCCACCTTGATCACATCGGCCCCCAGATCGCCCAGCATCTGCGTCGCCAAAGGTCCGAAAACCACAGAAGTCAGATCGACGATCTTCACGCCTTGAAGGATCGCCGGTTTGTTCTCAGCGGTCATTTGATTGTCCACCCTTTTGGTTGTCCACCGTTTTCATGAACGGGGTCCGAATTCGGCGCGAATGGCTTTACCTTGCGCATCGAAGGCCGGGCAGGGGCGCAGTGTCGTTTCGCCGACGCTGCGCCGGATCGGGGGTGTCGGGACGTTGATCTCGCCCGAGGGTGTGCCTATCACGGATCGGTCAAGCTGGGGGTGACCGGACAGGGTCGCCACGTCGTTCACCGCGCCCGAGGCAATGCCCGCAGCGTCAAGCCGCTTCAGCATCTCGGCGCGGTCATGCGAGGCGAACACGGCCTTGATGAGCACTTCGAGCGCGGGTTTGTTGTTGATGCGCGATGTGTTGTCGTGAAAACGGGGGTCGGTTGCCAGAGCCGCGTCGCCCAGTATGTGTTCACAGAACCTTTGCCATTCGCCGCTGTGCTGCACGGTAATGACGACAAGCTGACCGTCCTTGCATTCATAGGCCCCGTACGGGCAGATGACCGTGTGGTTCAGTCCGACACGGGGTGTCGGCTTGCCAAGGTAATCGTGATATAGCAGCGGAACCGACATCCAGTCGGCCATCACATCAAACATTGCCACGGAAACGCCGCTGCCCTTGCCGGTGCTATCTCGCCCGACCAGTGCTTCGCAGATTCCGGCATGGGCTGTCATACCGGTTGCGATATCGCAGACCGACACTCCAACCCGTCCCGGTCCGTCCGCAGTGCCGGTCACTGATGCCAGACCGCTCTCGCATTGCACCAGAAGGTCATAGGCCTTGGCGTTGCGCATCGGGCCGTCTTCGCCATATCCGGTGATGTCGCAGGTCACGAGACGCGGGAACCTCTCTCGCAGACTTGCGGAATCGAGCCCGAGCTTGGCCAGCGCGCCCGGCAGCAGGTTCTGAATAAACACATCCGCGTTTTCCAGCATCCTGAGCAGGATTTCACGGTCTTCGTCGGCTTTAATGTCCAGCGCCACCGATTCCTTTCCCCGGTTCAACCATGTGAAATAGGCGCTTTCGCCGTTGGCGGCGGTATCGTAGGCGCGGGCGAAATCGCCGGCTCCCTTGCGTTCGATCTTAATCACACGCGCGCCGGCATCGGCCAGCCGCGAGGAGCAAAAAGGCGCGGCGACTGCCTGTTCCAACGCAACGACGAGTTTGCCGGAAAGGGGGGCTAAGTCTGAACCTGACATGAGTTTCTCTCAATTGATCCTGAAAGGTTGACTAAATCTAACAATTGTTAGAAACATAATCAATACGATTAGACAAAGACTGGATCGCTTGAAGGAGAACGCCGGTGCAGGACGCCAAACGACCAGACCAGTTTTTCCAACGCGCGCTGGCAGAGGGAGAGATCCTGCTGCCCAAGTGCGATGACTGCGGGGCATATCACTTTTTCCCGAGAGTCCTGTGTCCCCATTGTCATGGCAGCGCGATTTCTTGGAAGAAGGCTAGCGGCAAGGGACGGGTCCACACCACAACAGTTGTGCGCCGAAAGCCCGAACGGGGCGGCGATTACAACGTATGCGTCGTCGAGCTGGACGAGGGTGTCCGGATGATGAGCCGGGTCGAGGGCATTGCCCCAGGTGAGGTCGTCATCGACATGCCTGTAACCGCATTCGTGGGCGAGGCTGAGGGTGTTCCGGCCGTGCTTTTCAAACCGTCGGAGGGATAGGCCATGACCACTGAACTTCGGGGAAAATCCGCCATCGTGGGAACCGGTCATGCCGGTTTCGGAGAAGCCCATGGCCTGACGGCCTATGATGTCATGGCGCAATCCGCGCTTGCGGCGCTTGGCGATGCCGGGCTGAACCTGTCCGACGTCGACGGGCTGTTTTGCACCATGATGGAAGACAGCATGCCGGCGCTTATGGCGGCGGAGTATCTGGGCATCCAGCCCCGTTTCATTGATGGCACGATGTCGGGCGGTTCGTCTTTCGTAAACTACCTGACGTCCGCGACCATGGCGCTGGACGCCGGTCTGTGTGATGTCGCGCTGATTGTTTATGGCTCCAACCAGCGCACCGCGTCGGGCAGACTCGTGACCGCTTCACGTCCGCCGGCCTACGAGGCGCCGTATAATCCGCGCTATCCGATCTCGGCCTATGCGATGGCGGCGGCGCGGCACATGCATGAATATGGCACCACCCGCGAACAGCTGGCCGACGTGGCCGTTGCTGCGCGGGCCTGGGCGCAGCACAACCCCGAAGCGTTCGAGCGCGGCCCGCTGACCCGCGAGGACGTGTTGGGTGCGCGCATGGTGGGCGATCCATTGACCGTGCGCGACTGTTGTCTTGTCACCGACGGCGGCGGCGCGATCGTAATGGTCCGCGCGGACCGCGCCCGGGATTTCCCGAAGGCGCCTGTCTATGTGCTGGGCAGTGCTGCGGCAAGCTCGCACCGGCAGATTTCGCAGATGAAGGATTTCACCGTGACCGCAGCCCGCGACTCGGGCGCGCGCGCTTTTGCGGCGGCCGGCGTGACCCCTGCGGACATCCAGGCGGTCGAGCTTTATGATGCCTTCACCATCAATACCATCCTGTTTCTTGAAGATCTGGGGTTCTGCGCCAAGGGCGATGGCGGGGCCTTTGTCCAGGGCGGGCGCATCGCGCCTGGCGGGGCCTTGCCGGTGAACACGAATGGCGGAGGCCTGTCCTGTGTGCACCCCGGGATGTACGGTATCTTCACAGTGATCGAGGCTGCTCGTCAGATCCGTGGCGACGCGCCGGGCATTCAGTTGAAGGATATTGATCTGGCGCTGGCGCATGGCAACGGCGGTGTGCTGTCCAGTCAGGTCACGGCCATACTTGGATCGCAAAACACGCTCTGACGGCAACTAAGGGAGGAAAGATCATGCCACTGGATTTCGAAGCACTTTCGAATTGGGATTTCGAAGAGATCAAGCAGACTCTGACCGAGCGGGATACCATCCTTTACGCACTCGGGCTGGGGTTCGGCGAAGATCCGACAGACAAGAAAGAACTGGCCTTTGTCTATGAGGACGGTCTGAAGGCGGTTCCCTCGATGGCGGTCATTTTGGGGTATCCCGGCTTCTGGCTGCGCGATCCCAAGACCGGCGTAAACTGGCAAAAAGTGCTGCACGGCGAACAGTGGCTCGACATCTACAAGCCGCTGCCGACACATGGCCGGATTGTCGGCCGCAGCCAGATCGACTTCATCTCGGACAAGGGCGAGGGCAAGGGCGCTGTGATCTATCAAAGCCGCGAGATCATCGACGCGGACAGCGGCGACAAGCTGGCACGCGTCGCGATGTCGGCCTTCGCCCGGGGCGACGGCGGATTCGGCGGCGAGAACAGGCCCGGCCCGACGCCGGCGGTGCTGCCGGACCGGGTGCCCGATCACATATGTGATATCGAGACGCTTCCGCGCCAGGCGCTGATCTACCGGCTCAGCGGCGACATGAACCCGCTGCATGCCGACCCCGATGTCGCGCGGTCGGTCGGGTTCGACCGCCCGATCCTGCACGGTTTGGCGACCTATGGTCTGGCCGCCCGGGCGATTCTCAAGACGTTGCTGGACTATGATTCTGCCCGGCTTGTCGGTCTGGATGTTCGGTTCTCGGCTCCGGTCTATCCCGGCGAAACCGTGCGGTTCGAAATCTGGGAAGAGGACGGCGAGGCCCGGTTTCGAGCGTCTATTCCTGCACGCGACGTGGTTGTTCTGAACAACGGCGCGGCGCGCTTTGCCTGAGGCAGTGAAGATGGCTCAACCGCTCAAGGATATCCTGGTGCTGGATTTCAGCACACTTCTTCCCGGTCCGATGGCGACGCTCATGCTGTCCGAGGCTGGCGCCGAAGTGATCAAGTTCGAACGGCCCGGAGCCGGCGAGGACGCGCGCCACACGGAGCCAAAGATCGACGGAGAGAGCATCGGATTTGCTGTGTTGAACCACGGCAAGCGATCGGTGGCCATCGACCTCAAGTCAAGGGGCGCAGTGGAACGTCTGCGCCCCTTGATCGAGAAGGCCGATGTTCTGGTAGAGCAGTTTCGTCCCGGCGTGATGGACCGGCTGGGGCTTGGTTATGAAGCGGTGCGAAAGATCAATCCCGGTCTCATCTATTGTTCGATCACCGGCTATGGCCAGACCGGACCAAAGGCCAGCGCCGCCGGCCACGATCTCAACTACGTCGGTGATGCGGGTATCCTGTCGCTCAGTCGCGGACCGGATGACCAGCCAACAGCCCCGTTCGGGCTGGTCGCCGATATCGGAGGCGGAACCTATCCTGCGGTGATGAATATCCTGCTGGCCCTGATTGCGCGGCAGGCAAGCGGGCAGGGGACGCATCTGGATATCGCAATGGCCGAGGGGGCGTTCGCCTTTGCCTATTGGGCCCATGCCGAAGGTGTGATTGCCGGGCAGAACATCGAAAGCGGTGGCAGCCGTCTGACGGGTGGCCTGGCCCGGTATCGGCTTTATACGGCTGCGGACGGGCGTCAGATCGCCGTCGGCGCGTTGGAAGAAAAGTTCTGGCAGTCGTTCTGCGATGTCATTGGTTTGCCTGTGGCCCTTCGCGATGACTGGTCCGATCCAAATGCCTGTGCCGCAGAGGTTGCACGTCGTCTGAGGGAACACCCCTCGACCCATTGGGAGCCTTTGCTGGCTGCGGCAGATTGCTGCTGTTCGGTCGTGAAGACGCCCGCCGAGGCGGCGCGTGACCCGCATTTCAAAGCGCGTGACGTGTTCGGGCGGACCGTAAAAATCTCCGGCCGGGACGCGCCCGCTTTGCCGCTGCCAATTGCCCCGGAGTTCCGTTCTTCCGGAAATTCGGTCGGAGTTGCAGCCACTCTGGGCGAAGACAATCCGCGTTATGGCGTGGACCAACCGAAAACAGAGTAAATCCCGTTGACGGGCAGGATTTGAATCGGTAATCTAACATTTGTTAGAAAAAGGGGGGCCAATGGACAAGTCTGACGATGACCTGCCGACTGAAGCTGAGCGTTATGTCATGCCATCGCGCTTTGTGGAAAGCGATAGCGTGGAAGTGCAGGGTTTCGTGACATCGGCTTTGCGTGATCTTCCTGTGGACGCAACCAATCGAGACAAGGCGATCCGCCTGTTCGAAGCGGTGCGCGACGATATTCGCTATGATCCCTATTGTTTTGCGCTGGATGAGGACTCTTACCGTGCCAGCCGTATCGCTGGCGCGGAAGCGGCGTTTTGCGTTCCCAAGGCAATTCTTCTGGCGGCTTGTTTGCGTGCTGTGGGTATCCCCGCCGCTCTGGGGTTCGCGGATGTGCGCAACCACCTGAATACACCCAAGTTGCAGGAGTTGATGGGGACCGATCTCTTTATCTACCACGGCTATGTTCAGCTGTGGTTGGGGAATGAGGCCTACAAGGTGACACCTGCATTCAACATGGAACTGTGTGAAAGATTCGGGGTCAAACCCCTGGTCTTCGACGGCTATCACGACGCGCTCTTTCATGAGTTCGACGAACAGAATCACCGGCACATGGAATATGTGAACGACCGTGGTCTCTATTTCGACGCGCCGATGGGTGAGTTCCTGATGGCGTTCAAGGAAACCTATCCGAAGCTGGAAGAATTCAACCGCATCCGGATATCCAAGGATGCGAGCGGATACGATGACGGTTTCGCAAAGGAGGGTGCCTCTTGAGGTATCTGGAAGACTTCTCGCCGGGCCAAGTCTATCGCTTTCGCAGCGCTCCGATGAGCGCGGATTCGATAAAGGCCTTTGCCAAGGAATGGGATCCGCAGCGGCTGCACACCGATGAAGACTATGCAACCGCCATACATGGCAGCCTGATCGCCTCGGGCTTTCAGACCATGCTTGAGGTGTTCAAGCCGGTCATGACCGAGATGATGGTCGATGTTGCCAATATCGGCGGCATGGGCTTTGACAATTTGCGCTGGCTGCGGCCTGTGCACCCGAACGAACCCCTTGATGTCGAACTGACGGTCAACGCGGTCACGCCGTCAAAAAGCAAGCCCGACAGAGGTGTTTTGCACTATACGCTCAGCGCCAAAAACCCCGAGGGCGAGGTCGTTTTTTCGACCGACACCCCTGTGATGATCCAGCGAAAACAAAATGACACAAACTGAGTTCCTTTCCAGCGAACAAGAAGACCTTCGCCTGTTGCGCGAGAGCGTGCGCACGTTGTTTGAACGGGCGGGCGGAAGTGACAGAGCCCGACAACTCCGTGATGCCGGGGGCGGTTTCGATCCGGAGATGGTCCGGGAACTGGCCGAGGCCGGTGTTTTCGGCGTGGCGGTGCCCGAAGATCAGGGCGGGCTTGGCATGGGCCTAGCCGCCGGGGGTGTCATCGCCGAGGAAGTCGGCCGTGTGTTTGCCCCGGAACCGGTCGTGTCGACGATAGGTCTGAGCCTCGGCCTTCTGCGCCGCCTTTGTCCGGATCATCCGAAGATGGCACAGCTCATCGGCGGCGAAATTTCATTGGCGGTTGCCTGGCAGGAACGCGGCCCCGACGGGGCGCCTGCCGATGCGACCTGCCGATACGCGGACGGAAAGCTGACCGGTGGCAAGGCCTGGGTCGTCGGTGCGATCGGTTCGCACGGGTTCCTTGTCGTGGCCGAACAGGATGATGGTCCGGTTCTGGTTCTGGCTGAGGCAGACGCGCAGGGGCTTGTCATCGACAAGCGGACGCAGGCGGATGGCAGCTCTCTGGGCGAGCTTTCGTTTTCGGGAACTCCGGCCGCGGAATTGGCCAGCAGCGGTGCGGTTCTCACTGCACTGGCCGAGGCTGTCGCCGATGCAACGGCGCTTGCCGCGGCCGAGCTTGTCGGCGTGAGCGAGCGCGCCTTCGAGATCACGCTCGACTACATCAAGACGCGGGAGCAGTTCGACAAGCCGATCGGATCATTCCAGGTCATCCAGCACCGTGCCGTCGACCTCAACGTGATGTGCGAGGTCGCGCAGGCCGGAGTGCGGGAGGCGCTTGCGCAGATGGACAGCGAAACCGATCCAAAAGTCCGGGCGCGGCTTGCCAGCCGGGCCAAGGCTCGCGCGGTCACCGCCGCCAAGAAGATCACGCGCGACGCCATCCAGCTGCACGGGGCCGTCGGGTACACGGATGAGTTCGATATCGGGCTCTACCTGAACCGGGCGCTGGTGCTGTCGGCCTGGTTGGGCGACGATGCCTATCACAGGCGGATATGGTTCGAGGCACGCGAAGCAGAGGGGGCAGCACAATGACCGACTGGAACGCTATGACCGATGCAGAGTTCCGCAAAGAAGTGCGCCAGTTCTTCGAGGCGGAATATCCCGAGGAGCTGCGTCACCTGCCGCACCGACCGAAGTTCGCCGAGATCGAACATTGGCACCGCAAGCTTCACGCCAAGGGCTGGGTCGCGCCAGCCTGGCCCGCTGAATTCGGCGGTATGGGGCTGAACGCCGCCAAGTTGCTGATCTTTTACGAAGAGCAGCAGCGCTGGGGCGTCAATCGCGGCCGCGACATGGGCGTGCAGATGGTCGGGCCGCTGATCATCAAATTCGGCACCCAGGAACAAAAAGATTACTGGCTGCCGCGTATCCTGAGTTGCGAAGATATCTGGTGTCAGGGCTATTCGGAACCCGGCGCCGGGTCCGATCTGGCGAACCTGCGCACACGCGCGGAAATTGACGGCGACGATTTCGTCATTAACGGCCAGAAGATCTGGACGACGATGGCGCATGATGCCACGCACATCTTCATGCTGGTGCGCACCGATCCCGATGCGCCGAAGAAACAGCAGGGCATCAGTTTCCTTCTTGCTCCGATGGATCAGCCGGGGATCGAGGTGCGCACGATCACCACCCTTTCGGGTGAGACCGAATTTTGCGAGGTGTTCTTCGACAATGCCCGCACTCCCCGGGAAAACCTGGTCGGCGAACTGAACAAGGGCTGGACGATGGCCAAGGCGCTTTTGAGCTTCGAGCGCATCTTCATCGGCTCGCCAAGTCTGGCCCAGAACGCTCTGGGACAGCTTGAAAGCTTTGCCCGTGGCCGTGGCGCGTTTGACGATCCGGTGTTCCGTGACCGCTTTGCCCAAGCGGCACTGGATGTGGAAGATCATGCCGCGCTTTATGCCCGTTTTGCAGATCAGCTCAAACGTGGCGAGACGCTCGGTGCGGATGTGTCCATGCTGAAGATCTGGGTGACTGAATGCTTCCAGCGCATCACCGAGCTGATGATCGAAGCAGCCGGTCCCGATGGCGGCTCCATCGGGCCGCTTCAGGTTGGCAATGTTAGCGTCGACGTTTTGTCGAGCTTCTACAAGGCCAGACCTACCACGATCTACGGTGGATCGAACGAAATCCAAAGAAACATCCTGTCCAAGGCCGTCCTGGGACTGCCTGGCTGAACCCATACCCTGAGGAGGAAAAGACCTATGTCGGAGCGTTACGCAAAGTACGACAAACTGAAATTTGACTACCCGGCGGATCGCGTCCTGCGCATCACGTTCGACCGGCCCGAGACATTCAACTCGGTCGATGCCGAAACCCACACCCAGATGACGGACATGTGGATCGACATCGACCGCGACCCCGACATCAACGCGGTCATCGTGACCGGCGCGGGCAAGGCGTTTTCGGCGGGCGGCGATTTCAGCCTGATTGAGAAGATGATCGGCGACTCGCACGAGATCATGAAGACGTGGAAAGAAGCCAAGGATCTCGTCTACAACATCATCAACTGCAACAAGCCGATCATTTCCGCGATCAATGGCCCTGCGGCAGGCGCGGGCCTTGTGGTTGCCATCCTGGCCGACATCTCGATCGCCGGGAAACGGGCAAAGATTGTCGATGGTCATCCGCGTCTGGGCGTTGCCGCTGGCGATGTCGCGGCGATTATCTGGCCGCTGCTGACCTCGATGGCCAAGGCGAAATACTATCTGATGACCTGCAAGCCGGTGTCGGGCGAAGAGGCCGAGCGCATCGGTCTGGTGTCAATGTGCGTCGAGGATGACGAGCTTCAGCAGATCGCTTTGGACACGGCTGTCGAACTGGCCAACGGCTCGCAAAGCGCGATCCGCTGGACCAAGTATTCGCTGAACAACTGGCTGCGCCAGGCCGGGCCGATCTTTGATGCGTCGACCGCGCTGGAGATGCTTGGTTTTATGAGCGAGGACGTCAAGGAAGGTGTGTTGTCGCACCGCGAGAAGCGCGCGCCAAACTTCCGCAAGGACTGCCCGCTTTAACGCCCGATTGGACGAGGAGGCATGGAAATGTCTGATGATATCTACAAAGATATAGCGCAAGCCTATGCCGCTGCGGCCGAAAAAGCTCCTGGCCTGAAATCGCGATTTACGGCTGCCGGATTCGATCCGGCAGCCGTCACATCGGTGGCGGACCTCTCGCGACTTCCAGTGATGAAAAAAGAAGAGCTTCTGAAGATCCAGCGCGAGAACCCGCCTTTCGGCGGATTCCTTGCCTCGGATCTGAAGGATATTGGACGGATCTACGTGTCCCCTGGCCCAATTTTCGAGCCGGCCCTTTCGGGCGAGGGAGGTCATGGCCTGGACCTGCTTTTCAAGGCGGCAGGCGTGGGGCCGGGGGATATCATCCTGAACACCTGGATGTATCATCTTGTGCCCGCAGGCTTGCTGTTCGACGAAGCGGCACAGGCCGCAGGTGCCACGGTGATTCCCGGCGGCGTGGGCAATACCGAGCTTCAGGCGCAGATCATCGTCGAAACCGGCGTGACTTCGATCTGCGCCTCGACCGCGTTTTTCCTGACGCTGGCGGACAAGGTGATCGAAACCTATGGCCGCGACGCATGGAAGGTGAAGACAGCCTTCCTCGGCGGTGAGATGGGCGACTGGATGGCCAAGCGCCGCCGGATCGAGGCCGAATACGGCGTGTCCACCTGGGCCGCCTATGCCACCGCCGATCTAGGCCTTGTCGCCTATGAGGATGGCGGCGAAGGCTATCTGGTTCATCCCGACCGCGTGGTGCAGATCTGCGATCCGGTCAGCGGCGAACAGGTCGCCCATGGCGAACCGGGCGAGGTTGTCGTGACCGCGCGCGATGCCACCTGGCCGATGATCCGGTTCGGCACCGGCGACAGCGCCTTTGCCCTGGAAAGCAACGCGGATGGCACCGTCAGCCGGATTTCAGCATTGCAGGGACGGGTCGGGGCAGCGGTCAAAGTGCGCGAGATTTTCGTTTATCCGCGCGTGGTTGAAGAAGTTGTCATCGGCACGCCGGGCGCAAAGGCCGCGCAGGCCGTGGTAACGCGCGAGAACGATCGCGACATGATCCGCCTCTCGCTTGTGCTGGAAGACGGTGCCGACGCTTCTGCTGCGGAAGCAGCCGCCGCCAAAAACTTCAAACTGCATACACGAATTCGTGTCGACGAAGTGAACATTGTTTCGGAACTACCCGAAAATGCAGAACTGATCGTCAACCAAAAGGACCGCTAAGATCGGGTCTCGATCATTCGCGACAACCGCAGAAACAGATGGGCGGCCGGGCAACCGGCCGCCCTCTTTCGTCAGGAACAGAGCGCATCTTTGGCGACCTGGTATTCCCGGTCGAGACGGTCGACGTAGTCCGCCGTGGTCATCACCTCTTTCACCGCTCCGATCCCCTGACCGCTGCCCCAGATGTCACGCCAGGCCTTGGGGCGAATGTCGCCGGTGGCCAGATCGAGTTTGTTGCCGATCCCGGCCAGGTTGTCCGGATCGAGACCGACCGCCCGCACCGACGGTTTCAGATAGTTGGCATGCACGCCGCTGAAATAGTCGGTATAGACAATATCATCGGCCCCGCCTTCGACGATCATTTGCTTGTACTCCTCCGACGCGACCGCCTCGGTCATGGCAATGAAGGGGGATCCGATATACCCAAAATCCGCACCCATGGCCTGCGCCGCCAGAATTGAGCGCCCGGTCGCGATGGACCCGGACAGGGCAAGCGGACCATCGAACCATTCCCGGATTTCCTGAACCAGCGCAAAGGGTGACAAGGCCCCGGCGTGGCCGCCAGCGCCGGCGCAGACCGCGATCAGGCCGTCGGCGCCCTTGTCGATCGCTTTCCTGGCGTATTTGTTGTTGATTACATCGTGCAGTACAGTGCCGCCGCACTCATGTGCCGCCTGGTTGACGTCTTCCCGTGCGCCCATTGATGTGATCCAGACAGGCACTTTCCAGCGCGCACATATTTCGACGTCCCGCTCAATCCGATCATTCGATCGATGGACGATCTGGTTGACCGCGAATGGCGCGGCGGGCCGATCGGGATTGGCCTGATTGTGCGCGTCAAGCTCTTCAGTGATGCGCTTGAGCCAGGCTTCAAGCAGCGGCGGTTCACCTTCGGACTCGCGTGCGTTCAGCGCCGGAAAGCTGCCGATGACGCCGGCTTTGCACTGGGCGACGACAAGATCCGGCCCGGACACCAGGAACATGGGCGAGCAGATCACAGGCAGGCGCAAGCGGCCGAGAGGGGTGTCGGAGTACATTGTCTATTTCTTCTTTGCTGTTTCAACAGGGGGTGCCGAGGCCCGTAGCCGTGACGGGCGCGCATGGGAAGGGAAGCCGAAAAAACGTGCCAGCAGACCGCAAGGAAATACACAGAACGGGTGAATTTTACACATGTCTGATTTTCCGCACCGGACTATTGCCCGTCGCTCAATGCCACTCCTATCGTGTTCCATGCTAGCCCATTCCTGGGAGGAGGAAGCGGTGCCATTGCTCTACAGCCGCTCGGAAAGCGTTGGTCGGATGACTTTCGATTTTCCCGAGAAGAAGAATGCCCTTGATCAAGACGCACGCAAAGAGATGGAACGCATCGTCACCCAGGTGCGCGACGATGACCGCGTGCGCGCGCTGTTGATCACGGGTGCCGGGGGCGCGTTTTGCGCCGGAGGCGATATCAGCACCTTCGCCGGTTCTTCGCCTGTGGCCATGCGGGACCGCATGAAACAACAGCACCGCGTAACCCGGATGCTATATGATCTTGAAAAGCCGGTCGTCGCGGCGGTTGCCGGGCCGGCCTTTGGCGTGGGGTTCAACATTGCGCTTCTGGCTGACGTGATCCTGGCCGCGCCCTCGGCCCGCTTTTGCCAGGCCTATGCGCGCGTGGCGATCGTGCCCGACGGTGGCGGGCTTTACTTGCTGGCGCGGACGGTCGGGACGCAGCGGGCGAAGGCGATGTTCCTGACGGCCCAGGTGATCGATGCCCAAGAGGCGCACGACCTTGGGATCGTCCACGCAATCCACGAAGAAGACGCGCTCGACGCAGAGGCCGATGCGCTGGCCGTGCGTCTGGCCGAAGGGCCGACCCGAGCCTTTGGGCTGGGCAAGTCGATGCTGAACCGTGGCATGGATTGCGATTTCGCGACCTATCTCGAGATCGAGGCAACCGCCGAAGCCCATATCATGCAGACCGCAGATCACCGCGAGGCGGTCGCCTCTTTCAAGGAAAAGCGCCCGCCGGGCTTTGTCGGATCATGAACGCGGCGCCCGATTGTGGCCCGCTGGCCGGTCTTCGGGTGATCGACCTCGGGCAGGTCTACCTTGGGCCCTATTGCGGTCTGATGTTCGCGCTCATGGGGGCCGAGGTCATCAAGGTCGAGCCGCCCGGCGGCGACAGTATCCGCGGCATCGCGGGCGGGCGCGAGAACCCCGCAGCGATGATGCTCAATTCCAGCAAACAGAGCGTGACGCTTGATCTGGGGTCCGAGGGCGGGCGCAGCGCCCTGCTGGCGCTGGCAGATTCGGCCGATGTTCTAATCGAGAATTTCCGTCCCGGTACGATGGAGAAACTGGGGCTGGGGTGGGAAACACTCTGTGCCCGCAATCCGCGCCTGGTCATGGGGTCAGGAAAGGGTTACGCGGCCGATTCCGTCTATCGCGATGCGCCGGCGATGGATTTTCCTATTCAGGCCCTGACCGGGCTGATGTCGGTGACCGGGTTTCCCGATGGTCCGCCGGTGAAATGCGGCGCAGCGATCACCGATTTTCTGGGCGGTATCCACCTTTTTGGTGGCATTATGGCGGCGTTGCATGCGCGCGGCGCGACAGGGCGCGGGGACTTTGTCCAGATCGCGATGCAGGACGTCACGCACCACGCGCTGGCGTCGAATATCGCAAGCTATCTGCTGGCGCCTGACGGGTTCGCCGACCGGGCCGGCAACAGTCAGGCCGTGCTCAAGGTCGCACCCTACGACCTGTTTCCGGCGCGCGACGGGCAGGTGGCCATCATGTGCCTGAATGATCGCCACTGGCAGCAGCTGACCCGGGCCATGGGTCGCCCTGATCTGGCCGAAGATCCCGAACTGGCCGCGGGACCCGCGCGCTGCGCGCGGCGTGCCCAAGTCGATGGCTGGGTGACGGCGTGGACCTCAAGTCAGACCCGCGCCGAGATTTTCGCGGCCCTGAGCAGCGCACATGTGCCGGGCGCCCCGGTGCGCACGCTCGCTGAGGTGGTGTCGGACGATGACATGCGCGCCCGCGGCATGATCCATGACCTTCCGCATCCAGACCTGGGCACGGTCCCTGTTCCAGGGCTGCCGATGCGTTTCGCGGCTCACCCACAGGTCGCCCCTATCCCCGCACCAACCGTAGGCGCCGATACGGCGCGCATCCTGGCCGCGCTGGAACAGGACCTGCCCTCTGCTCAATCAAAGGACACCTACTGACATGTTCAAGCTCGATCCGGAATTGGAGGATTTTCGCAACGAGGCACGCAAGCTGGCTGAGCGCGAGTTTGCTCCCAGGGCCGCCCATTGGGACGAAGCCGAAGAGTTTCCAGCCGCGAACCGCGACAAGCTGGCCGAACTTGGCTATCTGGGAATGTTCATCCCTGAAGAATACGGCGGCTCCGGCGCGCCAGTGATCCAGGGCACGGTGTTTCTGGAAGAAATGGCGCGGGTCTGTTTCAACACGGCGCTGGTCTCGCAACTCTACCTGAACGGCCCATCCCGGGCAATCAGCGTTCTGGGCAGCGACGAGCAGAAAAAGCGGTTCCTGCCAGACATGGCGGCCGGCAAGAAATTCATCGCAATCGCCATCAGCGAGCCAGAGGCGGGGTCGGCGGTGACAGACCTGCGCACCACGGCCACAAGGGACGGCGACGGATGGGTGCTGAATGGCAACAAATGCTGGTCCACGGGCGCCCATGTGGCCGATTATGCGCTGGTCTTCTGCCGTTTCGGCAAGGCCAGCGGGGCGAAGGGGATTGGTGCCTTTGTCGTCGATCTGAAGAAGCCGGGCGCGCGGATCGGCCACATATCGCTGAAGATGGGTGGCCGGGGGCTGACCGAGGCCGAGATTATCCTTGAAAACTACAAGGCCGGTCCCGAGGATGTGCTGGTCGAAGGGGACCCGGAAAGCTCGCGCTCCTTCGCGCTGTTGATGAGCAGTTTCGGACCCGAGCGGGTGGGCAACGCAGCGATGTGCGTGGGGCTGGCGCAGGGCGCTTTCGATGCTGCAAAGTCGTATTCCGAGATTCGCCATCAGTTCGGGCGCCCGATCAAGGAATTCCAGGGCCTGCAATGGAAAATCGCCGACATGGCCACACAGATCCATGCTGCGCGTCTGATGGTCTATCGGGCCGCGACCAACCCCGCGCCGAACGGCTTTCCCGATCCGATGGATGCGACCATGGCCAAGCTTTACGCCAACGAAATGGCGCAGAGGGTCACGAACGAAGCGCTGCAGATCCACGGTCACAATGGTTACACGCGCGAATACCCGCTGGAACGTATGGTGCGTGACGCGCGCGGCTTCGCGCTTGGCGGTGGCACCGTCGAAATCCTGCGCAATACGATCGCCGCCATGGTCTACGGCCACAGCTTCGACCAGCGGCGGGGGTAGGGCGGATGCATCCCTCGTTGCTAACGACAGAACAGGTCGCTCTCAAGGATGCCGCGCGCAAACTGGCGCTCGGGGAATTCCGGGACCGCGCCGCACGCTGGGACCGCGACGGCATCTACCCCGAGGAAAACCACCATCGCCTGGGCGCGCTTGGCTATCTGGGCATGACCATTCCCGAAGAATACGGCGGTGGCGGTACGCCGCTGGTGGATTGCTATCTCGTGATCGAAGAACTGGCCAAGGTGGATTTCAATACCGCGCTGATCGTTCACGATCAGAACGTCTCGCCCCGGATCATCGCCACCTGCGGCAGCGAGGCGTTGAAGCAGGCTTTCCTGCCCCGCTTCGCCGCGGGCGAGATCGAATGCGCGATCTCCTGGTCCGAGCCCGAGGCCGGGTCGGACGCCACCGCGGTGACGACATCGCTGCGCCCGGACGGGGACGGGTTTGTGCTGAACGGCGGCAAGATCTTTACCACTTTCGGCGACAGGGCCGATTACCTTCTGGTCTATGCTCGGTTCTGCGAAAGCAAAGGCGCGCGAGGCATCGGAACCGTTTTGGTGCACCGCAAAAGCCCCGGCGTTTCGGTCCATATTCTTGAACAGAAGATGGGCGCGCGCGGCTGCAACGAATGCGAGATCCATTTCGACGATGTGCGGGTGCCGTCCGAAAACGTCGTGACCGAAGGGCTGGCCGGCAACTCCAGCGGCTTTGTCCGCCCGCTGGGTGTCTATAACGCCACGCGCGTCGGCATGGGGATACTGGCGCTTGGTGTCGCCGAGGGGGCGTTCGACCTTGCACGCGACTACATGAAGACCCGCCGGCAATTCGGCAAGGCGCTGTCCGAGATGCAGGGGCTGCAATGGATGATGTCGGACATGAAGGTGCAGATCGAGGCCGCGCGGTCGTTGTGTTATACGGCGCTGTCGCTGATCGACCGCGGCCAGCCCGATCCAACATTGTCTTCGATCGCCAAGGTTCAGGCCACCGAAATGGCACAGCGCGTCACCCATGACGCCATGCAGATGTTCGGTGGCTACGGCTATTTCGGTTCGCTTCCGTTGGAGCGGATGGTGAGGGATGTGCGGATGCTGACGATCACCGGGGGAACGACCCAGATACATAAGAACGGGATTGCTCGGGCGCTGTTCACTGACTGACGAATCTTCGCCAAAGGGAGGGGTGGTCATGACAAGCGATATCACTGTGGAACACTCAGAAGGTCTGGCCGTCGTGTCGTTGAACCGGCCCGACAAGCTGAATGCGCTGACCCTCGACATGCGCGTCGAACTCCTGGACGCGTTTCGCGATATCCAAACTGACCCGCGGATTCGCGCCGTATTACTGCGGGCCGAGGGCCGCGCTTTTTGTGCGGGTGCGGATATTTCGACCATGGGCAAGGACGATGTCTGGGGTGATCGGGCGCGCTTGTACAGGGCGCACCAGATGATCCTTTCCATATTCAATTGCGAGAAGCCTGTGGTTGCCGCGGTGCGCGGTCCGGCGGTCGGGATCGGTCTGAGCATGGCGCTCGCCTGCGACGTTATCCTGCTCTCCGAGACGGCAAGATTCGGTCAGGTTTTTCGCAAGATCGGGCTGGCCCCCGATGGCGGCGCGGCGTTTTTCCTTCAGAATCTGATCGGTCGGCAACGTGCGACGGACCTTGCCTTCTCAGCGCGGATGGTGCCGGCGGATGAAGCCCTGAGCCTGGGATTGGCAAGCCAGGTTCATCCCGATGATGCCCTCGACCGGGCGGCCCTGGACTATGCGACAGACCTGGCCGCGGGGCCAACCTTTGCCCTGGCCGGTACCAAGCGGCTGATGCGCGCCGCGATGCAACCGTCTCTGGAGAGCTTTCTTGAAACAGAAGCCATCATTCAGGGGCAAATCATCAAGAGCGCGGATCACGCCGAAGGCATCGACGCCTTTCTGAGCAAGAGAAAACCGGTTTTCCGTGGCGTATGACCAAGCGGATTGGCCCTTTTTACGACAGGGAAGAGATAGTGATGGAAACAGTCATTGCACGACTTGGCAGGGTGTCGCGGATTATCACCTATATTGCGACTGCCCTGGCGGCCCTGATGATGGTCCACGTCACGCTCGATGTCATCCTGAGCCAGTTCATCGCCGAGCCCCTGCCGGGCACGGTGGATTACGTGTCGTATTATTACATGGTCGGGCTGGTCTTTCTGCCGCTTCCCTTCGTCGAATACACCAACGAGCACATCAAGGTCGACCTGATCCACGATCTGCTCCCGACGGGGGCGAGGACCGCTCTCGACATGCTGGCTCTGGCGCTGTCTGCGGTGTTCTACGGGCTGCTCACCTGGCAGACCTGGATCGATGCCGTCGAAAAATACCTCATCGGCGAGCAATCCATGGGCATGGCGGCGGTGACCGTCTGGCCCGGTCGCTTCTGTCTGCCTCTTGGTGCGGGGCTGATGGTTCTGCTCTTGCTGGCCAAGCTGATCCAGAGGCCTTTCACCGACGCTGGCATGGCCGGCCCCAATCACGACATGTACGAATAGGAGTGGAACGGTGAGCTTTTTCCAGATCGGCCTTTGCGGCATCGTTTCTGTCATCCTGCTGGTCTTGCTGCGCGTTCCGATCGCGGTCGCGCTGGGTATCGTGTCCTTCTTCGGGTTCTGGGCGATGCTGGGAAGCGGCGCGGCTTTCGGCCTGCTGACGGCGGTGCCCTATGATTTTGCCGCGCACTGGACCCTCAGTTCGATCCCGATGTTCCTGTTGATGGGATACGTCTGTTACCAGACCGACATCACGCGCGGGATCTTCAAGGCCGCCCGGGTCTGGCTGTCATTCCTGCCGGGCGGGCTGGCGGTCGCCAGCGTGGGCGGCGCGGCGCTGTTTTCGGCGGCGGCCGGCTCCAGCCTGGCCTGCGCCGCGGCAATGGGCCGGATCGCGGTGCCGGAAATGCTGAAGCGCGACTACGATCCCGGGCTGAGTACCGCCGTGGTTGCCGCAGCCGGCACCATGGGGTCGCTCATCCCGCCGAGCATCCTTCTGATCATCTACGGTATTTTTGCCGAGGTCGCGATCAGCAAGCTGTTTCTGGCCGCGATCGTGCCGGGCGTACTGACGATGCTGGGGTACTGGGCCGTGATCATCGTTCGTGTGTGGATCAATCCCGCGCTCGCGCCGTCGCTCGACGAAAGCGCGACATGGTCCGAACGGCTGGAGGCCCTGAGCGAGACATGGCCCGTGATCTTGCTGGTGGTGGGCGTTTTCGGCGGTCTGTTCACCGGGATATTCACACCCACGCAGGCCGGGGCTGTCGGGGCGGCGTTGTCCTTCGTGATTGCGGCGGCGCGCGGCACCCTGAACTGGAAAGTTTCCAGGATCGCGCTGATGGACACTGCAAAAATGACTGCGGCGATCTTCATCATCGCGGTCGGTGCCAACCTGTTTTCGAGGTTTCTGGCGATCAGCGGTATCCCCGAAGCGATGACCGACCTGGTGATTGATATGGGGGCCAGCTATGTGATGCTGGTTTTCGGCACGGCCGTGATCTTTTGTCTGCTGGGCATGATCCTCGATCCGCTGGGCATCCTGCTGCTGACGCTGCCGATCCTTCTGCCGATCTACGAGGCGAACCATATCAGCCTGATCTGGCTGGGCGTGCTTGCAACCAAGCTGGTCGAGATGGCTCTGATCACCCCACCGGTGGGGCTGAACGTGTTCGTGATCAAGGGCATCGTCGGTGATGCGGTCCCGATTTCACTGATTTTCAAGGGTGTTTTGTGGTTTTTGGCTGCGGATGTGGTGGTCCTGATCATCATGGTCGCCTTTCCCGAACTGATCATGTTCCTGCCAGAGCTCGGCAACTGATTTGGCCATCCCGGCCGTGACGAACCCCGCGCAATAGCGGGGTCTTGAAAAAGAGGAGGAGACCACATGAAACTGACCAATGCGTTTGCCGCGCTGGCGGCGACGACCGTTCTAGCGGCGACACCGGCCCTGGCCGAAAAGCGGGTGACTATATCCAACTGGACGTCACCCAATCACGCGACATCGCGTGGCCATGCCGCCTTTGCCGAAATGACCGAATCTGAATTTCCGGATGCCTTCGACTTCAAGCTGTTTGCCGGCGGCGCCTTGCTTGGCCCCAAGCCAACACTGTCCGGCCTGCGCGACGGCGTCGCCGATGTAGGTCTGCTGGCGTTGACCTATTTCAGGTCGGAAATGCCCTATGCGCAGCTCGTCGCCGATCTCGCTCTTTTGGGCGAGGACCACTATGCCATGGCCGGCGCGACCAGCGAATTCGTGATGCTGCACTGCCAGCCGTGCAAGGACGAGTTCGCAAAGAACGGCATGGTGGCGCTGAGCGGGATCAGCACTGCGCCTTATGTATTGCTGACCACCAAGCCGATCGTCGAAATCAGCGATATGCAAGGGGTCAAGCTGCGCACGGGCGGGTCGGTCTGGGACCGCTGGGCGACACGCCTTGGGGCAGAGCCGGTAAACGTGCCGTCGAGCGAGATGTACGACACGATGAGCCACGGTGTCGTCACCGCTGCGGTGCAGCCGGTCGGTGCGCTCAAGGGGCACAGTCTGATCGAGGTTGCCAAGCACCTGACGGAGTTGCCGTTGGGCACCTATCATTCCGGTTCGATCTTTGCCGCCGGCCCGAAATTCTGGATCTCACTTTCGCCGGAGCAACGCGAGCAATTCGTCAAGAACATACCCGAGGCCGTGGCGCAGACCGAGGTGTACTACGAAACCGACGATCTCGACGTGCTGAAAGAGGCGGGTGGGCTTGGCCTGCAGGTACACCAGCCGTCGCCTGAGTTTCTTCAGGATCTCATTGATTTCCGCACCGCCGATCTTGAAGAGATCGCCCGCATCTCGCGCGAGGAACGCGGCATCGAAGATCCGGAACCGCTGATCGCAACCTATCGCGAGCTGATCGAGAAATGGCACGGTCTGGTTGAGCCGCTGCAACCGATCCGGGACAATCATCAGCCTTATGCAGACCTTCTGCGTCAGGAGATTTATTCCAAGATCGACTTCGCAACCTACCCGAACTGAGCCGTTTCAGGCCTGAATACACAGCGGCCCTTCGCAAGAAGGGCCGCTTCATTGCTTCCTTCGTCTGTTCAGAGGGTGGCTTCGGTGCCCAGGATATTCGTCACCTGGCTGGACAGGACACCGCCGTTGCCGTGGGCCAGGGCCAGTTCGGCACTGCCGATCTGGCGATCGCCAGCATCGCCGCGCAGTTGCCGCACCGCCTCGACCAGCGTGAAGATGCCGTACATCCCGGGATGCACGCATGACAGGCCGCCACCATTGGTATTGACCGGCAGGTGGCCGCCAGGCGCGATGCCGCCGTTCGCCACAAACGCACCGCCTTCGCCTTTCTTGCAAAAGCCCAGATCTTCTAGAAAAAGGATCACATTGATGGTGAACGCGTCGTAGAGCTGGACCACGTCGATGTCCGCGGGTTTGACACCCGCCATGTCCATGGCCGTTCGCCCTGATTGCGCAGCGCCGGTCACGGTCAGGTCCGCCATTTCGGAGATGTCGCGGTGCGTCGTGCCCTCGCCGCCGCCCAGCAAATACACCGGAGGTCTGGGGTGATCCTTGGCCGTCTCGGCCCGGCGCATCACAATCGCGCCACCGCCATCGGTCACAAGGCAGCAGTCGCGCACCCGCAGAGGGTCGGAAACCGGCCGCGAGGCGATGACATCCTCGCGCGTCAGAGGATCGCGCATGAAAGCGTCGGGGTTCTTTTGGGCCCAGGCCCGGGCCGCCACCGCCACGTCGGCCAGCTGTTCGCGCGTTGTGCCGAATTGCGTCATGTGACGGTCTGTGGCCAGCGCATAGGACGACAGCGGGAACAACGGTCGGTAGGGGGCCTCGTAGGTCGGCAGGCCAAGCGCAGTCATCAGCTTGCCCGAGGCGGTGCGCTGGTTCGATCCGTAGCAGATCAACACGGTATCAGCGAGCCGCAATTCGAGCAGCATCGCGGCCCAGAGCGTGTGCGACAGGAACGACGAGCCGCCCATGCGGTTGTTCATCGTGAACCTGGGGTTCAAGCCCAATTCCTGCGCCAGTGTAAGACCCGACAGCATATCCAGCGGCTGGCAGGTGGCAACGGCATCGACCTCGCCAAGTGCGATCCCCGCATCGGCAAGCGCGCCGTGCACCCCCTCGATTGTGATCTCCATCGAGCTTTTGCCATGGGCCTCGCCGCAGCCTGCCAGCGCTGCACCGACGATGGCGGCTTTTCCCCGTAAACTCAATTTGCTTCTCCTTCTGGCCGGAAAACCACGGCGGGGTCACCTTCGGCGCCTTCGCCGATCGACGCGGTTACTTTCAGCCCGGCGACAATCTGGTCATGCGCGATACCGTCGATGCGCGACATCATTCGTACCCCTTCCTCCAGGTCCACCAGAACCACGTTGTAATCGCCGCCTCGTTCCGGTTTTCGGCGCACGACCGTTCGCGCATAGACGGTGCCCCTCCCGGTTGGCGCGAACCATCCCAGATCCGCGCTGCCGCAGGCCGGACAGATCACGCGCGGATGGAATACATGGGTGCCGCAGCCGCCACATTTCTGAATCTCGAAGACGCCCTCGGCCAGCTTCGCGGCGAAGACGGCGTCCGGCCCTGGGCCTTGTCCAATGCCGGCCATCTCAGAACCCGATGTGGAAGCCACCGTTCACGCTCAGGTGCTGGCCGGTGATATAGGATGCCGCGTTGGACAACAGGAAACAGACGGGCTGCGCGACTTCTTCAGGGGTGCTCATCCGTCCCATCGGAATCTGCGCCATATACCTGTCGGCGAATTTTTCAGAGCGGATGGTCTCAGTCATTGGTGTCTCGACCATTCCGAAACAGACTGAATTGACGTTGATGCGGTAACGGCCCCATTCACGCGCGGCGCTCATTGTCAGGCCCAGAACCCCGGATTTTGCCGCGCCATAATTGATCTGACCGATGGTGCCGCGACGCCCGGCATCGGATGAGATATTCACGATGGCACGGCGCGCGGCGCTTTCGGGGTCTTTTTCGACCCGGTCCTTGTAATAGGTCCCCACGGCCTGAAGGCAGGCGAAGACACCGGTGAGGTTCACGTCGATGACCTGTTGCCAGGTGGCCCGGTCCATCTTGTGGATCATCGCGGCGCGCACGATCCCGGCGTTGTTCACAAGCCCGTTGATGTCGCCGAATTCGTCGAAGGCGAATTTCACGAGCTTCCCGGGAAAGTCCGGGTCGGCCACATTCCCCACGATGGCGCGGGCATTGCCACCGATCTGTTCGGCGGTTTCCTTGACGCCGTCCTCGTTCAGATCGTTCACCACGACCTTGGCGCCCAGCTCTGCCGACAGCGCCGCCACACCGCGGCCGATACCCTGTCCGGCGCCTGTGACGATAACCACTTGATTGTCCAATGCCATCGGGTTGATCATTTCTGTCTCCTTTTGTCCTTCGTTTGTTTGGTCTCGCTCACCATCGGTTCACTCAGGTGGTCACGACGGTGGTGCGAGCCGCTTGATCACGGCATCGCCATGGGCCAGATGGTGCCCGTCCTGATTGAAGATCTCGCCCTGTACAAAAACCAGTTTGCGTCCGCCCCCGACAATGCGCGCGCGGGCCGTCAGCGTGTCTCCTTCGGTCGCCGGGGCGACGAAACTGGTGGTAAGCGAAAGCGTAAGGCAGCGATGACCTGGGCGGCCATCCCCCGCGTAGGCCGCGCAAAAGGTGACCGCGTTGTCCAGCATGGTCGCGTAGACACCGCCATGCACCGAAAAAGCGCCGTTCAGGTGATCGCGTCCGATGGCCAACCGCAGCTCGGCTTTGCCATCGGACCACGAGACGAAGCGCACGCCGAGCAATGCGTTGAACGGGGCGGGGATGTCCGGTCTGCCGTCTTGTGCGCTCATATTACGCTGTCTCCTGCTTGGCCGAGACCATCACCAAAGCGACAGCCACTGCCGCCATAGCGGCACCTGCGCCCACCGCGCCGAGGATCGGAACCGCCAGACCCGCGTTCGAGGGAAAGGCGAAGGCCAGACCGGCAATACCAAGAAGGACGCGGGCGATTGTTCCTGGCAGTCCGGTTTCGATCCGCCCGACGCCAAACAGATACCCCTGAATACCGGCGCAGATCAGCAGAATGCCGAGACCGGCGCGCAGAACCGTAAGCAGGCTTTCGAGTGGACCGGCTTGCAGGATGAACGCCGGATCAAGGACGAAGAAGAAGGGAATTATATAGACGATGCTTCCAAGCTTCATCGCTTCGAAGGCCGTCGCAAAGGGTTTGGCCTGGGCGATGGCCGCCGCGGCGAAAGCCGCGAGCGCGACGGGGGGGGTGATATAGCTCAGCATGCTCCAGTAAAGGATAAATAAATGGACGCCGATCGGATCGAGCCCGCCGGCGACCAGGGCGGGTGCCAGCGACACCGCCAGAATCACATAGGCGGCGGTCACGGTCATGCCCATTCCAAGAATGAAACTGGTCAAAGCCCCCAGCAGCAGAAGCAGAAAGATGTTGCCGCCCGCGATGAACAGCAGATCGTTCGAGATCGTCCCGGACATCCCGGTCACCGCCAGTCCGCCGACGATCAGCCCGACCGCCGCAAGAATGGCAACAAGTTCGACGAACAACTGTCCCGTGGCGATCAGAAAATTCATCAGCTCCTTTCGCCCCCAGCGTGATTTTGAGAGCAGCTGGTTCAGGACAAGAAGCAGCGCGGTCGCATAGAATGGAGCGATCGCCTCGCGCTTGAGGTAGAGCAACATCCAGATCAGCAGCCCGAAGACGGCGAGAAAGTACCAGCCTTCGCGCAGCACCTTGCCGATCCTGGGAAGGTCGGCGCGCGGAACGCCTTTCAGTCCGTTGCGCGCCGAGTATGCGTCGATTTGTGCGAACAGGCCGAAAAAGTAGAACAGCGAAGGAAGCACCGCCGCCACAACGATGTTGGTGTAGTCGGTCGCCAGGAATGTCGCCATGACAAAGGCCGTGGCGCCCATGATAGGGGGCATCAGCACCGCCCCCGTCGACGCCGCCGCTTCGATCCCCGCCGCATAAGTGGGCCTGAACCCCACCTTTTTCATCGCTGGAATGGTAATTGATCCGGTCGTCAGCACATTGGTGATCACGCTGCCGCTCATCGAACCGGTCAGCCCGCTGGTCAGAACTCCTACCTTGGCCGGCCCGCCCCGGACATTTCCGAGCGCGGCAAAGGCGATGTCGATAAAAAACGGACCTGCGCCGGTATGTTGCATCGCAACGCCGAAGATCATGAACCCCACGACAAGATTGACAAAGCTGCGCATCGGTATGCCCAGCACACTTTCGCCGCTCATCGCGTGGAAGATCGCCGTTTCGACGGGCGAGCGCTGGAAGCCCTGGATCGGGCCGGGCGCATAGTTGGCGATCATGGGGTAGATGGAAAATACCAGGATTACCGCGAACAGCGTCCAGCCGCCGGTGCGGCGCGCGGCCACGAGCAGCAGGAACCAGAAGGCGAAGCTGGCGATCACGGCATTAAGAGGAGCGGCGAAATCCCACCCTTTGTTCACCACGCTGCGCCCGTAGTAGGCAAAGAAGGCGCAGGTGATCAGGGCCAGCAGGGCCAGAAAGTAATCCCACCATCGCGTCGATCCGTAAGGATCTGACTTTGAACAGGGAAAGACAAGGAACACCAGTGGCAGCGTCAGCAGAAGCATCACGTAGAGGTAGTGAATTTCAAGCAACCGGACGTTCATGAAGAAGCTCAGATTGAACAGATGGTTGACCGACGCCGCGGTCAAAAGCAGCGCCGAGACGACGAGCGACCAGCGAACAAACGCGGGCAGGGTGCCCATACCGGTCGGTTGCGCCGGCGCTTCCTGTGTTTCCTGTGCCATGCCCGTATTCCAGTTTTGTGCTGCGTTGCTTTGTGCAAGGCGCCTGTGGGGCGCCGCGCTGTGTCGCATCAGCGGAAAAAGACTTCGTGGCCGGCCGCTTCCAGTGCGTCGGCACGGGCTTTCATCCATGCAGCGGCAAATTCTTCTTCACCCTCTGGAGCGTCCCCGACAAATGTGCCCCAGGCCCGCAAGAGCACCTCTTGCCGTTCCACCAATTTGTCCTGGTTTGCCTGGGCTTCCGGTGTCCACAGACCCTTTTCCTTGAAGTAGGCAACGCTGCCATCGCTCCATGGCATCACCCAAGACAGGATCTGGCGATCAATCGCATACGCATTGGCACCGGGGGCGGCATCCTTGTAATCGTCGAACCCTGCGTCAAGCGCGGCTACGATGTTGCGCACCTCGGTGGAATCCTGATCGGAGTTAGTGACCAGGATCGGATAGGGGTACTGCGCCATGGGCAGTGGGGAGGCAGGGTCGATGCCCGGCCCCACAGACACCATATGCGGTGTCACGAAGGGCGTTACGCTGGTGTAGCGTTCCCATGCTTCTGTCTGGTCCGCGGGTGTTTCAAGCCATTTCAGGCCGCGCGGGCTTGACTCGATCTGGTAGTTTACGGTGGTCGTCGTCAGTGCAAAGGCGGCATCCACACGGTCTTCGAGAATGCCCTGGAGCGTGTTCACATAGCCCGAGAATTCCACTGCCTCCACGTCGTCCCATGTCAGGTCCGCAAAGGCCAGCAGCCCCTCCATGTTGACATCGATCGCCGGCGAACTGACGGCGCGACCGACCCGTTTGCCCTTGAGGTCCGTAATCGTCTCGATGCCGGCATCGGCCGCGACGGCGACACCCAGACCGTAGTCGCCGACAGCCTGAAGCACCGCGCGGATCGGCTGCGGGCCCCATTCAGGCGCAGCAAAAAGGAAAACCCCTTCGGCAGCGAAATAGGAGGCGATGCCGCACAGGCAATAATCGACCGTCCCGTTTTTGAGCGGCGTCATCCGCGAGACGTCGTTTCGCCCCGGAAGCACGCGGACCGTCGATCCGTATTTGCTGCGCATCATGTTGCCGATGGCTATGGAATGCGCATGACCGGCCGATCCCGTGTCATAGGCCGACCAAGCGATCACGTCAGGCAGATCGATGTCTTGCGCGCCAGCCGAGGTGGCCATTGCCAGGCATGCGGCAGCGATCCCGGTTATCTTGAACTTCATGATATTCTCCTCCTTGTTGGTCGTTGGTCCCGGGTGGCGCCCATTCAGATCAAAGCTCTGAAAACGCGACATCCTTGTCGACGCGTATTTCAGGCGGCAGCCCGAGAATGCGTTCGCCAATGATCGTGCGCTGGATCTCGTCCGATCCCCCCGCGATCCGGTTGCCCGGCGCGGTCAGGTATTCGTTTCGCCAGCGCGCCACGTCATCCCCGACCTTGGCTGATATGCCCGCCGAAGTTCCCGCCAGATCCATCCCGAAAGCGCCCATTTCCTGCCGCAGCTTGCCCAGCAACAGCTTGCCGATCGAGCCCTCTTCACCCGGTGCCTGGCCGCGCGAAAGCGACGTCATGACCCGGTAAGAGGTGAATTCCAGTCCGCGTTGACGCGCGATGAAATCGGCAATGCGCGCGCGCACCTCGTCGTCCTCGATGGCCGGGCGACCGTTCCGTTCGACACGGGTAGCCAGATCAATCAATTCCTCGGCCCGCGCACCGCCACTGGCCCGGCCGACGGAAATACTGAACCGTTCGTTCATGAGTGTGGTCAGCGCCACTTTCCACCCTTCGGATACACCGCCCAAGCGGGCGCTGTCTGGCACGCGCAGGTTGTCGATGAACACTTCGTTGAAACTGGAGCTGCCCGAAATCTGGCGAATAGGACGGGTTTCGATGGCCGGGTCGGACATGTCCACAAGGAACATGGTCATTCCCTTGTGCTTGGGCACCTGTGGATCGGTGCGCGCCAGCAGGATGCCGTGAGTGGAATAATGCGCCCCCGAGGTCCAAACCTTCTGACCGGAGATCACCCATTCGTCGTCTTCGCGGCGTGCACGGGTGCGGATACCGGCCAAATCGGACCCGGCGGCGGGTTCGGAAAAAAGTTGGCACCAGATGTCTTCGCCCGTGAGAGCCCGGGGCAGGAATCTTGTTTTCTGGTCTTCGGTGCCGTGGATCATGACCGTAGGCCCGACCAGCCCGATCCCGATCAGAAAGACGTTGGGCGGGACGGCGTAGCGCCCTTCCTCTTGATTCCAGATCACTTGCTCGATCGGAGTGGCGTCACGCCCACCGAAAGCACGGGGCCATGTCAGCCCCGCCCAGCCTGCGTCGGCCTTTCGTGCCTGCCAGTCGCGCGCACGGGCAACTTCGTCGGCGTCGCGGGCCATGAAATGGTCCTGGGCCTTTTCGCTTCCATTGCGGCGGGTCGCGGTGGCATCAAGCCAGTCGCGCGCCTTGGCGCGGAACGCGGCTTCTTCCGGGCTGTCGCTGAAATCCATCTGCACTTTGTCCTTGTCAGTTCGCGGCCCTTTGGCCGTCCGCCAGATTGCAAAGCAGCCGCTCGCGCCACAAATCGGCCAGGCCGAGTTCGGCCTTCAACTGCCATCCTCGCCGCAGAAACAAATGCGGGTCGGCCGCCCAGGTGAACCCGATCCCACCGTGAAGCTGCACCGATTCCTCAGTGGTGAATTGCACTGCATCGAGAGCCGCGAGGCGTGCTACCGCCGCCGCTTCGGACAGCCGTTCATCCCCGCTCGCCAGCGCCCAGGCGCCGAAAAAAGCATTGGACCGTGCCAGCTCGATCTTGGCGAACATGTCCGCGAGCCGGTGCTTGACCGCCTGAAAACTGCCGATCTGGCGTCCGAACGCCTGCCGCTCGCAGGCATAGTCTCTGGTCAGGAAAAGCGCCCGCTCGGCCAGGCCGATCTGTTCGAAGGCGGCCAACACTGCGGCGCCGTCCAGAAGAGTCCGGATCGCTGCGGGATCGGACCCGGGAAGCAGTTCAACCGGCGTGTCGTGAAAGACGATCTCGGACGTCGGACGGGTGCGGTCGATCGCATCCAGCGCGCTGATCGACACCGAGGGGTCCGAAAGATCCGCCAGATAAAGGCGCGCGGTGCCGCCTTCGTCCAGGGCGGCGACGATCGCGAATGACGCATCGGATGCGAACGAAACTGGCGATTTCCGTCCCGAAAGGCGATCCTGCAGCACTTTTGCCGAGACCCGTTCCGGTGCAGACCCTCCATCCTCGGCAAGCGCGACGGTAACGATCATGCGGCCTTCGGCGATCCGGGGAAGCAGATTTTCCCTTTGGCTTTGCGTGCCCAAGTCCTGAATCGCGGGGATCGCCAGGCCAAGAACCGGGCCAAAAGGTATGGCGGCCAGGCTACGGCCGATCTCTTCGGCGACAATGGCCAGTTCGATCGCCCCCATCGCCGCCCCCCCGTAGTCTTCGGCAATTGCAAGGCCCAGCCATCCGCCGTCCGCCAAGGCGGTCCAGGTTGCGGAATCGAACCCGTCGGCAGCCTCAAGACAGTCATGCGCCACCGCGAGAGTGGCGTGATCGCTCAGCATTCGTGCCAGCGTGTCGCGTATGGCATCGTGTTCGTCGGAAAAGCCGAAATTCATGCTGGTCCTCTTCGGGTCATGGCATTTGGCGCCTGTTCACAAAAAGGTAAGGTACGCGTTCGGTATGTCCCAAACGCTATCCGGCACCAGCCGCGTAAAACCACATATGTGCTGTGGCGTGGAAAAAGGGGCCACTGGAGCGAAGAATGCGATTCATCAAGAATGTGCTCAATCGACGTGAAAGCCGCAAAAACGAGGCAGTCGATTGATTGCTGCGGAGCTTGCCGCCTAACGTGAAGGAACCGGGGCGTGTTCCGGGCGCAGGACAGATGTGGCCGAACCCTCTCAGAAAATGGAACTGATCAAGGGAATTGTGCGAAATGGAAACTGTAGGACTCGGGTTTTGTTATGAAGATTTGCCAGTGGGGCGCAGGTTTCGGACCATTGGCCGCACCGTCACCGAAACCGATATCACGAATTTTGTAAGTGTTACCGGCATGCTTGAGGTCTTGTTCATCAATCGTGACTTCCGAGAGAAGGAATCCAATATCCCCGGTTTCGCCGCGCCCGGTGCGCTGGTCTATACCTTTATGGAAGGGCTCTTGACCCAATCCACAATGCAACATACCGGCTTTGCCTTTCTGGACATGGAACTGAAGGTCATGGGGCCCACATTTGCCGGGGACACCATCCATTGTGAGGTCGAGGTAACAGAATCGCGCCGGTCGAAGAGCCGTCCGAACCGCGGATTGGTGCGGACGCGAAACAAGGTGTTCAAGCAAACCGGAGAACAGGTATTGGAGTATACGCCGTTGCGGATGATCAAGGCCCGCATGACGGATAAAGAGCCAGGAAAGGCATAGGCCTGTTCCGGATAGCGGCACTGGAGACATGACTATGAAAACCGCGCAATCTGGCCCAGCCGAAGCCGCCGGGCGCACATCGGAAGGGCCCCGGTCCTTGACGCGTATCCTTGCGTTGTTCGATCTTTTGGCGCGCTGCAAACGTCACATGTCTCTTTCGGAACTCAGCATCGCGATTGATTGCCCCAAGAGCAGTTTGCTGGTGCTGCTTCGGCCCCTCACCGAGAAGGGGTATCTGATGCGCGAGGAAGACAATTACTTTCTGGGTCCGAGGATTTTTCAGTTCGCCCAGTCAATTCTGACCAACCACCCGTTCGAATCGGTCCTGCGCGGGGTGATGAATGATGTGGTTAACCAGACCGGTGAAACCATCCTGTTTGCTGTCCGGGACGGCGAGAAAGTCATTTATTCGTCGGTCATCGAAAGCCCCCAGCCCGTTCGGTATGTCGCCCAACAGGGGATCAACCGGCCATTGTTCTGTTCGGCATCGGGGCTGGTCATGCTGGCCTTTGACACGCAGCAGGAACTGGACGATTATTTTCGGCGCACTGAATTAAAGCCGCTGACGCCTAATTCGATCACCGATGAAAATGAACTGCGCGGGTTAATTTCGGAGATTCGCAAAACCGGGTATTCCAGTACAGCTGGAACCGCGCATGTAGATGCAGCGGGGTTCGGGGTTCCGGTCTTTCGCGCCGACGGACACTTGGCAGGAGCATTGGTGATTGGTGCTCCTCTGGAGCGCGCCAAGCGTAACAAGAAGCGATATGTTGCCGCTGCCAAAACGGCCGCTGAACAGCTCTCCCGAGCACTCGGCTATCGTTCGGAGGTTGGGGAAACCGGCCGGCACTAGACGTGTGCCGCCCGCCGTTGTTGTCATTCCGCAGGCGGGATCATCTCAGTCCGAGTCCCCGCGCAATGATACCGCGAAGAATTTCGCGTGTGCCGCCGCGCAACGAAAACGACGGAACGGCGAGTTCGGTATACGCCAGAACAGCCGCATAGCTATCGCTCCCGCCAGGCACCGCCGGGCGCGACACAAGACTTCGGGCCAGGCGCGGAATGTCCTGTTCGAAAAGCGCTCCCAGATCCTTGACAATGGCAGCCTGAAGTGACGGGTTCTCTCCTTCGTTCAACATTCCGGCCACCGATCGTGACATCTGCCGCAGCACCATCAGATGCGCGGACAAACGGCCAATCTCGGCCTGCTGCGCTTCGGTTGCGTCGTCGCGCAGCAATCGGATCAGTTCCTCGATCAGGGCAAACGACGACAGGAACCGCTCGGGGCCGCTGCGCTCGAACGCCAGTTCGCTCATGACCTGCGACCAGCCCTCGCCCTTTTCGCCCAGCAGCGCATCGGAGGGCAAAAAGGTATCGTCGAATACCACCTGGTTGAAATGATGCTCACCGCCCAAGTCGATGATCGGGGTGATCTGAATGTTGTCGGTGGCCTTGAGATCGACCAGAAATTGGCTCATCCCGCCGTGGCGGTCGTCGCTCTTGCCGGTGCGGCAGAACAGGATCATGTAATCGGCGACATGCGCATAGGTCGTCCAGACCTTCGTGCCGTTGATCCGGAACCCCCCGTCGACCTCGGTGGCCATCGTGCGCGTCGCCGCCAGGTCCGAGCCGGAATCCGGCTCGCTCATCCCGATGCAGAAACACAGTTCGCCCGCGGCGATGCGCGGCACGATCCGGCGTTTCTGATCGTCGGTGCCCTTGGCAAGTATGAGCGGACCGCTCTGCCGATCTGCGATCCAGTGCGAAATCACCGGGGCACCGGCGGCCAGTAGCTCTTCGGACACGACATACCGCTCAAGCGCGCTGCGCGCGTGGCCGCCGTATTCCTTTGGGAAGGTCATGCCGACCCAGCCGCGCTGCGCCAGCTTTCGTGAAAAATCACGGCTGAACCCATTCCACGACTGCGCGCGTTTTATGGGCGGGAAATCGGCCAGTTCGTCGGCCAGGAACGCGCGGACCTCTTGCCGGAGGTCGTCATAGTCGGCGCCGGGCGGGGGGGGAGAAAAAGCGGTGAGGGTCATGCCTGGGTCCCTTTTGCAGCGCTGTCTGTGATGAAATGCCAGAAGGTGTCGTGGGGGCTCGACAGGGCGGCCCGCCCAAGTTCCCTGGTCCAGTCAAGCTCGGTGCCGAACTCGTCACGCCAGCCCCAAATCCGTTTGGTGAAATGGTGAAGCGCGTGTTCCTGGGTATAACCGATGGCCCCGTGAATCTGGTGGGCCAGGGCCCCGACCTTCTCGGCCGCTTCTCCGGCGCGGGCCTTGGCGGCGGCAACGGCCAGCGCAAAGGCCGGTGTGTCATAGCTGCCGGCCGCCATCTCGGCGGCCGTGCGCGAGGCTGCGGTTTCTCCGGCCATTGTCGCAAGATTGTGCTGGATCGCCTGGAACCTGCCGATTGGCCGTCCGAACTGCACCCGGTCGTTGGCGTATTGAACGCTCATCTTCAGGATGGTCTCCATCGCCCCGGTGGTGGCAAGACTGCGGATAAGTGCACCAAGCCCGCGCATCCCTCCCACGGGTCGTGGCAAGGGGGTGACATCGGTCTCTGTCAGGGTATAATCGAGTTCGATGTCGTCGCGTGGCATCCCGGCAAAATCCTGCGCCGGGTCAACGATCAGATCCTGCACCGGCAGGGACAGGACGTGATCGACACCGTCCAGGACGCCAATGGTCACGATCCGGTTCGCCCAGCGGGCAAAGGGCACCAGTGTCAGATGCCCGCTCGCATGGATCTTCTTGCCGCGCCGTTCCAACCGCAGCGCTTCGCCTTCGGCGATGGTCAGCCTGCCACCGGGAAGGGCCATATTCGCGGCCGCCAGAACGGCGTTTGCGATCAGGGTTTCAGCCAGAGGCAAGGGCAGGCCATGCGCCCCGACAATACGCACAAGACCGAGCGCCTCGGCCGGTGGCACGCCGAAACCGCCTGCGTCCTCTGGCACCAGCGCCATGGTTAACCCTGCCTCCTCGATCTGCGTCCAGAGCGCCTCGGGGCATTGTCCCGAGGCGGCGTCTTCGCGCATGCGGTGGGTGACATGGTCGCGGAACAGTCGCTCTGCCATGTCATGAATCATCGATTCCATCAGACGGTCCTTTCAGACGGTGTTTGATCGGCGCTGGACATTTCCTTCACGGGCTTGTCCTGCCGCGCATGGTTTTTTTGCCCGTCGGGGGCCGACGCCTCTCGCAGTGGCGGCAGATGCAGCCGCGTGCGCAGATCCCGGCGGAACGCACTGGCAGAGGGCGCCGCGCCCCCGTCCCTGCGATATTTTCCGAGGCAATCGGCGATTTTGTCGCCGATCGCGGCAGGGGTTGCCGGATCCGAGGGAGAGCCGGGGTGCGCCGCGACCGAGGTTTCGGCCAGGGTTACGTTCCCTTTGCGCAGGCGGACATGGACCGTCCCATGGTCCACGCCAGCGTGATCCCGCCCCGCTTCCGGCATGGTTTGGATATGCACCATGTCCATAAGCCGGCGCACCGCGGGGCGATGGGGGCTGTCCCCTTCGAAATCCACCAGCCCGACCTGGCCCTGCTGCAGGGCCACGGCGAGCGTATAGGCGGCACAGAACTTGGCCTGCATTCCATCTTTGGGGTCGGTGACATGCAACGGGACCATGACGCTTTCGGGCACTGTCATTTCAATCACCGATCCTTCGGGCACCGCCTCGCCGCCGCGTTCGGCGTGAAGGTGCCGCCCGGCGGCGATCATCCTGTGGGTGAGGTAGCAGCAGGGATACAGCTTGCGGGACACCGTGCCCAGATCGATCCGCGGTTCCACCGCTGCGGGGTCGGCCGCAATCCCGTCCGGGCCGGCATAAAGGTCGAAGAAGCCGCGCGCCGCGAAGATGTCCGGGGCGCCCGTGATGCCGGCCTCGGCCATCCGGGTGGCCCGCAATCCGACAAGGGCGGCGTTTCCGGCCTGGATCGGTTTCGCCATGGCGCCGAAATTGATCTGCATTCCCCCGGCCAGCGACGCGGCCAGGGACAGGGCGTTGCGGACTGCGTCGTCGTCGAGCCCAAGCTGATGCGCGACCGCTGCCGCCGATGCCAGAACCCCGATGGTCGACGTTGCGTGCCAGCCCTTGTTGTAGTGGCCAAAACCCAGGATCTGACCGAGCGCGACATTGACGGCTGTTCCGACCGCAAGCGCGGGGGCAATGCGGCCGGCCGTGTCCGGCCGGACATCCACGGTGGCCAGCAGCGCCGACACGATTACAACACTGGGATGGGTGACGCTGACCGTATGGACATCGTCGAAATCGAGCGCATGACCGGCAACCGCGTTCAGGAACGCGGCCTGTTCGGGACTGCCACCTTCAGCAGCTCCTGCCGGGACTGCCGGTCCGCCCGCGTCAAGCGCCGCCAGCCGGCGAACCACCGGTTCATGCCACCCGCCATAGATGGCGGCTATGGTATCCTCAACGCAAAGCGCGGCCTGCTCGGCGTCTGCAACGCTCAGCCGGTGCGGCGCGGCGACGAACCGCGACAAACGGATGGTGAAATCGCTGATCATCCACTTCTTTCTCTGACACTGCATATTGCCTCATCAAGGCGGGCGCTATCAACTCTCGGCCCCACTCTTTCGCACATATGTGTTGGAGCGGGATGCTTGCGTTGTGATCCTTGCTGCCGTTGGATATTCTGGGTGCTCATCCTTCCTCTGTTTCCGTGCAGGATCGGGCGTTGGACGTGACCGTAGAACTTCGGAAAGAAGAACAGACGTGGTTGAGGGTATCGGCGTGAAAAGTCGGGCAGACAAGCACGCATGTGCGGAGAGACATTTCGAGGCATCGTTGTGTCATTGACCGCCAGACGATGTATCCTCGGAGGCCCGGAACCAAGGCGGTCAGTGCCACCACAAATCCGGGCTAGTCCGCCCTGCGCCGACAAGATGAGCACCTTGTGTGTCCTTGCCTGTGAATGGGAAATTGTCGGCATCGCATTTCCGCCGTCGTGCCATGAAAGACCGCATCTGCCGTTGCGTCACAGACACAACGAGCGCCTTCGGAAAAGGGGGGGGCAGATGTCGCCTGTCGAGCGCCTGAAACGTTCCGGCAAGCGCAACAGGTTTACGGCCATTTGTCTGCTGATTTGTCTTGGCGCTGCCATCATTCAGGGTGTCTTGCCCTCCGCCGTCGCGTCCATCGCTGCCGCGCCGTTTTTCTGCATCTATCTTGCCATTTCGTCCCGCTACATCGCCCGTGTCGGATGGGTGCTGCTTTTCTTCTCGCTCGCGATCGCCCTTCTGGCGCTGGCCAATGGAATCGACCCCGGCATCTTCGTCCAGGCGGCGGGGCGCGTCGTGTTCCTGTCCGCTCTGCTGACGGCTGTCGCCTTCCTGCGCATCGCGGCCACCCAAGACCCGATTGTCGAGGTTGCCGGTGAATTCCTGACACTGCAGCCGCCGACCCGTCGCTACGCCTCTCTGGGTGCGGGCGGGCATCTGTTCGGGGTGCTTCTAAATCTCGGCGGGCTTGGGGTGATGCTGGAGATCATAATGAAAGGGCTGGCGGCGCATCGGCACGAGATGGACGAATTCGTGTTCCAGGCTCGCAAGCGCAGGATGGTGAGCGCCTGTATGCGGGGGTTTTCCTCGATCGCGTTCTGGACGCCGTTCGGAATCGCTCTCAATCTGATGATTCTCACAATACCGGGGCTCGAATGGACGACCCTGGCGCCTTACGGGATTGCTCTGGCCGGGATTCTGTTTCTTCTGGGATGGCTGTTCGACACGGTGGAATGGTGGCGCCCGCCCTCGGCGCGCGGCCGGGCACCGGCCCTGAGCGGTGACTTGCCGGACTGGAGCCCCTGGGCCGTCCTGATCGTGTCCGGGCATGTGCTTTTTTTGGGCGCCGCCGTGGTCACGCTGGACCGGTTGACCCAGTACAGTTTCCAGACCGTCCTGATCACCATCGTGCCGATCTATGCGCTGCTCTGGTCGGTTATGCGCAGCGGCAGTGGCAGCCTTGCCGGTATATCGCGCCGGTTTGTGACCCAGGCACCGGGTTTCGCGACCGAAATGAGCGTCATCGCGTCGGCGGGGTTCATCGGCCTCGTCGCGCTGGAGGTCGTTCCGGTCGAATGGATTGCCGACCATCTTGGCTGGATCGCAACGCGGCCTGTGCTGACCGTCGTGCTGTTGATCATGACGGTGTTTCTGACGGGGCTGCTGGGCGTGCATCCGATGATCTCGGTGGTCCTGCTGGCAGAGGTGGTCAACCGCGTCGGCGTGGAAGGTTTGTCGCCGCTTGCTCTGGGCCTTGCACTGGCTGGTGGCTGGAGCAGCATCATCTGCATGGGACCGGCCATCACGGCGGTGGTCTACGCCTCCTCCATCGTGGGCGAGCGGCCGCTGACCATCGGCTTGCGGTGGAACGGGATCTTCGGTGTTGCGAGCATCCTCCTCATCACGCTCATCGTTGGCGGCGGTGTCGCGGCAGGGTGGTTCTGACCGGTCTCAATTGCCTGTCAGGAACCGGGCGCAAGCATTTCCACATATGTGTTCGATCAGGCTTTGCGCTAGTCGGAAGGTGATGGACCCCATAGCGTCAACTAGGATGGGTCAGCGCAATCACTATCGGAGTGGCACGCCCAACGATGGAAGGCCAAGCGAAACCCACACGTCGCAGCAAGGTCACAGGCCTGCAAGACGCAGCCCGGCTGGCACGAGGCGCTTTGGAAGAACGCCCCGAGCTTTGTCTCGGTGGTCTGTTCAAGCAAAGCCGCCCTGTCGCACTGGTGCGCGCGTTGCTGGCCGCGGGCGCAGATGGTCTGCATGTGTATTCCTCGCCGGGCGCGGGGTATGATGTCGACCTGATGATTGCGGCAGGCGCGGTCGCACAGGTCTTTATTCCCGGCGTTACGCTGGAAAACCGGCTTTGCCCCAATTTCCGCCGCGCGGTCGAGGCAGGGCAGGTGACCGCGCACGCGCTGGATGCGCTGACCGTGGTGGGCGGGCTGATGGCGTCGGCTCATGGCGTGCCGTTCCAGCCAATCGACGCGCTGCGCGGATCGGACGTTCTGAAGCACAACCCGCTTTTGCACGAAATCGACTGCCCGTTCTCCGGCCGCCGTATTCACGCCGTCGGGCCGATCCGCCCCAGAGTGACGTTCTTGCACGCGCAGGAAGCCGACCGTTGGGGAAACCTGCGCCATCTCAGCACGATGGTCTACGCCGATCAGCTGATGGCACGCGCGTCTGACATGGTCATTGCCAGCGTGGACCGGATCGTGCCGGACGAGGTCGTTCTGGACGATCCCTCGCGGGTTACCGTGCCGTCTTATTATGTCGATGCCGTGGTCGAGGTGCCCTATGGCGCGCACCCAACCGCGAGCTTTCCCAACTATGCGATGGACGAGGACCATATCGACGCCTACGCCGATCTGGGGGATGCCGCCCGGACCGGCGACAGCACGGGGCTGGACACCTATATCGCCCGCCATGTGACCGGACCGAAAAACCAGAGCGACTACATCGAAGCGGTCGGGGGAGCCGGGTATTTCGCCGTGCTCGAAGCCGAGGCACGGAACGAATGAGTGCAGCGGTTTCCCCAATTGAACAGATGGTCGTCGTGTTGGCCCGCGATCTGGCCGACGGAGAACTGGGTGCGGCGGGTGCAGCCGCGTTGGTGCCGATGGCGGCCATTGCGCTAGCCCGCGAGCTGCATGCACCGAACCTGACGGTCGGCGGCGAGATGTTCTTCAACCCCGAGCCGGGGCGTTTGTATCCGTCGATGCTGGACGATCGTGCGCTCGGCCGCTGCGAGGCCGCCGAGACCTTTATCGAGTTGTTCGGCCACAGCCATCACGGGCTGGATTTTTTCTTTCACAGTGGCTTGCAGCACGATGTGTACGGCAACATCAACCTGCACCACGTCGGCGGCACGCTGCACGCACCAAAGATGCGCGGGCCGGGGGCAGCAAACCTGTCATACTGCCACACCTCGTCGCGGTATTACATTTGCCCCACCGTGCATACGGCGCGAAACTTTGTGGAAACGGTCGATTTCATCACAATACCCGGACATCTGTCCGGGCCTGCCGCGAAACGCGACGCCGGGCTGGTCAATGAAGGACCGCGCCTGGTGGTGACACCGCGAGCGGTTATGGATTTCGACAAGACGACGCTGCGAATGCGACTGAAATCGGTGCATGCGGGAAATACGCCCGAAGAGGTCCAGCGTCATACGGGGTTCGATCTGGCGATCAGAGGCGAGGTGCCGCAAACGCGGCCACCAACGGAGGAAGAATTGCGCGTTCTGAGAGAGCGGATCGATACATCGGGGGCCCTGCGTGCTTAAGCGACCGGGCTGACGTTACTTTAAAGGCAAAAACGGGAGGATAAAATGATCCAACGCAAGTTGACCGGATACCGGGCGGCGGTGGGTGCTATCGCGGCCATGGGCGCGATAGCCCTTGGCGGCGCGGCATCTGCCAAGGATCTCACGATGGGCACGACCAGCCCGACGTCGAGCCATTTCACCATTTCGGTTGCGATGAGCAAGGCGATCGAGACCGGCATGGAAGGCACCAATGTCAGCGTGATCGAAACCGGGGCCAGCGTGGACAATGTGCTGCGGCTGGCGCGCGACGAGATCGACCTTGGGCTTGCCACCACCGACATTCTGATCTCCGCCAGAAACGGGACCGGCAAGTTCGAAGGTAACGCAATCCCAGATACGGTTGCGCTTTATCCTTACAGCGCCTCGATCCTGCTGATCGCGGTCACCGAAGAGTCTGGTGTGACGACGCTGGACGAACTGGACGGAAAGAAGTTCAATCCCGGCATCCGCGGATCGGCGGCCGAGACGTTGACGACCGGTGTCCTGTCCATGTTCGATATCAACGCGGACCTGGTGCATGGCGCCGTTGGCGACGCGGTGGAAGGCATCAAGAACCGCCAGATCATCGGTTATAGCAAATACGGGGCCGCAAACTCTGTCGATGCAACCCTGCAAGAGTTGATGACAAGCACCAAGATGCGGTTGATCGGCTTCACCGAAGAGCAGGAGAAAGCGGCGACAGAAGCCATGGAGGGCGTCGGTTTCACGACTCTTCCCGCAGGGCTTATTCCGGGATCCGAGGAAATGCGGGTACCCAAGCTCAACGTCTTCTTCCTGACCCGCACCGGCGTCATGGATGACCAGAGCGCCTATGACATCGCTCGCAGCATCCACCAGAACATGGACCTGCTGGTCGAAGCCTGGCCGCAGCTTGCGGATTACGACATCGCCGCCGATGCCGTCGCCACAATCGAGACCGGTATACCCTATCATCCAGGTGCGGAACGTTACTGGAGAGAGGCGGCCGGAAGCTGACCGGAATCGCGGGCCGTCACGACGGCGGCCATAGGCTGATCCAGACGGGGTGCTGCGGGCACCCCGCCGTTACCGCTCTCGGAGAGAACATGACGCAGACATCGACCGCAATACCCAATTGGGAACGGCGCGGAGGGCAGGCGCTTGGAGTATTGTTGGCGGCATTCGTCGCTCTGCATTTCTACAATGCCTTATTCGGGCAGTTCGAACCGCTGGTTCAGCGGCCGATCTTTATCGGTTTCGGTATCGGCGGCGCGTTCTTTCTTTATGCGGCACGCGCCTCGCGGACCGGTGCGCGAAGCGGGATTGAACGGGCTGTGGACATCATGCTGGGACTACTGGCGTTCGCGGTTTGCCTCTACGTGATCCTGAACCGGGATCGCTTTTCGGATATCATGGTGCGCTATGGGCCGATCGACAAGGCGGCAGGTCTGATAGCTGTTCTGCTGACCCTCGAGGCCGCGCGCCGGGTGATCGGATGGTTCCTGCCGCTGCTGGCCCTTTGCACCGTGATCTATTTCTATTTCGGCTATGACCTGATCGACGGCGCCTGGCGCCCGCCGCGCGTTTCGGCACGTACCGCTGTCGAGACATTTTACAGCTCGACCACCGGCCTGTTCGGCTACCTTGCGGATATCGGGGCACGGGTCATCGTGATCTATGTGCTTCTGGGGGCGCTCCTGCTGTCGACCGGGGCAACGGATGCTTTCATGAAAATGGCAACGTGGATCGCCGGTCGAACGTATGGCGGCCCGGCAAAGGTCTGTGCCCTGTCTTCGGCGATGTTCGGGACGGTGACCGGTTCGGCAGTGGCCAACGTCATGGCGACCGGCTCGATCACCATTCCCACGATGAAGCGGCTGCGCTATCCACCGGCCTTTGCCGGGGCGGTCGAGGCCGTTGCCTCCTCCGCCGGCCAGCTTACGCCGCCGGTGATGGGGGCAGCGGCCTTCATCATGGCTGAGTTCCTGAACATTCCCTATACCGACATTGTCGTTGCGGCGATCGGTCCGGCATTTCTCTACTACCTGGCGGTATGGCTCGGGGTGGATCTCTATGCGCGTCGCACAGGGTTGCAACCGACACCGAGGAGCGAAATGCCCGAACCGGCGGAATTCCTCGCACCGGACAAGTCAATTCCCTTGTTTCTTCCCATCGCGGCGATGGTCTACTTCCTGTTCAACGGCTACACGCCGAGCTTTGCAGGTGCCGGTGCTGTTATCATACTGGTTTTGGCCTGTGTGGTGGTGCGCCCGTTCGCGCGTGACGGAAGAGAGCAGGGCGTGCTGGCCTCTTGGGCCAAGCTGGCGCGCGACCTCTATGAGGGGATGATCGAAGCAGGGCGGGCGTTGGTGATGATCGCCGCGCTGCTAGCCTGCGCCGCCATCGTCGTCAAGGTTCTGACGGCGACGGGTGCCGGGGTCAAAGTCTCGAACCTGTTGTTCTCTGTGTCCGGTCAGGGGTTGATCGTGGCCCTGTTGCTGGCGGCGGTGCTGGCGATCTTGCTGGGTATGGACGTGCCGACGACGGCCTCCTATGTGCTGGCGGCGGCAATCGCCGCGCCCAGTCTCGTGCGGCTTGGCCTACCCGAACTGACGGCTCATCTTTTTGTCTTCTACTATGCGATCCTGTCGGCCATCACGCCACCGGTCTGCGCCAGTGTCTATGCCGCCGCCGCCCTGGCAGGGGCCAATTTCTGGCGGGTGGCGGGTCGCGCGCTGATGTTGGCCGGAGCGATCTATGTGGTGCCGTTTCTCTTTGTGTTCCGGCCGGGCATACTGGCCCAGGGCGGCACGGTGCAAATCCTACTGGATATGGGCGTGGCCTGCGCCGCGGTTTTTGCCGTCAGCGTCGGCACAAGCGGCTGGTTTCGTGGAAAGGTGCCGGTCATCGGCCGGTTGCTGTTCCTGTCGGCTGCCGGCTTGCTGTTTTACGCCGCGCCTGCGGCCGACATCGTTGGTGGGCTGGCGCTGGCCGGGCTCTTGGCGTGGCGGTTTTTGCGCGGAGCACCGCAGCCCGGCCGCGCCGGGTGACCTCCGAAAAGCGAAGAGCCACCGCAGACAACCTCTGCGACGGCTCTTCCACATTCGGCCCCGAAGTGGCGGTGCCTCTGGCCTCAGGTCATTTTGAAGTAGGGAAAAGTCACTTCGTCGGTTGCCTTGACGAACGTCACTTCCACCTTGGCCCCGATATGAACCTTCTCGGGGTCGCCGGTCTGGATCCGGCTCATCATCCGGGGGCCTTCCTCCAGCTCGATCAATGCCACGACATATGGCACGTCATCCGCGAAAGTCGGCCCTGCCGGACGGCGCGCGATGGTGAAGGTATGCACCTTGCCGCGTCCGCTCACGGTGTTGAAGCGCAGATTGTCGGAATGGCAATACGGGCAAATAGAGCGGGGATAGAAATGATGTTTGCCGCAATCGCCGCAAAGCGGGATGTCGAGGCGGCCCTCGCGCGTGGCCTCCCAATAGGGGGCACTGTCATGGTCGATCACCGGAAGCGGTTTTTCAATGCTCATCGTCTTAGCCCTTCTGCAAAATCACGGTCGCACCTGAGGAAAGCGTACCCCCGGTACCATGCACCAGAGCGGTCTCGGCGCCCTTGACCTGGCGCTCGCCGCCTTCGCCGCGAAGCTGCCGGACGGCCTCGATCAGCAGGAACATTCCGAACATGCCCGGATGCAGCGCCGAGAGGCCGCCGCCGCTGGTGTTCATTGGGAACGCCCCGCCTGGTGCCGTGCGCTGGCCCGACACGAAATCCCCGCCTTCGCCGATCTTGCAGAAGCCGAGAGCCTCGAGCGAGAGCAGCACGGTGATGGTAAAGCTGTCATAGATCTCGACCAGGTCGATATCCGAATGGCTCACCCCGGCCATTTTTATTGCGCGTTCCCCGGCCTTTTGCGCGGGAAGCAGGCGGGCGAGGTCCGGCATTTCGCCGATGGCCCAGTGGGTATGCGCCTCGCCATAGCCCTTGACCGCGACGGGACGGGTGTTGAGGTCCTTGGCCCGCTCGGCGGTGGTCATGACGAGGGCGCCGGCCCCGTCGGTGACGAGACAGCAATCGAGCAGATGCAGCGGCTCCGAGATCATCGTGCTGGACAGCACGTCGTCAATGGACAGCGGATCGCGACGCGTCGCCTCGGGGTTCAACTGTGCCCATTTCCGCGTCGCGACGGCGATTTCGGCCAGATTCTCGGACGTGGTGCCAAATTCATGCATATGGCGCTGTGCGGCCATCGCATAGCCGCCCACAGGCGTGGGCATTCCGTAAGGCGTTTCATGCTGCATGGACAGGACTGAGGGCCGACCCCCTAGATTGCGGCTGCGCAGGGATTTCTGGTCCGAGCTGTAGACAATCAGCGCAACCTCGCAATAGCCTTCGCGAAGAGCCATGGCGGCATGTGCGATATGGGCCTCGAATGCCGAACCGCCAATATTCGTGCCATCGACGAATGTCGGCATGATGCCCAGATATTCGCCCAGCGTCACCGTGGCCAGTTGGCCGGGGCCGGGGACCCCCCACATGCCGGCCGTCAGAAGACCGTCGACATCGCTCAACTTCAGTCCTGCTTCTTCGACGGCGGCTTTTGCCACAAATGCGGCATGACCAAGGACCGAAGCCTTGGTGACGAACTTGCCGTCCTTCAGCGGCGCGTCGGCGATGCCGACGACCACCGGTTCTCGTCCGTTCTTCATATGCTCTTTCTCCTTCTTGTCGGGCTGTCCCGGTGCGCCCCGAACTGTTAGCCCGGGCGCATGGTCTTGGCGATGAGCGTACGCTGAATCTGCGAGGTTCCGCCGCCGATGGTGCTTTGCATCCCTTCGCGGAAATACCGCTCCATATCTGCTTCGGGCAGCATCGAGTGGCCACCCAGGATCTGCATTCCGTTGCGCGTCACCGTCTGCAGCGTCTCGGAGGCATAGAGCTTTGCCATCGAGACCTCTCGCGTGCAGGGCGTCTTGGCTGCGGCCAGGCTGGCGGCGCGATAAACCAACAGCCGGGCGGCATCGACCTGGGTCTGCATGTCGGCCAGCATGTGGCGGATCACCTGAAAGTCGAAGATCGGCTTGTCGAACTGAATCCGTTCGTGGGCGTAGCGCAGAGCATCGTCTACGGCTGTCTGGGCATTGCCCACATAGGCGGCGGCCACGGCCACGCGTTCCAGTTCCAGATGGTCGGTGATGATCTTCCAGCCATCGTTTTCCGTGCCCAGCAGCGCATCGGCCGGCAGTTTCACGTCGTCCACGAAAATCTCGGTGGTGCCGGTTGCGCGGCGCGCCATGGTCGGCAGCTTGCGGATGTCCAGACCTTCGGTGTCATTGGGGATCAGGAAAACCGACAGCCCCTTGTGTTTGGGCGCGTCGGGGTCGGTCCGGGTCAGCATTGCAAGGATTGCGTTATCGGCCGCAGCGCCCGAGCACCACAGTTTCTGCCCGTTGACGACCCAGCCGTTGCCGTCGCGCCGCGCGCGGGTCTTTGTCGATGCCGCATCCGACCCCGCGCCCGGTTCGGAAATCGAGATCGAAAAGCGGATGTCGCCATTGAGGAAGGGCTGGATGTACCGCTCTTTTTGCTCGGGCGTGCCGAATTTCTCGACATTCATCGCGGTGAACGTCGCCACCATCAACCCGGTCGAGAAGTCAAAGCCGTATTTGGCCAACCCTTCGCACATCAGGGCATAATCCATGATGTCACCGCCAAGACCGCCGCTCTCTTCTGAAAACAGGATGCCGAGCCAGCCCTGCTTGGCCACTTTTTCATAGGCTTCGTAGGGGTATTTGCGCTCGCGGTCGCAATTGCGGATATAATCGCGGCCGATCTCTTCGTCGACGAAACGCTCGACGGTGGCGCGCCACATCTCTTGCTCGGGTGTCAGAAAGTTCATGCGCTCTGTCCTTGTGTCTTGTCGTGCGCCGCACGGATTTTGGCCGGTTCTCCGGGGCGATCCAGACGCGACTTGCGGATCAGCAGGCTGAACTCGCAGCGCAGGACCGTTTCGTCCCGCTGGTTGATGCCTTCCAGTTTGCTGGTCACGACGCCGTGCCTTTCGTCATGGTCCTTCAGGTCGATGATTTCGGTGCGGGCCCAAAGGGTGTCGTTGATAAAAGTGGGCCGCAAAAAGCGTAGCTTGTCACAGCCATAGAAAGCGGCCAGCACGGAACTGTCGAAGGGGATCATCGCATTGACGATCGAGAACACGAGGCTGCCCTGCACGAGGCGCTGGCCATACAGAGACGATTTGGCGTGCTCGACGTTGGAGTGAAGTTCCAGCCAGTTCCCGGTCAACATGCAGAAATTGACGACATCGGTTTCGGTCATCGTCCGACCGCTCGAAATGCCGGTCTGGCCAAGTGACAACTCTCCAAAAGGGTGACGTATCACGTTGATTTCTCCTGTCCGTCCGCCTTTGATGACAAAACGATCAAGGCATCGGCGGCGACCAATCCCTTCCCGTCGGCCCGAACCATCACAGGGTTGATTTCAATTTCCGAGATCAGATCGGCGTTCTCGGCAAAGAAAACAGATATGCGTGAAATCAGGTCTGCCAGGGCATCTTTGTCGGCCGGTTCTGCGCCGCGTAGTCCAGTCAGCAACCGCGCCCCCGGACCCGATCGCAGCATGGCCGCGGCAGTTTGCGGGGTGGCGGGCGCAAGCCTGATTTCGGCGGCATCAATCAGTTCTACAAGGATGCCGCCAGGACCGGCCAGAACGATCGGACCAAAGGTGTCGTCGCGTTTGCAGCCGATAATCCATTCGGCCACGGACCCTTCTTCCATTTCCTCGATCAGCGCCGTGCCGCCCGCAAAACGTTCCGCCATTTCCGCGGCGGCCTGTTTCGCCTCGTCGGGGGAAAGACCCAAACGGACGAGCCCGTGATCGGACTTATGCGGATAGTCATCGTGACACAGCTTGGCGACACAGCGCCCGTGGTCGGGGTCACGTCGGGGCACCGGGATTCCAATCCGTTGCAGCAGATCCTTCGCATCGGCCTCGTGGATAACCGTGCGCCCGGCACGCTGCCAGTTTTCCAGCGTTTCTCTTTGGGTCATGCCACTTCTCCTGTCGCGACCGCGAGTGCGGCGAGGCCCGATGCCGCCCGAGCGGGCGAATCATAGACAGGAACGGCTCGTTCGCGCAGCGCCTCGCCCGAGGCATTGCTGCGTGCCGAACCGGTCCAGACGATCAGAATCGGCTTGTCTGTGCTGTCGAACGCCTCGGCCAAGGCCTCGATGAACTGCTGATCTGGCACAAATGTGATAATTGCGATGGCAATATCCACGCCCGGATCGGCGGCAACGGCCTCCAGACAGCGTCCGACATATGTGGGATTCGCCAAAACCACACCGGTCAGATCGACCGGGTTTGTCACCGACCCATAAAAGGGCACATAGCGCGACAGCGCCGTCTGCGTCGTTTCATCCAGCACCGGAACCTCGAAGCCGGCGCTTTCGGCCAAGTCGGTCATTTCGACGCCAAGCCCGCCGGTGACAGAAATGATCCCGACCCTGTTTCCGGCAGGTCGTCGACCCGCGGCGAGCGCCGTCACGGCATCGACGGCGGCGACGGATTCACGGGCGCGGATGACACCGGTTTCGCGAAAGACCGCGCTGATCACCCGGTCGTCCCCGGCCATGGCGCCGGTATGCGACTGGACCGCGCGTGACCCGGCGCGGCTGCGCCCACCCTTGACCGCGACAATATGCTTCCCCGCCTGTGTCAGCCGCTGGGCCGCTTCGGAAAAACGGCGTCCGTCGCGCAGTTCCTCGACGTAGCAAAGAACCACCCGCGTCTGGGGGTCGTTGCCCAGATAATCCAGCAGGTCCGCTGCGGTCAGGTCGGTTTCGTTGCCGCTGGAAACGATGGCGTTGATGCCCACGCCGCGTTCGCCCAGGCGCAACGCCATAAGGCCCGCAAGCGCGCCGGACTGGGAAATCATGGCCACGGGACCAGGCCGAAGATCGTTGAACATCGGGCTGAAGGTCAGTTGCAGGTCCGCCGCGGGGCGCACCACGCCTTCGCAGTTCGGTCCGACCAGTCTGAAGGGCGCGTCTTGCATGATCCGGCGCAAGCGCTCTTCGTTGTCATGCCCTTCTTCCCCGGCTTCGGAAAAGCCCGAGGTGACCCCGACCACGACCTTTACATCGAGCCTGGTGCAGGTCTCCAGAGCGTCCAGCGCGACCCCGACCGGCGTTGCCAGCACAACCACGTCGATCGGGCTGTCAATCTCGTCCAGACTGCGCACAGCCGGAAGGCCTTCGATCTCGCCGCCCGAAGGGTTCACGGGGATAATCGTGCCGCTGTAACCGTTGCTCTTCAGCAGGGCCATGACGGCCTGCCCCAACTTGCCCTTGGTGCGGGACGCGCCGACCACCGCAATGGTGCGAGGGTCGAACAACCCGTCCAGTGCGTCGGCTACCGTGGGCCGGCATGCCGTCATTCGATTCGTGTTTGGCTCTGCCATTCTTTCCTCCGTCAAGTGAAAAAACATCGGCTCGTTTCGGCGATCTAACGGTTGTTCGATTGTTCTCGCAATGGATTCTAGTTCCGAGCAGAATGAGGCTTTCAGAGCCGCAAACTAGGGCTTGACGTCGGAAAATTCGCAGAACGAGGCAGACACGTGAAAATGGAAAATGGGCCACTGAGCGATGTCAGGGTGATTGAACTGGGGCATGTGATCGCAGCACCGATGTGCGGCGCATTGCTGTCCGATTTTGGCGCCGACGTGGTCAAGATCGAGCGTCCGGGGCAGGGTGACATGCTGCGGGTACTGAGCGCGCGGGCCAGTGATGGCGTTGGCGCCTGGTGGAAGACCCTGGCACGAAACAAGCGTCTGATGGCGCTGGATTGGAAGAGTGAAGACGGCCGCGCCATTCTGCGCCGGCTGGTCGAAAACGCCCATGTGCTTATCGAGAACTTTCGACCCGGTGTTCTGGAACGGGCAGGGTTGGCCCCAGAGGTCCTGCATGAGTGGAACCCCGATCTGGTGATCGTGCGGATCTCGGGCTATGGCCAGACGGGGCCGCGCGCCTCGTGGCCGGGTTTCGGTCGGGCCGGCGAGGCCATGAGCGGACTGGCGCACATCACCGGCTTTGCCGACAACGCGCCGATGCACCCCGGCTTTCCCGCTGCGGATTCGACCACAGGCCTGATGGCGGCCTACGGCGCGATGATGGCGCTGCATGCGGTGCAGAACGGCCGCGCCCGGGGGCAAGTGGTGGACCTGGCTATTTTCGAGCCGCTGTTGCGCCTGATCGACTATCACGTTCCGACGCGAACCGGCGCGGGGCTGCCGGTTGACCGAAACGGGCTCCAGGCGCCCAATTCCTACGCCCCGGCGGGGGTGTTTCGCGCCCGCGACGGGAAATGGGTCACAATCAGCGCAGGCAGTGCCGCGACCGGGCGGCGGCTTCTGGAAGCCGCGGGCGGAAAGGAATGGGCGGAACAGCCGCAATTCCAAAGCCTCGATGGCTTCGCGGAGCACATGGACGAGATTGTGGACCGTCTCGGCGCATTTGTGGCACAGCATGACGCGCAGAAGGCGATTGACATCTTCCAGGCCCACGATGCCGTGGCTGCGATGGTCTATGACGTCGATGACATCCTGGCCGATCCGCAGATCGCCGCGCGAAGGGACATTGTTGGGGTGGAGGGCGACGACACCAAGGTCGTCGGACCCGTGCCAAAGCTGGACAAGACGCCGGGACGGCTGCGCTGGCTTGGGCGCCGCGAACTGGGTGCTGACACCCGGGCGATTTTACAAGAGCTCGCGTACGACACCGGGCAAATCGACACCCTAATCGAACAAGGCACTGTGGCCGAACCGGGCCGCTGAGCCGGGTCTGCAAGACGTGAGGAGAAAATCATGACCTATCAGATGACATCCGAACAGCAGGGAATCCGCGATGCGATCCTGCGGATCTGCGAAGAATTCGACGACGAATTCTGGCTGACACGCGATCGCGTAGGCGGTTTCCCGCGAGAGCTGCATCAAAAGCTGGCCCGCGATGGCTGGCTGGGGATTGCAATCCCCGAAGAGTACGGAGGTGCCGGTCTTGGCATCGTCGATGCCGCGATCATGATGCAGGCCATTGCGGAATCCGGCGGCGGCAACAGCGCCGCATCGGCGATTCACATGAATATCTTCGGTCTGAACCCAGTCGTGAAATTCGGCACCGATGACCAGAAAAAGAAATACCTTCCGCCTTTGGTGGCAGGCGATGAACGTGCGTGTTTCGGGGTGACCGAGCCGACAACCGGTCTGGACACCACCAAACTGAAAACACGCGCCGTGCGACAGGGTGACCGATATGTGGTGCACGGCCAGAAGGTCTGGATTTCAACCGCCCAGGAGGCCGACAAGATCCTGTTGCTGGCGCGCACGACCCCGCTTGAGGACGTCAAGAAACCGACAGAAGGATTAAGCCTTTTTTACACCGATCTGGACCGATCTTTCGTCACCGTGCGCGAGATCGAAAAGATGGGCCGCAAATGTGTCGACTCGAACGAACTGTTCATCGACGGGCTTCCGATCCCCGCCGGGGATCTGATCGGCGAAGAAGGCCAGGGCTTTCGTCAGATCCTGCACGGGCTGAACCCCGAACGGGTTCTAATTGCCGCTGAAGCAGTCGGAATCGGGCGGAATGCGCTTCGGCGCGCCGCGGATTACGCCAATGAGCGCGTCGTTTTTGGCAGACCAATCGGTCAGAATCAGGGTGTACAGCACCCCCTGGCCGCCAGCTGGGCGGAACTGGAGGCGGCCAACCTGATGGCGATGCACGCCGGCGCGCTCTACGACGCGGGCAAGCCCTGCGGAAATGAAGCCAACGCAGGAAAATATCTGGCCGCCGAAGCGGCGGTGAAGGCGACACAGACCGCGCAGCTGACCTTCGGGGGGTTCGGATACGCCAAGGAATACCATGTCGAGCGTCTTGTTCGCGAGGCCATCCTGTTCCGCATCGCGCCGGTCACCCCGCAGCTGGTGCTTTCGTTTATCGCGGAACATGCCCTCGGCCTGCCAAAATCCTACTAGTTACGAACATCAAAGGAAGTCCCATGCGAATTCATGGAATGGATGCCATTTTCAACCCTCGCTCGGTAGCGGTGATTGGCGCCTCAAGCGATCCCAAGCGCATCGGCGGAAGGCCGGTGGATTTTCTCAAGCGGCACGGTTTCGACGGCCCGATCCTGCCTATCAACCCGAAATCGCCAGAGGTGCAGGGCCTGACGGCGTATCCGTCGATCTCGGAGGCACCCACGACACCGGACCTGGCCGTGATCGCGCTGCCCGCGCCGCTGGCCGTTCAGGCGGTCGAACAGTGCGCGGCCCAAGGTGTGCGGGGGGCGGTGATCTTCAGTTCGGGGTTCTCGGAGGTCGATGCCGACGGGGCCGCCCTTCAGGCGCGCATGGTCGACATCGCGCGCGAGGGCGGCATGCGGCTTGTGGGGCCGAACTGCCTTGGCATCGCGAATGTGCGCCACAACCTCTATGCGACATTCACGCCCGGGGTCGAAAAACACCTGCCAAAACCCGGCGGCGTGTCGATCGTCAGTCAAAGCGGCGCGTTCGGCTCGTATTGCATGACGCTCGTTCGAATGCGCGGACTTGGGGTCAATATCTGGGCGACGACGGGCAATTCCTGCGATGTCGATTTTGCCGATGCCGTGGCCTATTGCGCGCAGGATGACGATACCCGCGTCATCATGGGATATCTCGAAGGGGCAACCGATCGCGACAGGCTGGTCGAGGCACTTGAGCTGGCGCGGGCCCGGGGAAAGCCGGTGGTCATGATGAAGGTCGGGCGCAGCGCGGTCGGAGCAGAGGCCGCGCAGTCGCATACCGCCTCATTGGCTGGGGCAGACGCGGTTTATGACGCGGCGTTCCGGCAGTACGGCGTTTACCGGGCGCAATCGGTCGATGAAATGTTCGATGTGACTTATGCCTGTGCCGAATCCGCGTCGATGATGCAGGGCGACCGGCTGGGCCTTGTGACAGTCTCGGGCGGGGTCGGGGTGCTGATGGCCGACGAAGCCGAAAAGCTGAAACTGGACGTGCCTGCGCTTCCCGATCATGCACAGAAAAAGCTGAAAGAGGTGCTGCCATTTGCCGGTGTCCGAAACCCGGTCGATGTGACGGCGCAGCTGGTCAACCAGATCGATCTTCTGGAAACCAACATGGATGTGTTGTTTGGTGACGGCGAGATCGATGGGGCCATCATCTTCATGTCGACGGTCGGACTTGTCGCCGACCTGAACGAAGCCATTCGGCGCGGACTGGAGCGCATTCGCGAGAAATATCCCGATCGGCCAATGCTGTTCTGTTCGCTGACAGAGCCAGAGGGGCGCGCCGCGTACGAAAAGTCGGGGTTCATCGTGTTCGAGGAACCGACCCGTGCAGTCCGGGCGATGGCCGCATTGCGCTATTTTGCCCGTTCCTTCGCGCGGGCAGGCGAAAAGGACCCGATACCCGAACTCTCCAACCTGTCGCCGTTGCCGGACGGAATTGTGAACGAGATCGAGGCCAAGGCCCTGCTTGCAGAGGCCGGAATCGGGATCGTGCGCGAAACCCTGGCCACCACCCCCGAAGCGGCAGCTCAGGCAGCGCAAGAAATGGGATTCCCGGTCGTGCTGAAGATTGCCTCGCCCGACATCTTGCACAAATCCGACATCGGGGGCGTCGCGCTTGATCTGCGTTCGGCCGAAGATGTCCGCTCTGCCGGGGCACGAATCTTGGAATTGGCGTCCGAGAAGATGCCCGGTGCGCGGATCGACGGGCTGGTCGTGGCGGAACAGGCAGCACCTGGACTGGAGGCTATACTCGGCGTGACCCAGGACCCGGCTTTCGGCCCGGTGGTCATGTTCGGTCTGGGCGGGGTGTTTGTCGAGGCCCTCGAAGACGTGTCTTTCCGCGTCGCACCATTCGGACCTGTCGAAGCGCGCCGTATGATTGACGAAATCCGCAGCCGCAAACTGCTGGACGCATTCCGGGGCGCGCCCGAACGCGACATCGACGCCCTCGCCGGCGCCCTTGCCCGACTGTCTGCTTTTGCCGCCCATCACGGGGCCGCGCTTGAGACCATTGATGTCAATCCATTGATCGTCGGAGCAAGCGGGCAGGGAGCCGTCGCCGCTGACGGTGTGATCATACCCGCCAATCGAGGAGGCCACTGACAACCGAACCCGAAATCTTTCCTGATCCCCAAGCCGCTTGCGGCGTGCCCCCGGCAGTTTTCTAACAGTTGACAGAATTTACAAGCGCGGCCATCCTTCCGTATGGAACGCTGTGCATATAACTGCACACGAAGGGAGGAGATCATGGAAACCGCGCATCAGACTTCAGCAAGAACAGGCGGCGATCAAATTGTGAAATCGGTGGCGCGCACCTGTCAGACTTTGGTGTATTTCGATGAAGTTCAGCGACCGCTTTCGGTCGTGGAAGTGTCCAAGGAACTGGGGTACCCGCAGTCAAGTACCTCGGCGCTGCTCAAAAGCTTGGTGAAGCTTGGATTTCTGACCCACGATGCCCGAAAGAAGAGTTATTTTCCCACCGAGCGCGTTCCGCTTTTAGGGTCGTGGATGAATCCAGATCTGTTCGGCGAAGGCACCATCCACCGGCTGCTCAAGGCAATTTCGGAACGCACACGGCATGTGGTGGTTCTGGCAACCAAGAATGGGGACGAAGCCGAGTACGTGCAAGTTGTCCGCCCGAAAGATTCGCCGATCCACCACATATCGCTCGGGACACGTCGTCCGCTGGGTAACTCAGGTGTCGGGCGCGTTCTGATGAGTCGTTTCAGTGACGACGAAGTGCGCAGTCTGTTCCGCAGGATCAACGCCTATCGCGCGCCCGACAAACCGGCAGTGGATGTGAAAGCTTTCGTGGCCTCGTTGGCAGAAACCCGTGCCAAGGGCTATTACCTCTCAACCGATCAGGTGGTTCAAGGGAGCGGCTTGATTTCCATGCCGTTTCCTAACCATCTGAACTCGCGGCTTTTCGCTGTCGGGGTTGGCGCTCCAACTGATGTTATCTTGAGATCCGAAAAAGAGATCGTAGGGATCATGCACGAAGAAATCGTTCGAAATCTGAAGAAGATGGGTCAACAGTCCCTGACCGCCTGACCGCCTGGATCAGCCAGCGCCGTAAAAAATGGCCCGGCTTGACGAAGACGGGACTTGGGGGGCGCGGACGAAACGCGCCACTTGCCAATGTCAGGGTCCGTTTTCAGGCGGCGGAAATAGCCTCTTCGCGTCAGGCTCAAGGTTGAGCCTGACCGGCGGGGCGTCGTTAGCACCGGCATCCCCGAAGGCCGGGCGGTGTAGGATGCGCTGCCCAGAGCAGTGCGACCACGGTTTCGGCCCGCCCCAAGAATACCGGCTTGAAGAGAGGCGCCGCGAAAGAGGCCGACCATCATCGTGTTGATCGTAAGCGGCGTCTACGCCCCACCGGAGTTCAGCTCGACGGCTTGAAGTTCCAGGGTAGCAACTCGTCGATCCGGTTCGCGGGATGCCCTGCCGCGATCGCCTCGAGCGTCGCCTTGAGATAGACAAAGGGTACGATTTCGTTGATCTTTGCTGTGGCGATGAGCGAGGCGATGCGGCCCCAGGTCCGACCACCTTCGTCGTGGCCGGCGAAGAGTGCGTTCTTCCGCGTCAGGGCGATCGGCCTGATGAGATTCTCCACGGCATTGGAGTCGATCTCGACGCGTCCGTCCTGCAGGAAGGTCTGTAGCCCGTCCCACTGCCGTGTCCGTCGTCAGAGTTTTTCGGACTTCTCGGGCCGATTTGTAACGGAGGCTCTGGTTCGGTTTCTGTTCAAGTTTAGGCGGCAGCGGCTTGGTGCTGCAAGCGGCGGTGCCTGATTGTCTGCTTCTTGATCTCCTCTCTCATTTTCAGGATTTTCGCGCCGCGGCCGTGATAGACGTCGGCGGGCGTCAGGTTGGCCAGGCTCTCGTGATAGCGGCGGTTGTTGTAGTGGTCGACGAAGGCGCCGATCTTCCGTTCCAGGTCGCCGGGCAGGAAGTAGTTTTCCAGCAGAACCCGGTTCTTCATGGTTTGATGCCAGCGCTCGATCTTGCCTTGGGTCTGCGGGTGATGCGGGGCGCCACGAACATGGTCCATGCCCTTGTCCTCAAGATAATCGGCTAGATCGGTAGCGACGTAAGACGAGCCATTGTCGCTGAGCAGCCTGGGCTTGTGCATGACCGTGGCCTGATCGCAGCCCGAGACCTGCAGTGCCAGTTCCAGCGTGTCGGTGACATCGGCAGCCTTCATCGTGGTGCAGAGCTTCCAGGCGATGATGTAGCGGCTGTAGTCGTCGAGGATCGTGCTGAGATAGAACCAGCCCCAGCCGATCACCTTGAGATAGGTGAAGTCGGTCTGCCAGAGCTCGTTCGGGCAGCTTGTTTTGTCCCGGAACTCATCCGCCGCGCGGATCACCACATGGGCTGGCGCGGTGATCAGATCCTCGACGCTGAGAATGCGGTAGACCGATGATTCCGAGACGAAGTAGCGCTTCTCGTCGGTGTACTTGACTGCCAGCTCGCGTGGCGTCAGGTCTTCGTGTTCCAGGGCAAAGTCGACGACATCGTCGCGCACCTTGTCCGGGATGCGGTTCCAGACCGCCCCGGGCCGTGGGGAGCGATCAGCCAGGGCGTCGATGCCACCGTCACACCAGCGCGCGTACCAGTCGTAGTACGTGCTGCTTGGGATGCCGAGCATCTTCAGGGTTTGCCGGGTCGGCAGATGCGACGCCTCGATCGTGCGGATGATCTCGAGTTTCTCGGATGCAGAGTACCTCATTCGTCGTCTCCCCCATCCCCGATCATGCTTTTTTTAAGCAATCGGTTTTCCAGGGTCAGCTCGGCCACGACCTCCTTCAGGGTCGCCGACTCCGATCTCAGTTCCTTCACCTCAGGCGCGGTCGCCTGCCTGGCTGTATCCCCCGAAAGCCGAGCTTTCCCGGCTTCCAGGAACTCCTTGGACCAGGAATAGTACAAGCTCTCAGCGATGCCCTCGCGCCGGCACAGCGCTGAAATGCTCTCCTCGCCGCGCAAGCCGGCAAGGACAATCCTGATCTTCTCCTCGGCAGAATAGTGCTTGCGAGTTTTCCGCTTGATACCCCTGACCAACTTGTCAGCGGCGTCCTTCGATGTTCCGGATTTCTTGATCATCTTCGCTCCATAATGGCTTCGATGAACCAGAAATCCTCCGTTGCTCAAACCCCTAATTCTGTCCGGTGGGCGCTGACGTCAGACAGCTATATCTGATGCCCATCATCGTGTTCGGAAGCCTGAGCTATCTGGAAATGTATGATGGCCACGTGCGAGTGGGGATAGTGTTTGATGCTCTGCCCGAAGGGCTGCGGGCCGGTTTCAATGTCGTCTTGCGATTGGCAGCGGCCGCGTTTTTTGCGCTGATCTGTTACGGTGCCTCGCGCGAGGCGCTTAAGGCGTGGGACTTCGGATATCGCACATCCGGCGACATCGACGCGCCTCTCGTCACCACGCTTGTGATTGCGCCGATTGGCTGCGTGCTGATCGTTCTGCGCCTTCTCGTAAATGCGGCGGGTGACGTTCAGCACCTTCGCGGCGCTTCGGATCGGATTGGCTGAGTATGGAATTTCTTGCACCTGTGTCGCTATTGCTGGCGGGGCTTCTCGTCGTCGGGATGCCGATAGGCTTCGCGATGGGCATCGCCGGCACCGTCGGCCTGTATCTGATCGGCGGGCTCAATCTGGCGCTCGGCATCCTGTCGGTGGCCCCGTATCGCAACACCGCCTCTTGGCTGTTGACCGCCATTCCCTTGTTCATCTTGATGGCCGAGATCCTGTCGGCCAGTCGGATTTCGTCGGACATGTTCCGCGCCGCCAACAGGTGGGTGGGCCATTTGCCCGGCGGACTGGCCGTGGCCACGGTCTTTACCAGCGCAGGCTTCGGGGCGGTTTCGGGCTCGTCCACCGCGGCGACGGCCACGATGGCGCGCACCGTCGCGCCCGAGGCTGAGAAATATGGCTATGACCGCGGCATGATCGTAGGCACGGTTGCGGCCGCCGGGACGTTGTCGATCATGATCCCGCCTTCGGTTGTGCTGATGGTTTACGGTATCATCACCGAAACCTCGATCGGCGGGCTGTTCATTGCCGGCATTCTGCCGGGTCTCATTACCGCGCTCAGCTTTGCCGGGATCACGATGGTCTGGGCGACGCTGAACCGCGATCTGGCGCCACCAGTGCAAAGCCATGGGTGGCGTGAGCGCTTCGCGTCACTGCGCGACATCTGGCCGGTGGTTCTGCTGTTCGTCTTTGTCGTGGCCGGGATTTATTCTGGCGCTGTCACCGTGACCGAAGCCGCCGCGGTCGGCTGCTTTGGCGCGATCATGATTGCCGCCGTGTTGCTCAGACGTATGGGCTGGCGCGAATTCATGGGGGCGCTCGAACGTACAACGCGCCCGACTGCAATGATCTTCACCATTATTATCGGGGCGCACATTTTCGGCTATTTTGTCACCCTGACCATGGCACCGCAGGCGCTGGTTTCGTACGTGCAAGGGCTTGAGATCGGGCCGGGCGTGGTGATTTTAATCCTGATCCTGATCTACATCCTGCTGGGCTGCGTGATGGATCAGCTGGCGATCCTGATCCTGACCATGCCGATCGTCTTTCCAATGGTCATGGAGCTTGGCTATTCGCCGATCTGGTTCGGCATCCTGGTGACCAAAACGGTCGAAATCGGGCTGATTACCCCCCCAATCGGAATGAACGTTTTCGTCGCCAGCTCGATCACCGGCGTACCTCTTAAACGGGTCTTTGTCGGGGTGCTGCCTTTCGTGCTGGCCGAGTTCGCGGTCTTGGCCCTGATCGCATTCTTTCCCGAGATCGTAACCGTGTTCTCGGGCGAATACTGACAACCTGAAGGAGCGTAACTTGGAACTGGGACTAAAGGACAAGGTGGCTATCGTCACCGGATCGGGTCGCGGGATCGGCGCAGTGACCGCCCGCGCGCTGGCCGAAGAGGGGGCGAAGGTGGTGATCACCGATATCGACCCCGAAACCACAGAAGCCACCCGCGCCGCTCTTGAGGCCGACGGATACGACGCGATCGGCGTGGTCTGCGATGTCACGAACGAGGCACAGGTCGAAGCCCTCGTCTCGCGCACGATCGAAGCATTTGGCGCCGTCCACATCCTGGTCAACAATGCCGGCTTTCCGCGCGACAACTACATCACCAAGATGCCCGAACAGGACTGGGACGCTGTTGTGGGCGTGATCCTGAAGGGTGCCTATACCTGCTCGCGCGCCGTGGTGCCGTACTTCATGGAACAGAAGTGGGGCCGGGTGATCAACATCTCCTCTCGCGCCTATCTCGGCAATCCGGGACAGACCAACTATGCCGCCGCCAAGGCCGGCATCATCGGCTTCACCCGGGCGCTGGGGATGGAACAGGGGCGCTTCAATGTCACCGTAAATGCCATCGCGCCGGGGTTCATCGCCACCGAGATGATCGAGGCGCTTCCAAACTACGACCGGATAAAGTCGCGCGCTCTGGCAATGAATACCGTGCAGCGCCTTGGCAACGAACGCGACATCGCCAACGGCGTGGTGTTCCTCGCCTCGGATGCGGCGGAATACATCTCGGGCGAGACGCTTCACATCACCGGGGGGCGATATGGCTAAACATGTCCCGGCCTCCGCCTGTGTCGAGGATCAAGAGACGCGGATGCTGCGAGACAGCATCCGGGGCTTCATGGCGCGCGAGCTGACCGAAGAGCGCATCTCGCAATGCGAGGCGACGGGCGATCTGCCCTGGGCGATAATGGGCGAGCTACGCCAGTTCGGCTATCTTGGCGGGCTTCTCTCGGAAGAGGCCGGTGGCTACGGCCTCAGCTATCGCACCTGGGCGATGATGATGGAGGAAGCAGGATACCGCTGGCTTTCACTCCGGGTTCTGCTCAACACCGTGAACATCGTGATCGCACTGTTCCACCACCTGGGCGATGCGCGCCAGAAGGAAAAGTGGCTGAAACCCGTCATGGCTGGCCAGATGCCGGTCTGGGTGGGGATCACCGAACCCGACCACGGCTCTGATGTTGCCTCGGTGCAGACCCGCGCCGAGGACAAGGGCGACCACTGGCTGATCAATGGCGGCAAGCTGTGGACGACGAACGGCGTCAACGGCCGGGTCGGAATCCTGGTGGCACGGACATTCACGGAAGGCTGTGATGGCGATCTGAGTCTGTTCATCGTGGACCTCGAGGAGACCGATTTCGAAGCTTCGCGGGTGGGCACGATGTTCATCAAGGCCACCGCGACATCGCAGCTGGCCTTTCAAGACGCAAAGGTGCCAAAGGAAAACCTGTTGGGTCCTGCGGGAAAGGGCCTCAAGGCGATCCTTACGGGGTTGAATTATGGCCGGCTCAACGTGGCGGCGGGCGCGGTGGGCGCGGCGCAGCGGTCGTTGGACCTGTCCACCGATTACGTCAAGACGCGCAAGCAGTTCGGCAACGTGATCGGAAGCTATCAGCTGGTGCAGAAGCTGATCGTCGACATGACCATCCGCACCGAAGCGGCGCGCGCGTTGACTGACCGTGCCGCCCAAGCGCTGGACGCGGGTCTGCCTGGGCGCAAGGAATGCTCGATTGCCAAGCTCTATGCCAGCGAGGCGGCGCATGAGGTGGCCTCGATGGCGCTGCAGGCGCACGGCGGGCTGGGCTATTCGACCGACTACCCCGTCGAACGGTTGTTCCGCGACACGCGCGGCGGGCTGATCCCCGAAGGCACATCGGAAATCCAGACATTGATCATAGGGCGCGAGGTTCTCGGGATCTCGGCCTTCACCTGAGGAGGCGGCCATGCCGATGACCTTTCTCCAGGCCCTGAGGTTGAACGCGCGGCGGTTCCCCACGAAACCCTCGGTGGTGTTCGAGGGGAGGAGCCAGACCTATACGGATTTCCTTGACCGGGTGGAACGGATGATGACGGTGCTGGCGCGGCGCGGCATCGGACCGGGCGACAAGGTGGCGGTGATCTCGGAAAATCATCCCGATTTCCTTGCCGCCTATGTGGCGGTGACGGGGCTAGGCGCAATTCCCGCACCGATCAACTATCGCATCGCGCCCGAAGTCATGGCCGATGTGGTTGCCCGCTCGGACAGCAAAACCCTGCTGCTGGGCGATGCGGCGCTGGATCATGCCGATCTGTTCCGGACCGTGGTGGACGACATCGTCACCATCGGCGACGGGGCCCCGCAAGGACTGCCGCGCCTGTCGGACCTTCTGGCAGACACACCGCCCGATCCGCCGCAAGGGCAGGACGGCACCACGATCATGCTGCACACGTCGGGGACCACCGGCAAGCCCAAGGGCGCGCTGCGCAGTCTCTTCGGCATGGAGGAACGCGCCATCGAGCAGCGTTTCCGCCCCGACGACCGGGCGCTGTCGGCGCTGCCGATCTGCCTGTCGGCCGGCTGCACCTATACGCTGCTGCCGCTTTATCTGGGTGCCAGCGTCTATCTGATGCGCCGCTTCGACGGGGCCGCCGCGCTACGGCTGATCGAAGACGAGCGGCTGACCGCCACCATGCTGCTGCCCGCCATGCTCCAGCGGATGGTCGAGGCCGAGGGGTTCGCGAGCGCCGATCTGTCGTCGCTGGGGACTTTGCAATCTGGCGGCGGCGAGATGTATCTCGACCTCAAGCGTGCCGCGCTCGACAAGTTCGGCGATGCGCTGATGATCTATGCCGCCTCCAGCGAAGCAGGACCCTATGCCAACCTGACCGCTCGGGATCTGCGCCGCAACCTTGCGGGCAACTGCGTCGGCCGCCCCTTCTTCGGGGTGGAACTCAAACTGCTGGACGACGATGGAAACGAGGTGCCGCAGGGCGAGGTCGGCGAGATCTGCACCCGCAGCGAAAGCCGCTACGACGGGTATTACAAGGATGAGGCGCTGACCGCTGAAACCCGGCGCGGCGACTATCTGACCGTGGGCGATCTGGGCCGGATCGACGACGAAGGGCTGCTCTGGTTCACGGGTCGCAAGCGCGACATCATCAAGAGCGGCGGCATCAATGTCTACGCCCCCGAGATCGAGGAGGCGCTGGCCGGCCACCCGGCGATTGCCGAGGCGCATTGCATCGGCCTGCCCGATCCGCACTGGACCGAGGCGATCTGCGCAGTGATCGTGCCCGCGCCGGGCGCGCAGCTGACAGCGGCCGATGTGATCGCCCATGCCGAAACCCGGCTTGACCGATACAAGCGCCCGCGGCGCGTGGTCTTTATGACGGCGGTGCCGCGCAACCTGACCGGCCGCGTTCTCAAGGCTGAACTGAAAGAGGCAGTGCTAGCGCTGCCAGAGGAGGAAACCCAATGACACGGCCCGATCTTTCGGCCCTCAAGGGCCAGCAACTCTACTGGGAGGACCTGAACGAAGGCGACCAGTTCGATAGCCCCACCCGTACCATCACCGAGGCCGACGTGGCTAATTTCGCCTGCCTGTCAGGCGACTTCAACCGGCTGCACGTCGATGCCGAATATGCCGCCGATTCGGCCTTTGGCCAGCGTATCGCGCACGGGCTTCTGGTGGTGTCGGTGATGTCCGGGCTGACCACGCGGATGCTGATGAACACGTTCCTGGAACCCTCGCTTCTGGGGTTGCTCGACATGCAGTGCAGCTTTCCCAACCCCACCTTCATCGGCGACACGATTGGCGTGCGCGTTACCGTAGCCGAGAAGCGCGAGACTTCGAAACCCGAACGCGGCATCCTGTCGTTCCGGCGCGAGGTCATCAACCAGCGTGGCGAAACCGTGGTGGAAGGGGTCTGGAAACTGCTCGTCCGGCGGGCGCCGCAAGGTGGCTGAGCCGGTGGTCGCCCGCGACTTTCCCGATCTTTCGCGGCTCTTGTCGCCACGCAGCGTGGCGATCCTGGGCGCCAGTGAAAGGCCCCGTAGCGTGGGCAGCGACACCTTGCTGAACCTTGCCGAGCATTCCGACTTCGATGGGCAGATCTTTCCGGTCAACCCCGGGCGTGAAAGGGTGCATGGTTTGCGCGCCTATTCTGCAATGTCGGCCTTGCCTGGCCCCGTCGATGTGGCGGTGGTGTGCCTTCCAGCCGATGCGGTGGTGGGCGCCTTGCGCGATTGCGCGGCAGCAGGAACGGGGTTTGCGGTGGTCTTCACCTCTGGCTTTGGCGAAACCGGGGATGAGGGCCGTGCCGTCGAAGCCGAGATGGCTGAAATCGCCCGGCAAAGCGGGATGCGCATCTACGGGCCGAACTCGCCAGGGCTGAGCAACATCAACCGCCGCCTTGGGCTGACCTTTTCACCGGTATTCAAGAACGACACGCTGGGCGGCGGCATTGGGCTTGTCACCCAGGGCGGCGGACTTGGCCGCGCCTTCATCCAGGCAAGCGAACGGGGTATCGGCGTTGGCCTGTGGTGCTCTACCGGCAACGAAGCCGACCTGACCATGGCCGATGTCGTGTACCACATGGTGGGCGATCCCGACATAAAGGTAATCGCCCTTCTCGCCGAAGGCTTCCGCGACGGGCCGCGCTTTCTGGCAGCTGCCCGCGCCGCTGCTCGCGCCGGCAAGCCGGTGGTGGCGATGAAGGTGGGCAAGTCGGACTATGGCGTTGCTGCCACCCGTTCGCACACCGCCGCGCTTGCCGGATCGGCGGCGGTCACCTCGGCACTGTTTCGCCAGCATGGCATCGTCGAGGTGGAGGATCTGGACGAATTGATCGATACGGTGGCGCTGTTCGAGCGCGTCGGCATCGCCCCGCGGCGGGGGATCTGCGTCTATTCCTTCTCGGGTGGCACAGCGGCGCTGGCCGCCGATATGGTGGGCAGCGCCGGGCTGATCCTGTCCGAACTGGCCCCCGGCACCCGCGCGGGGTTGCGTGCGCTGGCCCCGTCTTATGCGGCGGTCGATAACCCGGTGGACCTGACCACCCAGGTCTTCACCCAAGACAAGCTCAACCGCGATTGCCTGTCGCTGGTGGCGCGGGACCCGGCCACCGATGTTGTGCTTCTGCCGATTCCCGCCGACTACGGCCCGATCACCGACCGGTCCGCCGACGACATGGTCGCGCTGGCGCCGGACAGCCCGGCTCTGCTCCTGCCGGTCTGGATGAGCGGGCATCGCGCCGCTGGCTATGCCACGCTGAACGCGGCAGGGCTGGCGCCTTTTCGCAGCCTCGGCAAGGCAGTGACGGCGTTGAAGCGGCTGATCTGGCGCGGCGACTGGAGCCCCTCGGGGACCTCCACGCTTGCTCTACCCGCATTTCCGCCCGGCGAGCTTGACGAGGCTGCCGCCAAGGCGGTGCTGGCCGACCTGGGTCTGACCGTGCCCGAAGGACGGGTCGTGACCAGTGCCAGACAGGCAGGCGAGGCGGCGCGCGGGATCGGCTTTCCGGTGGTGCTCAAGGCGCTGGTGCCCGGTCTTCTGCACAAGACCGAAGCCGGGGCCGTGGCCGTCGGGCTGATGGATGAGCAGGCGCTGGCGGCGGCCTGGGGCGCGATGATGACATCGCTTTCAGCACAGGGGCACAGGCTGGAGCGCGCTCTGGTTGAGCGCATGGAACAGGGGCCGGGCGTCGAGGTGATGGCGGGACTGCACCGCGATCCGGTGTTCGGCCCGGTGGTGAGCTTCGGCCTCGGCGGCGTGATGGTCGAGGCGCTTTCTGACGTCACGCACCGCGCCGCGCCCTTTGGGCGGGACGAGGCGCTGGCGATGATCGACGAGATCCGCGGACGCGCACTGCTGGGTCCGCTGCGCGGCCGCCCCGGCGCCGATCTGGGCGCGCTGGCCGATCTTCTCGTGATCCTGGCCGCCCTGGGTGCGCGCGGCGACATCGCGGAGATGGATCTCAATCCGGTGCGCGCCGGTCCGGCGGGTGCGACGGTGCTTGACGCGGTGATCCTGCGCGCTCCGACCGAGATAGAAGGAAAGGCAAGGCAATGACGGTAAAGACGGACATCGGTTTCACCACCCGCGACCGCATCTATGTGCGCGGGCGCGATCTGGCCGATGAGATCCTGGGCAAGATGGATTTCGTCGACATGATCTATTTCACCGCCACGGGGAAAGAGCCGGATGCCCGCACCCGCGCGATGACCAACGCGATCATCGTCACCGCCACCGATCACGGCCTTACCCCCAGCGCCATCGCCGCGCGGATGACCATTCTCGGCGCGCCGGAATCGCTTCAGGGTGCGGTGGCCGCGGGCTTGCTGGGCGCGGGGAACCATTTTCTCGGCACCATGCAGAACGCCGCGGCCTTTACCCGCGACGAGATCGGCGAGCTGTCCGACAGCGACGACGACGCAGCCTATGCCGCCCGCGCGCAAGAGGCCGTGCGCGCCTTTCGCGCGGCGCGCCGGATCGTGCCAGGCCTCGGTCATCCGATCCATGTCGACGGCGACCCCCGCACGCCGGTCCTGCGCCGGATCGCCGGCGAGAATGGGTTCGACGGGCGGCACTGGCGCTTCATGGCGGCCGTCGAGGCCGCCGCCCGCGAGGAATATGGACGTCTGCTGCCCATCAACGCCGCCGGCGCGGTCGGGGCCACCGTTTCGGACATGGGGCTTGCCCCGATCTGGGCGCGGGCCTTCGCCCTGATTGGCCGATCCGCCGGGCTTCTGGCGCATCTGATGGAAGAGCTCGAAAATCCGCAGGGTCAGAAGATCTGGGACATGATCCTGGAACAGGACGACTCGGCGGAATGCGCCGGGATTGCCGACCCGGACCGCGCAGACAGCACAGGAGAGCAAAAATGACCGGCACTGCACCGCTTTCGGGGCTTCGCGTTCTCGATCTGACCGAGCTTCTGCCTGGGCCCTATGCAACGCAGCAACTGGCCGAGATGGGGGCCGAGGTCATCAAGGTCGAACGTCCTGCGGGCGACGCCGCGCGCGCCATGTTCCCCGGCCTCTTTGCCGCCGTGAACCGCGGCAAGAAAAGCATCGCCCTGAACCTAAAGGATGACACAGACCGCGCGGCTTTCCTGCGGCTGGCCAAACGGGCGGACGTCGTGATCGAGGGTTATCGCCCGGGCGTGACCGCGCGGCTGGGCATCGACTATGAGACGCTTTCGGCGCTCAATCCCGGCCTCGTCTACTGTTCGGTCAGCGGCTATGGTCAGACCGGGCCGGCGCGCGACTGGCCGGGGCATGATCTGAACTACGCGGCGATGGCGGGCGCGGTGGCGATCTCGGGCGCGCCCGACGGACCGCCTGAATACACGACGGGCGTGCCGATCGGGGATCTCTCGGCAGCCATGTATGCCATCATCACCATTCTTGCTGCGTTGCACGGACGCGACGCCACGGGGCGGGGCCAGTATCTGGACGTGGCGATCACCGACGCGCTGGCCAGCTGGGTCGCCCCGCGCTACGGTGTGTGGGACGCCGGACGCCAGGCCGGGCGCGAGATCACAAAGGCCGATATCCTGCGCCGCGCCGCCTATGGTATCTTCGCGACCGCCGACGGTAAATACATCACCATCGGCGCGATCGAGACGCATTTCTTCCGCCGCCTGATCCGTGCCACCGGGATGACGGGCTTCGACGATCCTGCGCTTGACGACTTCGCCGCACGCACCGACCGCACGGATGATATCCGCGCCGCCCTGACCCCGCTGATCGCCGCGCGTCCCTATGCGCATTGGGCGGAGATCTTCGAGGCCGAGGATGTTCCCTTCGCCCCGGTCAACGGGCTGGAGGATCTGGCCCGGGACCCGCAGCTCAAGGCGCGCGGGATGGTGCGCTCAGCCGGCGCGGCCCAGGTGATGGCCTTCCCGGTGCCGATGGCTGGGATGAGTGATCCGGCGGGCCACGTCCCGGCAGTGGGCGAGCATCAGGCCGAAATTCTGGACCAAGCCGAAAAGCTGGAGTGAGGACCGATGCAGTTTGAGCTGGACGACTGGCAGGAAACGGCGCGGCGCAGCTTCCGCAAATACCTTGACGCCGAGGTGGCGCCCCTGGTCGAGGCGCACGAGGATGCCCACCGTCCGCCGCCGCCCGAAGTGTTGCAGAAGATGGGCGAGTTCGGCCTGCTGGGCGGTCTTTTGCCAGAGGCGCAAGGCGGTGCCGGGCTTGATTATCTGACATATTGCGCGCTGCTGTGCGAGCTGTCTCAGGTATGGCCGTCGCTGCGCAGCATCGTCAGCACGTCGAACCTTGTCCTGATGATCGTCGCGCAGCATGGAACGCCGGAGCAACAGGCAAGGTGGCTGGGCGATCTGGTTTCGGGTCGCAAGACAGCCTTTTTTGCGCTGACCGAGCCGAACGTCGGCTCGGACGCCAGCAACGTGGAAACACGGGCCCGGCGCGACGGTGATGGCTGGCGGCTGAACGGACGCAAACTGTATATCTCCAACGGGACCGGGGCCGATCTCGGGGTGGTTTTCGCGCGGTCGGGCGACGGCGAACGCGCGGAGGTATCGGCCTTCGTGGTCGAGGCGGGAACAGCAGGGTTTTCAACCCGAGAGGTCCGCAGCATGGGCATGAATTCATGCCCGCTAGGCGAGCTGCTGTTTGAGGACGTATTGCTGCCCGCAGACCACCTGATCGGCGCCGAGGGCGAGGCGTTCGCCATCGCCAAGCATTATCTGAACGTGGGGCGCTGTTTCGTTTCTTTCACCTGCCTGGGCCTGTCAATTGCCGCCTATGAGGCGGCGCTGCGATATGCGGGCGCGCGAGAACAGTTCGGACGCAAGATCGGCGGGTTTCAACTGGTCCAGCAGATGATCGCAGATATGTTGACTGGCGTGGAAACCTCGCGGTTGCTGGCGTGCCGGGCCGCTGACGCGCTGGATCGCGGGGCACCGGATCGCGGCCGGGCCTGTTCCATGGCCAAGCGTCACAACTCCGATACGGCTCTGCGGGTTTGCGAGACTGCCCTGCAAGTGCACGGCGGGGCCGGATACACCCGTGATTTCCCCGTCGAGCGCTATTATCGCGATGTGCGACATCTCACGATCGCTGAAGGCACCAACCAGCTTCAGGCGCTGCTTCTGGCACAGGGGGCCCTGGGCATCTCGGCGCTACGGGGCTGATCGGTCCGCAGTTTGCGCACGGTCTGTCGCCGCTGCCGGTCTGAATGGCAGGCGGAATGCGGGCACAGGGCGGGTCAGATTCCCAAATACGAACGGCGCACGTGATCGTCGTGGCGCAAGACGTCAGAGGCTGCGGCGAGGGCGATTGTCCCGTTTTCCAGAACATAGGCGCGGCTGGCGAAATCCAGCGCCATGTAGACATCCTGTTCCACCAGAAGAATGCTCAGGCCGGTGCGGCGCCGACCGTCGAGGGCCTCGTACATCTGCTCGACCATCAGAGGCGCGGGGCCGAGCGACGGCTCGTCGAGCATGATCATGCTGGGCCGGGCCATAAGCGCGCCCGATCGCCAGCATCTGCTGCTGACCGCCTGAGAGCCCTCCGGCAAGTTCGCGGGCCTTCTGGCTCAGCATCGGAAAGGGCGTCCTTTCGGTCTTTCGCGTCGAGTGCGGCGCTCGCACCCACGATCAGATTTTGCTCGACCGTGAGTGACCCGAAGACGTGCCGCGCCTCAGGAACATGGACGAGGCCGAGGCGCGGAATCTCGCTGGCGGCAAAACCGCCGATTTCCTTGCCATCGTGGCGGATCGCTCTGGAACGGGCGGCCACAAGGCCCGAAATCGTGCGCAGAAGGGTGGATTTGCCCGCGCCGTTCGGTCCGATCACAGCCACGACCTCGCCCTCGGCCGATCTCGATGCTGACGCCGTGGAGCGCGTCGAGCAGACCGTAACCGGAGACGAGAGACTCGATCGACAGCTTCATCTTGGGCCCCGGTTATAGTTTTCGCATCAGTTCAGAGGATTGGGCTCTTCCACAGCCACCTCTGGCGGCCAGATCGTGACCTTTTTCGTGCCGCCGTTCTTCCATTGCGCGATCAGGTTCTGCGATCCGACGTTCCTGCCGTGTTCGTCGAATTTGATCCGCGAGAACGGCGAGATCAGCTGATCGCCGGGGATGTCGATCTTAAGGATGGCGGCGCGAAGGTTCTCGGTCGTCAGTTTCTGGCCGGACTCAAGCGTCTTCTCCAGCACGGCCTTCAGCGTGTAGACACCGCGGTTGCACATCGACGCATAGCTTGACGGCACGATGCCGTGCCGTTACTCGTAAGCCTTCACAAAACGCTGGGCGCGGTCCATGTCGGGATTTAAGTAGTCCACCGTGCTGAGATTGACGTCCTCGACGAAGCCCCTGTCCACCAGTTGCGGGGTGCGCACATCAACCGGACCGCCACTGATTCCGACAATGTAGGGCTTGAAGTCATGCTGCTGCATTGCCTGGAGCTTGGTCACCACATCTTCGGTGTAGCCGGCCCAGATCACCATGTTGGCACTCGATGTCTGCACCCGCTTGACCGGCGGCAGAAGGTTGCGATCGCTGCGCGAATACGGCGCGCTGGCGGCGATCTCGATGCCCCGCTCCTCCAGCAGAACTTCGATCCGCTCGATGGTTCCGGCGCCGCGCGGGCTGTCTTCATAAAGCAACGCCGGGACGACGTCGCCTTGCGTCATCAGGTGTTCGAAGAATTCCACGACCGTGGCCGCCTCGGTATCGGCTGTGATCTGATCGGAGAAATACCATTTGTAACCGCGCTCGAGGAGCTCGGCCGACACCGCCGGCGAGTTCAGGTGAGGAACCCGCGCCTGCTCGGCGAACTGCGCCGCAGCCGATGTGCCTGCGCTGATCTCGCAGCCAAGGATGACCGGAGCCCGCTCGAGGCGGGTCAACCGCTCCATCACCTGGCGCACCACCCCGGGATTGCCCTGTGTGTCGTAAAGTTGGATCTTCAGCGGCCGACCGGCGACGCCGCCATCGGCGTTGATGTGCTCAAGGGCAACTGCGATCCCCTTTTGCGCATCCTGTCCGGTCACGGCGATCGCTCCCGACATGGCGACGATCGCCGGCATCACGATTTCTTCGGCTTAGGTGTTTGATCCCACGGTTTAATGGTGTGATCCTTTCGCAGGAATGGAAGGAGGCCCTATGGGACAAGTTCGTCACGGAAGCGCCACGACCACGCGCGCCGTCAGAACAGCAATACAGCGATCGCAAGCTTCGCTCGCGGCGCTGCGCCCTTGGGTCGCGGGTCGACTGACCGCCAGACTACGGCGCGCATTGCTGACTCGAAGGGTGCGATACCGCAAAGGGAAAAGAAAATGGACAGTCAGCCGCAGCAGCCAGCCGAGGGGGACGGACCGCTTGCGGGTTACAGGGTGCTTGATCTTTCGGTCAACGTGCTTGGACCGGTGGCGATCCAGATCCTCGGCGACATGGGGGCCGACGTCATCAAGATCGAGTCACCCGACGGCAACTACACACGCCAGGTGGGACCGTCGCGCAACCCGAAGATGGGGGCACTGTTCCTCAATACAAACCGCAACAAACGCTCGGTCGTGCTCGACCTGAAGAAACCCGACGCGCGGGCCGCGCTCCTTGATCTGGTGCGTTCCGCGGACGTGCTGGTGCATTCGATACGCCCCGGCGCCGCCGAACGGCTGGGCGTCGACTACGAGGCGATCCGCGCGGTCAATTCCCGCATCATTCATGCCTCGTCTTCTGGCTTCCGGCTGGATGGTGAGCGCCGCGACTGGCTTGCTTTCGACGATGTGATCCAGGGCGCCAGCGGCGTAGCCGGGATGATGGCCCGGGCCACCGATGAGCCGCGCTATTACCCACGGTAATCGCCGACAACTATGCGGTTACATCCAGGCATCGTCCATCGCGATGGCCTTCGTCTGGCGCGAGCGCACCGGCCACGGGCAGCAGGTAAACGTGCCGATGATGGATGCGATGGTCAACTTCAATCTGATCGAGCATCTCTGGGGCGCAACGCTCGACCGGCCCGATCTGGGCATGGGTTACAGCCGGGTATTCTCGCCCCATCATCGGCCTTATCCAACGCAGGACGGGCACATCTGTGTGATGGCGGCGATGGACAACCAGTGGCTGCGTCTCTTCGACGCCATAGGCCGGCCCGAGCTGCGCGACGATCCACGATTTGCCACAGCAGAGTTGCGCACCGATCACATTGACTAGTTATATTGGTTCCTCGCCGAGGCAATCGCGGGGAATACAACCGCCGAGTGGCGCCGCCGGTTCGACGCGGCCGACGTGCCGAATGGACCGGCCAACAGCCTGGAGGATCTGCTGGTTGATCCCTATCTGGTTCAAACCGGGTATTTCGAGCGCCACGAGCACCCGACAGAGGGCGCCGTCGTGACGCTCCGGATACCGGTCCAGTTCTCGGACAGCCCCGGCCGGGTGCGCCGGCTGCCACCGCGGCTGGGCGAGCACACGGAGGAGGTTCTGTCCGAAATCCGCCTTCCGCGCGCCGACGCCTGACGGAACCAGGCCAGGCGGGCAGCCGGTGCCCGGCTGGCCAGGATCGGTTCGCGGCCAACCGGACCCGCCTGTCCCAAGCTTCCGGCTCCGCCCATTTTACTGCGCGGTATAGCCGCCATCGACCACCATTTCGGATCCGGTCATATAGGATGCCTCGTCGGACGCCAGAAACGGCACCGCCCCGGCTACTTCTTCCGGTTGGGCCGGGCGCTGCATGATCGTTGTCCCAAGTATATCCTTCTGACCGTCCGGGTCAGCCAGTCTGAAAGGAACCATCGCCGGAATCAAATGTGCGGAAGATCCTGTACGTTATCCATCCAGGATTTCTTTCGAGATGGTCATTCATGCGTCCTTTCGATGAAGCATGGACCGGATCAGTCATACACAAAAGGTCGGACACTCTCGCTGCCGCCCATCTGCGCCATATCGCCGAAACCCAATTCGCCCGCGCCGTTCGCGCATCAACTCGTCGCCGAGATCGGGACCGGCGAGGCGCATCTACGCCAGATCAATGTGGCCGAACGTATGCACGGCTCGCCCGGACTTCAGCTGCATAACGGACGACCAGGCTGAGTGTCGAAGGGCAGGATTCAGATGCACCCACCGGCTGACTTCTGCGCGTTTTTGGTGGCCTGGCCCGACACAGGAGCCGGGCCGACCACGATCTGGTATCAGTTCCTTTTCAGCGCGGACCGGAAGGCTTCCAGGATCTCGGTTCCGGGCTTGCCTTGGGCATCGAGTTGCTCGGCCCATTCGGACCCAACCGTCGACAGGATCTGGTTCAGCTTTTCGACATCTCCGGCGGGCAGGTCAACGAAGGTCACGCCCGCCTCGGCGATCTGCTGCTTGACTTCAAGGTTCTGGCGGTCGGCAGTTTCGCATCCTTCCCTAGTCAAATCTTCGCCGATCTCGGTGATCGCCTGCTGGACGTCTTCGGGCAGACTGTCCCACTTTTCCTGCCTGATCACGTAGGTCGCGACAAAGGAACCAAAGTTCATCCCCTGCGTACCCCAGTCAAGGAATGTTTCCATTCCGTAAGGGGTGACACTGGGATAGGGGAAGAGCCCGGCGTCGATCGTCCCGCGCGACAGCGCCTCGCGCACTTCGGGCGCCGGCATCTGCACCGGCACGCCGCCGATTTTCTGGACGGTCAGGTCAAGCGCGCCGCCAGTGCTGCGGATCTTCAGGCCGTCCATGCTGTCCAAACCGGTGATCTCACGGCTCGACGTCAGCAGGTTGTAGGGCGGCAGCACCATCGCCATCAGCAGGCGCACGCCGTTCGGCGCGAATTCGGCCTGGTCTAGCGCGCCGCCGGGCTTGGCGATCTCCCAATAGGCCATCGTGCCCTCACACGACGTCGAAAACGCCTCGGGCAACTGCCCGACCGCCGAAAGGGGCATCTTGTCGCTGACATAGGAGGGGCCGACATAGCCGATATCGGTCACGCCGGTCTGGGTCAGCGAGAGCAGGTCCTTGGCCTTGCCGAGTTGCTGAGCCGGGAAGTACGCGAACTCGGTTTTCCCGGTCCGCTCGCTCACCCGTTCCATGAAAGGTTCGATCAGGCTCTGGGCAATGTAATGGCCGGTGGGCAGGCTGTCGGCCGCGCGCAGTTCGATCTCCTGCGCTGCAACCGGCTGCACGGCGAGCGGTAGCAAGGCAACGCTCAGGGCCCAGCCCGCTGTCCGTAAGGGCGATGGGAATTTGGATATTCTGGTCATGATTTCATTCTCCTCCTGTCTTTTAGGGTTATGGACTGGCGCTATTGCGCAGGCCGACGTCGTCAGTTCATTGTCGAGGGCAGCCACAGCACCAGCACGGGAAATGCAGTGAGCAACGCGATCACCAGCAAATGCGCCAGAACATGCGGAAACGTCCCGCGAAAGATTTCGCCCAAGGGTCGCCGGGTATATCGGGCCACCACAAAGACATTCATGCCCAGCGGCGGAGTGACCATGCCGACCTCGGCCGTCACCACGACGATCACCCCGAACCAGATCGGGTCGAAGCCCAGCGACAGGACCAGCGGCAAAAGCACCGGCACCGTCAGGATGAGGATGGCGATCTGGTCCATGAAGGCACCCAGAAAGACGTAGATGATCAGGATCACCACCATCACCCCCATCGGCGAAATACCAAGGCCGCCGATCCATTGGGTCAAATCGTTGGTCACCCGCGTGAGGGTGAAGAAATAGCCAAAGATATGCGCGCCGAGGATCACGAAAAGGATCATGCAGGTGGTCTGCGCCGCCCGTCTCAGGCAACCCCAGGCTTGGCTGAATCCCAGTTTGCGCTCGTGCAGCGCCAGCAGCATCGCGCCGAAGGCGCCGATCCCCGATGCCTCGGTCGGCGTGGCAATGCCCGAGTAGATCGTGCCGGTGACGGCCAGGAACAGCAGCAGCATTGGCCCGACACGCGACAGCGACGCAAATTTATCGCGAAAGCTGTAAGGCTGGCCGGCAGGCGCGACCGAGGGATCAATCCGCACCAGAACCGCGACCGTGGCCATGATGGTCAGAGCGACCAGAATCCCCGGTATCACCCCCGCCACCAGCAGCTGTCCGACCGAGACATCGGCAATGATCCCATAGAGAATCAGCGCCACAGATGGCGGAATCAACATCGCCAGTGTGCCCGAAATCGCCACGACGCCGCTGGCCAGCTTGGGGTCGTAGCCTTCGTCGATCATCGCCGGGATCGAAGTGGATGCCAGCGTTGCCGCCGCTGCCGTGCTCGACCCCGAGATCGCGCCAAAGCCCGCCCCGGCTACCGCGGTAGCCATGGCCAGGCCGCCGCGGAGACGGCCGACCCAAATGGTTGCAGCGCGAAAGAGATCTTGCGCCACGCCCGAGATGATCACGAATTCGGCCATCAGGATGAACATCGGGATGGTGATGATTTCGTAGGAATTCGCGGTACTTAGGGGTGCAGTCTTCAGGATGCCGCCCAGTACCGCCATGCCGCCGAACAGATAGAGCCCTACAGACCCCGAAATCGCCATTGCCAAGGCCACCGGCAGCCCGATCACAAGCAGCCCGGCCAGAAGCGCAATTACCAGAGCCACCGTCACAGGACGTCCTCCCCTTGGAGCGCGGTGGTCTCGGGCGGGGGCGGCATTTCAACCAGATCGTGGCGCGAGAAGATGGAAAACGCGTGCCCGACCACCCGGTAGATCAGGCGCAGCGTCAGCAGCGCGGTGCCAATCAGGACGACCAGATAGGCCGGCCAGGTCAGCCATGGGACCAGCGCGGCGATCCGGTCCTGCCCGGCATAGGCGCTCTGGAAGCGGCCCCAGGCCTCGAACGCGATCAGCGCCATGACAACTGCCCCTGCAGCATAGCCCACCGCCTGCCCCAGATGGCGAACCCGTCGCGGAAGTATGTTTTGGAACAGATCGATTGCCACGTGCCCGTGATGATGGAGTGTGTCGGGCAGCATCAGGAAGAATACCGTGACCACAAGGTAGAGACCGATCAGGTCGTAGGACCAGCCCAGTGGCATCGAAAGCGCGTAGCGCATCGCAACATCCACGACCACGATCAGCATGATCACCGCCAGTGCGACACAGGCCAGCGCCGCAAACCCGGTCTCTAGCACGGCCAGCCCCCGCGAAACGGCCAACAGGCCGCGCGCGCCCCCCCTTTTCTTCGGCGGTTCCATTGCGGCCACCCCCCCCCTTTTTTTTGGCGCTATTTCGGGCCATTTCCATCGGCGATTTCCACGCCGGAAACGAGCCGCCTTAGCCTCATTGTGGCGCCAAACTTAGCAAGGCCCCCTTGCATGTCAACGCTCCCCGTGCAAAAAAACTAGCAATACAGTCTTTTAGTCTTTTGTAGCGTGCGGTCGGTGCAGCCGATCCGGTGCCGGGGGGGGGAATCATGTTTCAAATGCTCGACGGGGTGCGCGTGGTAGAGCTGGGCCATATTCTCCTGGCCCCCTACGCCACCCAGTTCCTGGGCGATTTCGGCGCTGATGTGATCAAGGTCGAAGCGCCGGAAGGCGACTATTATCGGCGCCTCGGCGCCTCGCGCGTGCCGGGTATGACCGCTCAGTGGATGGCGGTGAACCGGAACAAACGCAGCATTGCGCTTGATCTCAAATCCCCCGAAGGGCGTGCGGCGCTGCTGGAGATGCTGAGTCAGGCGGACATCGTGGTTCACAATATGCGAGTGCCTGCGATCGAGCGGCTGGGTCTTGGATATGACGCCGTGCGGGAGGTCAATCCGCGCATCGTCTACTGCGCCGCGATCGGGTTCGGGCAGGACGGGCCCTATGCCGACTTGCCCGCCTTCGATGACCTGATTCAGGCCCGGTCGGGTCTGGCCGAGGCCAACGGGCGCAACGCAGGTGCCCCCGCCTTTGTGCCGATGGTGGCCGCCGACAAGATCACCGGGCTGGCGCTGGGTCAGGCGATGCTGGCCGGCCTGTTCCGGCAGCGCACCACCGGCGAAGGGTGCTACATCGAAACGCCGATGTTCGAAACGATGATATCGGTGATGTTGAGCCAGCATTTCAACGGGGCGGCCTTCCGGCCTCCGGAAGGCGGGTTCGGCTATGCGCGGGTCATGAGTCCATTCCGCAAACCAGCGCAAACCAGCGACGGTTTCATCGCGCACGGGATCTACAAATTCGATCAATGGCAGCGGTTTCTGCGTGCTGTGGGTCGCGACGACGTGGCCGACGGCCCCATGATGACCGACGCGGCGACCGCACAGCGGCATTTTCCCGAACTCTATGAACTTGTTGTAACGCATATCCTGCCGCAGCGGACCACCGCAGAGTGGCAGGCGCTGTTCGATGCCCTCGATATTCCCAATGCCCCAGTGATGGCGATGGAGGACCTGCCCGACGATCCGCATGTCCGCGCCGTTGGCCTGATAGAAGATTATGACCATCCCCAGCAGGGGCCGATGCGCCGGGTCCGAAGCCCTTATACGATGCGCGGCGTCGAGATGGGCCCCGATCTTCCGGCACCTGCCCTTGGCGCACAGGGCACGGCGATCCTGGAAGAGTTCGGCTTCTCACCGGAAAGGGTTGCTCAACTGATAAAGGCCGGTGTCGTTGTGCAACCCGAGCAGGACTCGTCGGTAAACGACGGTCTGACAGGAGCGGTGCCTCGGTCCGGCGACCAGCCTTGAGCGGCACCCGGACCACCGGCGTCGGCCACTGTCCCCGCCCGGAGGAAGGCTCGGCCAGGGAACTGCTTCGGCAGCGTGACGGCATCCCCTTGTATCTCAAGCTCGCAAGCCTATTTCGCGAAAAGATTCGCTGCGGCGATTGGCCCATACACAGCCAGTTGCCAACCCTTCCGGCCCTGCGCGACGAATACGGCCTGGCGCGCGAAACCGTCCGCCAGGCTCTTGGGGTTCTGCGCAATGAGGGCATGATCGACAGCACGCGCGGACTGGGCACCTTCGTGACTGCGGCGGCCGAGGAGAGCGAGCCACGTGCGCCCGCCTACGATCCGCTGACGCTCGGGGCACAGGTGCGTATAGATATATTGTCGCGTGCGCCCTGTAAGGAGCTTCCCGATCTTGGCCGCGACCTGACGGGGATGGAAACGCCGCTGGTTCATGTGCGCAAGCGCCATCACGCCGGGCAGCAGCCGTATTCGCTGGTCGATCTGTGGCTGCCGCAACGCTATTTCGAGATGCTGCCCGAGGGCGCTGACGAAACGCAGCTATATTCGCAACTGCTGCGCGACCACACCGGCATGACGGATCTGTCGGGCGACCAGATCATCACCATCGTTCGGGCCGACATCGCCACCGCGCACCTGTTGGGCATCACCCTCAGCGAGCCGGTGGCCCATGTGGTCTCGCGCTTGTTCGATCCCGAAGGCCGCCCGGTCATGGCTCACCTCGTGCAGATCCGCAGCGACGTCTTTTCCGCCGAGCGCCAGTTCGGCAATCTCGCCACAGGAGATCCCGGCTCCTGGCGCCCGCATATGGCGGAACCCGCCCCGCCCGAGCATTCGGGCGAACCACACCCACGTCAGAAGAAGGAGTGATCGCATGGATTTCGATCTCACCGAAGAGCAACGGGCCATCCGCGACGCGGTGGCCAGGATCTGCTCGCGTTTCGACGATGCCTACTGGCTGGAACGCGAACGAACCGGGACCTTCCCCGAAGATTTTGCGGCCGAGATCGCAAAGGGCGGTTTCTATGGCGTCACGATGGAAGAGCAGTATGGCGGATCGGGCCTGGGTATCACAGAGGCATCGCTGGTCATGCAGGAGATCGGGCGTTACGGCGCGGCGGCCAGTTCCGCGGTGCATATCAATATCTTTGGGCTGCAACCGGTGGTCGGCTTCGGCACCGACGAACAGAAGGCTCGAATGCTGCCGCCTCTGATCCGCGGAGAGCACCGCTCCTGCTTCGGCGTAACCGAACCGGACGCCGGCCTTGATACCACGCATATCTCGACCTTTGCGCGCCGACGCGAAGACGGTGGGTATGTGGTCAACGGGCGCAAGGTCTGGACCTCGACCGCACAGCGCGCAGATCACATCCTGCTGGTGACCCGGACCACGCCCATCGAGGACTGCGAGCGACCGACCGACGGCATGTCAGTGTTCTACACCGATTTCGACCGCAGCAAGATCGACGTGCATGAAATTGCCAAGATGGGCCGCAAGGCGGTCGACTCCAACGCTATCTTCATTGATGGGCTGGAGGTGCCCGAAGAGGACCGCATCGGCGCGGAAGGTGAGGGTTTCAAGGTCCTGCTCCACGGGCTGAATGCCGAGCGGATCATTGTCGCCGCGGCTGCGGTCGGGTTTGGGATGTACGTACTGGAAAAGGCGGCCGCCTATGCGCGCGAACGCGTCGTCTTCGACCGTCCAATCGGCCAGAACCAGGCGATCCAGCATCCGCTGGCCTCGGTGTGGATGCGCCTTCAGGCGGCGGAACTGATGACCTACAAAGCCGCCACGCTTTACGATCAGGGCAAGCCCTGCGGGCTGGAGGCCAATACCGCGCGCAACCTCGCCGGCTCGGCGGCCTACGAAGCGGCATTCCGCGCGGTGCGCACCCACGGCGGCTTTGGCTTCGCGCAGGAATACCACGTCGAGCGTTACTTTCGCGAAAGCGTACTGAACTTCATCGCGCCGGTCAGCGAGGAGTTGATCCTCTCCTACGTGGCCGAGAAGGCATTGGGGATGCCCAAGTCCTACTGACTCTTCGCCCGTATCGCGATCACTCCGGGTCGTGCCCACCCTCGACGCTGACGAGCGCCGACGGTGGGGCGGCCAAGGCCCTTTTCAGAACGCGTTAAGCCCGGTCAGGTTGCGCCCGATGACCAGTTTTTGGATTTCGGTGGTGCCATCGGGAATCGGCATGACCTTTGCATTGCGGAAGTGCCGTTCAACGGGGAACTCTTTGGTGATGCCGTTGCCGCCGTGGATCTGCACCGCTTTGCCGGCGATTTCGACGGCCATTTCGGTTGCATACCATTTCGCCATCGAGGTCTGGGTGTCACAGCGCACGCCCAGGTCCAGAAGTTGCAGCCCGCGCTGGCACAACAGGCGCGCGGCATCCAGGTGCGTGGCCATGTCGGCCAGGTAGCCTTGAATCAACTGGTGCCCGCCGATCGGCTTACCATGTTGTTGGCGATCCTGCGCATATTTGACGGCACATTCCAACGCCGCCTGCGCTATGCCAATGCTCGTCAGGCCGACAAACACGCGAGCGCTCTCAAACAGTTTCAATGTCTGGAACAGGCCGCCGCCTGCATTACCCAGAACATGGTCAGCGCTGGTTTCGGCACGGTCGAAAAACAATTCGCAGGTCGATGCACCGACAAGCCCCAGCTTGCGCAATTCGCGGCTCTCGTAGTTGCCGGTATCGCGGTCGACGATGACCATGGAAATACCGTCGTCCAGATTGCAGACAACGATGGCGAAATCCGACTGGGCCCCATTGGAAATCCAGAGCTTCTGGCCAGTGACGAAAATCTTATCGCCCTCGCGGTCCGCACGTGTCTTGACCTCGCGTACGTTCGAACCGACCTCTGGTTCGGAAATACAGGTGGCACAGATCCGTTCGCTGCGCAGGAGCGGCTTCAGATAGGCCTCTTTCTGCGCCACATTTCCCAAGAGGTTGACCGCGAACACGGCATGACCCTGAATCAGCACCGCGATTGCCAGATCGGCCCATATCCGGGCCAGTTCCTCGTATAGGATGCCATAGGTCATGCGGTCGATTCCGGCACCGCCGTCCTCTTCGGGGATCAGGCCGCTGATCAGCCCGAATTCCTCGACCTTGGCGAACAGGGACTTCAGGGTTTTCGCATCGGGGGGGTGGCCGAGGTTCTCGTATTTCTCGGCCAGCGGCGCGAACTCTGCCTCGGCCATCTTGCGGAAGTTTTCCAGCAACATGCGTTGCTCATCTGTATAGATTGCCTGAGCGGCGGCGATCACGTTTTCCATGGTTCGTCTCCTTGTTTCAACGGCCCAGAATGGTGACGCAGGCGGCCGCTTCTTCTACCCCGTGCAACCCCCCGCCGTTTTCGGCGATGGCGTTCTTTGCCCCTTCGACCTGACGCGCGCCAGCTTCGCCGCGTAGTTGCGTGACCAGTTCGAAAACCTGCCCTATCCCTGTGGCACCGACCGGGTGGCCCTTGGATTCCAACCCGCCCGAGGGGTTCACCGGAATGCGTCCACCGATCTTTGTCTCGCCGCGCAGACTGGCGGGACCGCCCTCGCCGAATTCGACAAATCCGAGGTTCTCGATCTGGATCACTTCGCCCACGGCCGTGGCGTCATGCACTTCGGCCACCGATATATCCTCGGGGCCGATCCCGGCCTGTTCATAGGCCTCAAGCGCGGCAAGCCGGGTCAGGTGGTTCTTGTAATCTTCCGGCGGACGATCGGTGCCCGAGCGCAGGATCGCGGCCTTGACCTTGATCGCGCGCGCGGGATCTAGGCCCAGACGTTTTATCCCCTCGCCGGTGCATAAAACGGCCGCAGCGGCCCCGTCCGAGATCGGGGCGCACATCGGCAGGGTCAGCGGATAGGTGATCGGCGGCGCGGCCAATACCCGATCGACGCTCATGGCTTCTCGGTATTGCGCCAGTGGATTATGCACGGAATGCGCATGGTTCTTGGCGGCGACGGCGGCGAACTGTTCCTGAGTTGTGCCAAAGGTCTTCATGTGCAGCCGGGCGAAGCCTGCGTAGACATCCATGAACACGCTGTAGGGCTTGGGCGATTTCGATCCTTCGGGTTCCTCGACCCCTGCACCCAGATCGGCCAGCCGTTGCGCGACCTCTTCGCTGTTGCTGACGTCCCAGCCGCTGTCGAAGGCCGAAAACATCAACGCACGGTCGTCAGAATACATCTTTTCGGCGCCCACGGCGAGACAGCAGTCGCCATTGCCGGCCTTGAGGAAATCGACTGCCAGTTTGAACCCGGTCGAGGCGCTGGCGCAGGCGTTTTCGACATTCACCACCGGAATGCCCTGAATGCCCATTTCACGCAGCGCGATTTCGCCGCGGATCATGTGCTGGCCCTCCATGTGGCCCTGCACCGCGTTCGAGAAGAATGCGCCGTCGATACGATCTGCCGTCACTCGGGCATCGGAAAGCGCGGCGGCGACGGCCTCGCCGGTCATGTCCTTGATGGTTTTGTCCCGGAACTTTCCGAACGGCGTCATCCCGATGCCAACGATGTAAATGTCCTGCATCGTTTGTCCTCCTGACCTAGTATCCGCGAAACTGCGGTTTTCGTTTTTCATTGAACGCCGACAGACCCTCGTGCATGTCCCAGGATCGCATGTGCGCGCGCAGGTTCAGCATCTCTTCGGAAAGCGCGGCGGTTTCGTCCACGTCCAGCGACCGATTGGAAACCGTCTTCATGCGGCGTAAGACCGCCGGGCTTTTTTCTGCCAGCCTGTCGGTAAAGGCCTGCACCGCTTGTCGCAGGTCTTCGTCCGCGATGACCTTGTTCACCAGTCCCCAGTCCATCATGTCCCGTGCCGAAACGTTCTCGCCCGAGAACAGCAGGTATTTCGCGCGGTTCAGGCCAATCCTACGCGGCAGGATCGCCGCACCGCCGGCCCCGGGAAAGACGCCAAAGTTGGAATGTGCGTCGCCCAGTTGCGCGCTTTCGGCGGCAAAGACCAGATCGCAGGCCATCACCATTTCCAAACCGCCCGCCATCGCCAGCCCGTTCACTGCGGCGATCACCGGTTTCGGGCCATGTCGCATCAGCCCAAACGTGTGATCGACAAGATCCAGAAGATCCGGCTCGCCTGGTGCATGTTTGGCGCCAGCAACTTCTTTCAGATCGGCACCGGCGCAGAATGCCCGGCCAGAGCCGGTCAGGACAATTGTACGCACCCCATCGTCGGCCAGCGCCGATTCCAGTGCTGCCGCCATCTCGCGCAGCATCTGCGTTGACATTGCGTTGAGCTGTTCGGTGCGCTGGAAGGTAATCCATTCAGTTTTTGCGACCCGCTCAACGAATAGCGTCTGCTTTGCTTCACTCATGCTAAGCTCCTGATAATTATACATATTATTGGTTTTTCGCCTTGTCTTTTGCGGCGATTTGCGCTGCACTCGGGCGGACCCGCACGTGGAAAACAAAAGAGCTGGAGATTGATATGAGCACTGCACCCCTGGCCGGCCTGAAAATTCTCAGCCTTGCCGAACAGTTTCCCGGTCCCTATGCCACAATGCTGTTGTCCGACATGGGAGCCGAGGTGATCATGATCGAACGACCGGGTGTCGGCGATCCGGCCCGGCAATTTCCGCCCTTGTTCCGGGCACTGAACCGAGGCAAGCGCAGCGTTGCGTTGGATCTGAAATCGGCCGAGGGGCTGGCACGGTTTCGCGAACTGGCCAAGGAATCGGATGTCATCGTCGAAGGGTTCCGCCCTGGCAAGCTTGCGGCCTTGGGTGCCGGTTTCGAGGACATGCGTAGTGTCAACTCGCGGCTGGTTTATGTATCGATTTCGGGTTACGGGCAGGACGGCCCCTATCGTGACAGGGCTGGCCATGACCTGAGCTATGAAGGGGTTGGCGGTTTGCTGGCCGATCAGGCCGATGCAAAGCAGCCCGGCCCTGTGCCGCCGATCCCCCTTGCGGATGTTGGCGCGGCGTTGTTCGCGGCGATCGCAATCCTGTCGGCGGTGGTGTCGAGCCAGCGCACAGGGCAGGGGCGTTACGTGGACGTGTCCATGACGGATGCGGTGGTTTCGATGTTGACCGCATTCCTCGTTCCCGCCGCCAATGGAGCACCGCTGGGCGAATTTATCGCCGAGCCGGGCTATGGCGTGTTCACCTGCAAAGACGGCAAGCTCTTGACCTTGTCCATCGCGCATGAGGACTGGTTCTGGAAACCGTTCTGCGATGTGATCAACAGGGCGGATCTTGCGCCGTTGACAGGCCGCGACCGTGTCGCCCGCAAGGCCGCGCTGCGCGAAGAAATCGCGGCGATTTTGGTCAACAAGACGCGCGCCGAATGGGGCGACCTTCTGGATAAGGCGGGGGTGCCATGGGGTCCGGTCAATTCCCTGGTCGAAACGTTGGACGACCCCCATGTGCGTGCGCGCCAGCTGCTGCGCAAGATTACGCATGACGGCGGCAAGGCCGAGACTTTTATTGTCCAGCCGTTGAAATTCGATGGTTTCGAAACCGCGATACCGGATCTGCCCCCCGAGCTCGGGGCAGATAATGACAGCGTTTTTTCGGACAGCTCCAACTAGAGGCGGCAGCCGTCCGATGGCGGCTCTAGCAGGCAAAAGAATACCCGCCATTCACCGGATAAGTTTGACCGGTGATCCAGCTGGCAGCATCCGAGCAGAGGAACAGGATCATTCCGGCGGGGTCTTCCGGCTCGCCCAGACGGCGGATCACGTATTGCGACAATGCCCGCTTCTCGGTCTCTGCATCCGGGATCAGGTCGGCGACAGCCGGAGTTCTTGTGCCCCCCAAGGCGACGCAATTCGCGGTGATCCCGAACCGACCACCGGCTTTTGCAATTGCCCGCATGAAGCCGGCCGCGCCGGCCTTGGCGCCGGAGTAGACCGCCAGATGCGGCTCGCCCACGCGGCCCGCGTCGGAGATGACCGTCACGATGCGCCCATAGCCGCCCTTGACCATCAGGGGCATTGCGTGACGGGTGCAGTTCAACACGCCGTCGAAATTGGTCGCCATCCAGCGCTTCCATTCCGATGGGTCTGAGTCCCAGAAGGGCACCAGATCATCGAGCCGCGAGGTCGGCCCCGCGTTCCCGGCGTTGTTGACCAGGATATCCACGCCGCCGAACGCGGATTGCGCCTCGGCGAAAGCTGCGCCGACCGCCTCGAAGTTCGAGACGTCAAAGGCGATTGGCAATGCCTTGGCGCCAGCTGCTTCAACTTCTGCGGCAACGCTTTCCGCCCGATCGGCGTGAAAATCATTGATCACAACAGCGCCTGCGCCATGTTCCGCCAGATAAAGCGCGACCTGCCGGCCCACGCCCTGTCCGGCGCCGGTCACCAGCGCGGTGCGGCCCTTGATATCCAGGATGGTGCTCATGAATTCCTTCTCCTCAGCCCAGCCATCTCTTCCGGCGGCGATAGTGTTTGATATCTCGATAGCTTTTGCGCTCGCCCGATGCGGTGACGCCGAGATAGAATTCCTTGATGTCCTCGTTGTCAGCGAGCTTGTCGGCAGGGCCGTCCATCACGATCCGGCCGTTCTCCATCACATAGGCATAGTCGGCGATCGATAGCGCCGCGGCGCTGTTTTGTTCGACCAGGAAGAAGGTCGTGCCTTCTGACTTGAGCTGCTTGAGCACTTCATAAACATCCCGGATCATCATCGGGGCCAATCCCAACGACGGTTCGTCGATCGCGATGATCTTGGGGCTGGCCATCATGGCCCGGCCGATCAGCAGCAGTTGTTGTTCGCCACCAGACATGAAGCCAGAGGTGCGGTTGCGCAGGTCCGCAAGCCGGGGCATCAAGGTGTAAACATGGTCCAGGCGCTTTTTCAGCTCGGCGGAGTTGGGCACCATGTGCCCGCCGACGATCAGGTTTTGCTCTGACGTCAGATGCCGCAAAACGCGCCGCCCTTCCATCACATGGATGAGACCGTTCTTCACGACTTCCGAGGCTTCCATGTTCTGAATGGGAGTTCCGTCCAGAACGATGGACCCCGCCGAAACGGTTCCATCCTCGGATTTGAGCGTTCCCGAGATGGCTTTAAGCGTCGTGCTTTTTCCTGCGCCATTGCCACCGAGCAGAGCAACACATTGTCCCGCACGGACTGTCATGGACACGCCTTTGAGCGCCAGGATGACGTCGGAATATGTCACCTCTACGTTGTTGAGTTCCAGCATGGTCATATTGCCCGGGGCTAAGGATCAGAACGGGCGCCGCGACTGCGGCGCCCGGATTAATTCACCATTTCTCAACTTGCGGAACGTCGACACCCGTTGCCGCGATGGTGATTTTCCCATCTTTGACGGTGCCCACATTCACTTTGAGGCCTTCCAATGGGAACGGTGCTTCTGGCGTAAAGGACAAGGTCGGCAGGAACCCATGGGTTTCTTCGGTGGTGATCGGTTTGGCAAAAAGCGCCTCACGTACCATCTCTCCGGTCAGGCCCTCGGCGCCGTTCGCCTCGATCGCGTGATCGATCACGGTCACGGTATAGAGACCCTGAGATACGCCCATTGCGGTCACTACGTTCCAAGGTGCTTCGAGTCCGTAATCGGCAACCAATGTCTCGTAGAATTGTCGCGCGGGAGTGTCCTCATCGGCCGCAATCGCCATGCCGTAGGCTTCAAAGTCCCCCTCCATTTGCTCAAGCCCGCCAAGCGCGCCACCCGAGGCTGGAAGCCCGTTATGCGAACTCATCATGATCGGGATGTTCGCCCCGTTGGCCTGCAGCCCACGTTTCGCGGCAACCACGATAGAGGTGTTCGTTTGGATTACCAGCGCCTCGGCCCCGGCTCGTACAACGCGGCGCATTTGCCCCGTCAGATCGGTGGGTTGAACTTCGGTATAGATGACCTCGACGAGGTCGATCTCCTCGGGGTGCTCTTCGGCATAGAGTTCAAGGCCCTTTGCCATGTCGACATAGGCAGGCGATGCTTCGGAGGCGAGGATCGCAACCTTGAGCGGTTCGTCTCCTCCGCGCTGTTCACGCATCCAGTTTAGAAAGCCGACACTTTCGTGCGAATAGGTCGGGCGTGGGTTGAAAATCCAGGCATCCGGTTGCCAGGCAAAACCGTAGGCCGCTGTGGCCATGAACATCGGGATTTTGTCTTCCGGCAGGCGTTCGGAAAGGGCCGCGACGTCAGGCCCGCCGAGGCCGACAACCGCAATCGGGTCCAGTTCCGATTTGATCCCGGGCCAGAGACTTGCCACCTGTGCCGCGTCATAGCGGGTTTCGTAGTTTTTGTAGTTCAGCGTGACGCCAAGTTCCTTGCCGCGGGTTTCATTCCACCAGGTGAACACAGCTTCGCGTCCGCCTGCCAGGATGGGCATGATGTCAGCATAAGGGCCGGAAAAGTCCGACAGCAGGGCCAGATTATAGGTCTCTTCGGCCTGCGCCTTCAAAGGCATGGTCGCCGCGGCCGCCAAGGCAGCCGCTGCCAGTAAGCCGCGAAGACCTCGATTCGATTGGTAAGTCATATTCTTCCTCCCAGGTTTAGAGCCGCTCTATTTCTCAGTAAGGAAACGGCCAGATACGGTATGACGACTTCAGGATGTTCCAGCGGTGCATCAGCCCCTTGGGTTCGAGGATCATAAACAATGCGATCACGCCGCCAAGAACGACATTCATGCCAGCGAACACGATGTCACCGCCAAGGAATGATACCGAGTCGGCGATATTGGGGCCGACCGTCGCGATAATTTCCTGGATGATGCGGATAATGAAGACGCCGATCAGGGCCCCCACGATTGAACCCATCCCGCCGACGATGATCATCGCGACGAAGAAGATAGAGTGAAACAGGGTGAACTGGTCTACCCCCACGAAGCGGATCAGATAGGCCCAAAGCGCCCCGCCGACGCCCGCATAGAAAGCGCCGATCAGGAAGGCATTTGCCTTTGTGGCCGCGACATTGATCCCCATTATACCCGCGGCCACGTCATCATCCCTGACCGCCACGAAGGCACGGCCGAAGCGTGACCGAACGATCCCGAACGCGCCCGCCACCATGATCGCGGACACGGCGAAATTCAGATAGAACTGCGAAGATTCGCTGACAAATCGCAGCCCGAAAAGCTCGGCCGGGGGCACGGTGATACCGTTCGATCCACCCAGCCAGGTTGACGGCAGGTTCAATACGGCAAAGTGGAACAGGAACTGAGCTGCAATCGTGGTCAGTGCCAGATAGAACCCCTTGATCCGCGCCGCGGTCAAGCCAAAGAGAAAGCCGAACAGCGCAGCCGAGAGCCCGGCCAGAGGAATGGTCAGCAGAAACGTAAGGCCGGTCTTCGAGGCCAGTATCGAGGCCGTATAGGCGCCGACCCCCATGAACGCCGCCTGACCCAGGTTGATCTGGCCCGCATAGCCGGTGCAGATCTGAAGCCCGACGGCGATGACGGCGCTGATCATCATCATATTCAGGATAGCGATGATACGGCTGCTCACCAGGTAAGGCGCCAACAGCAGTAGAGCCATGAATACGACGAGGGCCAGAAACTGCCAGCGCGTTCGGATCAAACGTCTGTCACTGCGATAGCTTGTCGGGAATACGCCAGAAGGATCCATGGATTACACCCGTTCGATTGTGCGCCAGCCGAACAGGCCGGTCGGCCGGATCAGCAGAATGGCAAGCATTATGATATATGGAACGACACTGCCGAGCGAGCCACCGATCAACGGATCAAGGTAGTTGGTGGTCAAGCTCTGCGCGATGCCGATGATTATTCCTGCCAGGATAAGCCCGCCGATGGATTCCAGCCCGGCAAAGAGCGCCACTGGCAGGGCCGCGAACCCGATATCCGAGGCCAGGAAGGTCAGCGATTTGCCGCTGAGAAAGATCATCGCACCAATTGTGGACAGGATTGCCCCGAGAACCCAGGCAACGGCAATCGAGCCTTTCACCGAAATGCCCATCGAGGAAGCTACGACGTGGTCCTCCGCCACAGCGGTCATACGGAGGCCGGACCGGGTCCGGTTGAAGAACCACGACAGGCCGACGGCCGCGACAATGGTGATGATCCCACCTATCAGGAGGTTCATCGGGATCAACATATCGCCGAGGAACAAGGGTTTCAGCGGAAAAATGATCGGGAAGGGTCTTACCGCGGGACCGAACACAAGCAGCACCAAACCGCGCAGCAGGATCAAAAGGCCGACGGTGACCATGACCATCGAGAAAACCGATTCACCGATCAGCTTTGTCAGGAAAATCCGTTCGATTGCGTACCCGACCAGCCCGGCCAGAACCAGCGAAAGGGGTATCGACAACCAAAGGCTAAGCCCCGCTTGCATCGTTGTGAACCAGACGATGAACCCGCCGATGATCACCAGTTCGCCCTGCGCGAAGTTGAACACCTTGCTGGCGCGGTAAATCACAACAAAGCCCATGGCCACCAGCGAATACAGAAGGCCGATCAAAGCCCCGGTAATGATGTCATTGATGAAATAGACCATTGTCGCCGACCTCCTTTAAGATTTGGACTGCCGCTTGGCAGCCTTCGATGCGTTTTCAACATCCGACACGCGAACCGTGGTCTTGAGAACGCCTTGACGGCCGTCCTGATAGGTCACAGCGATTTCGAGATCTGTCTCGTCATCGCCAGCATAGATCGCCTCGACGAGCTTGGCATACCGTTCCTCCAGAAAGGCCCGGCGAAGCTTTCGGCTGCGGGTCAACTCGCCTTCATCCGGGTCGAGTTCCTTGGGAAAATTCGCAAAACGTGCCACGCGCGAGCCTTCGGGCAGGAGCGCATTGATGCGCGCCACTTCGCCTTTGATAAGGTCCAGAACTTCGGGTTTCTGCGAGAGATCGGTGTAGGTCGAAAAGCTGATCTTGTTCTCTTCCGCCCAACGCCCGAGAACTTCCATATCGATATTGATAAGCGCGCTGACGAAGCTCCGGGTTTCGTCGCCCAAGGTCATGAGATCCTTGATGAAGGGGCTATACCGCAACCGCGTTTCGATGAATTGCGGCGGATAGCTGTGCCCATTTGCCAGGCGGCGCATATCCTTGACACGGTCAAAGAACAAAAGCTCGCCGTCGTCGGTCATCGACACCGCGTCACCGGTCTTGTACCAACCGTCTTCGGTCAATTCCTCTGCGGTCTTTTCGGGCTTGCCGTGATAGCCACCGAAGCCCGATCCGCCACGCACCTGAAGCTCCCCTTCGTCCGAGACCCTGTATTCCAGCGGTTCGCCGTAGTTCGTGTTGCTTTGCATCCAGCTGCCGCTGGTTTCCAGCTGATAGCTTTCGCCGACATGCGCGGTCAGAAGGCCGATTTCGGTCGCGCCATACACGTTGCGCAGCTTAACCCCCATCGCGTGGAACATACGAAAGACGTCAGGTGCCATCAGGGCGCCGCCGCTCATTGCGTTTTTGGCCTTACCAAGGCCAAGATTGTCGCGCAGGTGATGCAGCACCAGAGCTTCGGCAAAGGGAAGCTGCAGGCGTGCGGCAAGGCTGGGGCTACGCCCCTCCAGCCGTTCCACATAAACGTCGTGGCCGACCTTCATGCCCCAGTTGTACATCGCATTGCGGATTTTGCCCGCCCCCAGCATCCGGGCCTGAACGATGGAGGCGAGATTTTCCCACTGGCGCGGGCTGAACACCAGTGCGTCGACCGCCAGTTCGCGAATGTTGGTCAGTACGTCTTCAGGGCCTTCGGGGAAATTGACGACCATGGGCGCGATCAAACCGATCGACAGGCCGAAAATCTGTTCCGTGACCCAGGCCGGCGAAATGTAGGTCAGGTATTCGGTGCCCGGCGCGATTTCGATTGCCCCCATCACCCGCGAGCAATTGTCGAACAGGTAGCGATGGCTGATGACAACGCCCTTGGGTTTTCCCGTGGTACCCGAGGTATAGGACAGCAAGGCGGTATCGTCCGCCCGTCCACGTTTTACGTGTTCTTCAAATCTGGCGGGTTCCTTGGCGTGGATCTGACGCCCTGCCGCGCTCACACTTTCAAACGAATGCAACAGGGGATGATCATAGCCCCACAGACCGGAATCGTCCCAGTAAACGACCGCCAGGGCGCCCGAGTACTTGCCCGCAATCTCGATGCATTTATCGACCTGCTCCTGATCCTGCGCCAGAAAAATCCGCGTTTGCGAGTCTTCGGCCAGATACAGAATCTCTTCAGCGTTTTGATCCGGATAGACAGACAGGACTTTGCCGCCTAACGACTGGACGGCGTATTCAGCCCAGAAATGTTCGGGTTCGTTTTCGCCGATCATCATGACGGATTCGCCAGCCGACAAGCCCAGGTTCTCCAACCCGAGAGCCAGGGCGCGAACCCTATCAAGAACATCGGCCCAGGTGAATTCACGCCAGATGCCCAGGCGCTTGTGCCGTTCGGCGAGGTTGGTCGGTGTGGATGTCGCTCGCGCGAGCAAAACCTGCGGCAGGGTTTCGATATGTGTCACTGCTGGGTCCGAAAAGACCATTGCTGTCCGTTGTTTGACCATGCCGCTACCCCAGATATGCCTTTATGACAGCCGGGTCCTTCTGGATTTCTTCCGGGGTGCCTTCGGCGATGACCCGCCCGAAATCCAGCACCACGATCCGGTCGGCAAGGTCCATCACGACGCCCATGTCGTGCTCCACCAGAACTACCGGAATCTTGCGCGCCTCGCGCACATCGAGAATGAAGCGCGCCAGGTCTTCTTTTTCCTCCGAGTTCATGCCGGCCATCGGTTCATCCATCAGCAGGATCGACGGTTCCTGCGCCAATGCACGGCCCAGATCGACACGCTTGCGCAACCCATACCCCAACGTGCCCACGGGCCGGTTGCGGATTGCCTCGATCTCGAGAAAATCGATGATCTCCTCTGCGGCTTCACGATGTTCCGATTCCTCGCGCATCACGGGACCGAACTGGAAAAAAGCCTGGACTACATTCGATTTCATCAGCATGTGGCGGCCGATCATAATGTTTTCCACCACCGTCTGCCCGGCAAAAAGATGGGTGCCCTGAAACGTCCGCGCCAGACCGCGCCGGGCGATCTGGTCAACACGCAGGCCGGTCACGTCCTGCCCGGACAATTCGACACGGCCCTTCTGCGGACGGTAGAAGCCCGCAGTCACGTTCAGAAGTGATGTTTTTCCGGCTCCGTTCGGTCCGATAATTGCAAGCAATTCATCGTCGGCCACAGAAATGCTCACATCGTCGAGCGCCGTCACACCGCCAAATTTCAAAGTTGCACCACGCACCGCAAGCGGTGAGGATACGTGCCCGTTATTCGTGGTCATGTTGCGGCCCGTGCTTTTGCCCCACACCTCATGGAGGCGCGCATAGCCTGACCGCACGGTTTTTCGTTGGTTACGAGTTTTCCTCGCATTGTTCCTCCTCCCACCTCTAAATTCAGAGGTTTGCCTGGTTTATTTACCAAGTCTCTCCGCGAAGCCTAACAGATGTTAGAAAAATTGGTCAACAACTGAATTCGCTACCGAAGAAGACCGATCAGACGGCCGCGTACTCTGCGGAAAAGCTTCGAAGACCTTTTTGATCCTGACACCAGACTGTCCCGGAGGTGCCGGTCCCTTCATTGTGCAGTTGCAATTCGCAGGGCAGGGTGAGTGGCGCGAGGCCACGGAACGAAAACCGGTGGGGCGATGTTTTCAACGCACCCGCCGCCAGATTCAGAAGCAGCGTGGCCTGCAATGGGCCATGCACAACAAGTCCGGAATAGGCTTCGGTTTCGGTGGCGTAGACGTAATCATAGTGAATGCGATGGGCATTGAACGTCAGCGCCGAATAGCGAAACAGAAGAACAGGATCCGGTGTCAGCGTCGATCTAAGCGTGTTGGGGTCACCCGCGTCAGCTGCGCTCTCGCCCGTGCGGGGGGTGGAAATCTCACGATAAACGATCGTTTGCTGCTCCCGGATACAAAGCCGGTTGCCACTCAGATACTCATGTTCGACGGTCACAAAGACCAATGGTCCACTACGGCCCTGCTTGGCCACAATATTCCTGATCGAAGAGCGTCGGGTGATGGTTTCGCCGATTTTCAGCGGCGCGATATGCGTAACATCGCCGCCGGCCCACATCCGGGCGGGCAGCGGAACAGGGGGCAGAAATCCACCCCTCGCGGCATGGCCGTCTTCTGACAGGGCGGTCGCTGGCACGGTATCAAGGGCAAGGCACCAATGAATTCCCAGCGGGACATCGCCCGCTCCGTCCCAAAGATGCGGACCGAGCGTGGCGCGGAATTTGTCGATCAGCCCGTGCGTCAGAACATCTTCCTTGGTCTCGGTGCGTCCCAGCCAGGGCGCCAGCGCGTCAAGGTCGATCTCACCCATAATCCTAGCCTTCAGAACGATCTTGGCATGCCGAGGATATGTTCTCCGACATATGACAGGATCAGGTTGGTCGAGATCGGGGCGACCTGATAGAGGCGCGCCTCGCGAAACTTGCGCTCAACATCGTACTCCCGTGCGAAACCGAAGCCGCCGTGGGTCTGGATGCAGGCATTGGCCGCTTCCCAGCTGGCTTCCGAAGCCAGCAGCTTGGCCATGTTCGCCTGTGCACCACAATCCAGTCCGGCATCGAACCGCCTGCAGGCTTCAAAGCGCATCAGATTGGCGGCCTCGATGTTCACATAGGACCTGGCGATAGGGAATTGCACACCTTGGTTCTGGCCGATGGGACGGTCAAAGACCACGCGGTCGCCGGCATAGGCGCGGGCCTTGTCAACGAACCAGTATCCATCACCGATGCATTCCGCCGCGATCAGGGTCCGCTCCGCGTTCAGACCGTCTAGGATATGATAGAAGCCACGCCCCTCGGTGCCAATCAGGTTCTCGGCGGGGATTTCGAGGTTGTCGAAGAACACTTCATTGGTTTCGTGGCCGGGCATGTTGGCGATGGGGCGGACCTCCATGCCATTGCCGATGGCCTCTTTAAGATCGACCATGAAGATCGACAGTCCCTGGGATTTCTTCTTGACCTCTTTCAGCGGCGTGGTGCGCGCCAGCAGGATCATCAGGTCAGAATGCTGGATACGGCTGATCCAGACCTTCTGGCCATTGATCTCATACCGGTCACCCTTCTTGACCGCGGTGGTCTTCAGTTTGGTGGTGTCGGTCCCGGTTGTCGGTTCGGTCACGGCCATGGATTGCAGGCGCAACGCGCCGCTGGCGATGCCGGGCAGGTATGTCTGCTTTTGCTCATCCGAACCATGTCGCAGAAGCGTGCCCATGTTATACATCTGCCCGTGGCAATGGCCCGCGTTTCCGCCGCAGCGGTTCACCTCCTCCATGATGATCGAGGCTTCCGTCAGGCCCAGACCCGAGCCGCCGTATTCCTCGGGGATCATTGCGGCAAGCCAGCCCTCGCGGGTCAGCGCATCGACGAATTCCTCGGGGTAGGTTTCGTCTTCGCCGAACTTGCGATGATACTCTGGCGGAAACTGCGCGCAAAGTGCGCGCAAGGCATCGCGCAGATCGGTGTGAGTGTCTGGGGCTGACGTCTGCATCGTTCAAGCCGCTCCCGGGCCGGAGGTTTCGAGGATTTCCTCTTCGGCGCGCTGCCACAATTCATAGGAGATCGGGTTTTCGCTCTCTTCGAGGATATGACCGACCAGGCCGATGGCGCGCGCCATGACGCCAAAGCCCCGCACGATCTTCCAGGGAAAGCCGAATTCACAGCAGATCGCTCCGATCGCACCAGTGGCGTTAATCGGCAGCATCTTACCCGATTTTTCTTCGGCAACGGCCTGAATTTTCTGGATCAACTCGATGTATTCACCGGACTTGCCGTTCTCGGCAGCGATCTGGAACAGGCGCGGGGTGCGCGGATCGACCGGTTTGTGCACCGGATGTCCGAGCCCCGGCACGATCATCTTGCGGGCGCGGAATTTTTCTACCGTCTCGACGGCCAGCGCATCCAGATCGACACCGGTGCCCAACTTGTCCTGTGGCAGTGCCTCGTAAAGCATTTTCGAGGCACCTTCCATAGAACCGACAAAGACGGTGCCCAGCCCACACAAGCCAGCCGCCACAGCCGCCTGAAGCGATTCCGGCGCCCCCATATAGGTCATCCGCGCCGCCAGGGCCGAGGGCGTGATACCATGTTCGACCAGGGTAATGACGATGGCGTTGAACACCCGGCTTTCCTCGGGTGTGGCCTTGCGGCCCGTCAGTTGCAGGAACGCCAGATCGCCGAGGTTCATGTGGCCCAGGATCTCGTTGGGCAGGTCGAGGCCACGCACGCTGATCTTGTCAGGGGTGCTCCAGGCAATGCTGGAGCTGATTTTTTCTTTGCGTTTTCCCATTAGACCGGATCCCATGAAAAGACATCCGCCGAAACTTCGAGCGGCGTGAACTGCGATTTGAGCGCGGGAATGGCGCGATCGGCGATTTCATCGGCGGTCCAGCCATCACCGGAATGAACCGACCGCACCGGGCGGGGCTGGTTGAACAGGAAGATCTCGTTCTTGCGAACCGCAAAGATCTGTCCTGACACGTCAGCCGCGCGGTCGCTCATCAGGAAACAGGCCATCGGTGCAACCTTGGCCGGTGTCATCTCCTTGATCTTTTCGACCCGTGCCACCTGTTCCGGGGTGTCTGTCTTGATCGACGAGATCATCCGGCTCCAGGCGAAGGGCGCGATGCAGTTTGACCGCACGTTCCAGCGCTTGAGATCAAGCGCAACAGATTTTGAGAAGGCCGCGATGCCCAGCTTCGCGGCAGAGTAGTTCGCCTGGGCAAAATTGCCGATCAGCCCCGAGGTCGAGGTCATGTGCACGAGCGTGCCGCTTTCCTGTTCGCGGAAATAGTCGGCGGCCGCGCGGCTGGTATTGAAGGCACCATAAAGATGGACCTTCACCACCGCGTCGAAATCCTCATAGGTCATCTTGTGGAAGTAACCGTCGCGCAGAATGCCGGCGTTGTTTACCACCGCGTCGATGCGACCGAATTCCTTGACCCCGGCTTCGATCATCGCGCGCGCGGCATCGGGATCGGTGACAGAGCCGCCATCGGCAATGGCATCGCCCCCAGCGGCCCTGATCTCTTCGACGACTTTCTGCGCCGCAGTTTCTGTCTGACCGGTGCCTTTCAGGGATGCGCCCAGATCATTGACCACCACGGCGGCGCCTTCGGTAGCTGCCATCAAGGCGATATCACGCCCGATCCCACCGCCAGCCCCGGTGACCAGAACGACCTTTCCGTCAAGTGCTTTTGTCATCTTCTTGCTCCCTCAGCGTGACTTGCGGTATTTGTCCAACCCGCCGGTGTGCATGACCCGGCCCATGAGCGGCACACCGATGATCTCTTCTGCTTTGACCGCCGCTGCGATCAGCTTGTCCAGATCAATGCCGGTTTCGATGCCGAGCTCGTGACACAGGAACACTGCATCCTCGGTGCAGACATTTCCTGCGGCGCGCGCGTGGCCGTGGCCCGCGAAAGGACAGCCGCCAAGACCGGCGACGGAGCTTTCGAACATGTCCACGCCCATCGACAGGGCCGCATAAACGTTGGCGATCCCCAGCCCACGTGTGTCATGGATGTGCATACCGATGCGCGCCTCGGGCGCCAATTCGCGCAGGGCGCCGATCATCCGTTTGACCGCCTCGGGGTTTCCCCAACCCATGGTGTCGGCGACCACGAGGATCGGCACGGGGATGTTCTCTTCTTCGCATAGCTGAAGGATAAAGCGGAAATCGTCCAAGATGCGTTCTTGGGGGATGGGGCCCTCGAGGTTGCAGCCGAAAGCGGTCATCACATAGGCCGCGTCGACGGTATATCCCTCTTCCTTGTAAAGACGGACCCAGTCACGTTGTTTTTCCCGCATCTCGGCCGAGGAACAATTGTTGTTCGATTGGGCGAATGCTTCGGAAGGATAGAACAGCAGACGCGGGTCGATATCGACCTCATGCGCGGTCAGGGCCTTGCGAAACCCTTTGTCGTTCAGCCACAGCGATGTGTAGTTCACGCCCGGTTTGCGCTTGATACGCTGGAACAACTCGCCGGTGTCCGCCATCTGAGGAACGTATTTCGGGCTGACAAAGCTGCCGACCTGAATGCGTTTCAAGCCGGTTTCGCTGAGCATGTCGATCAGTTCGATCCGCTCTTCGATCGGGTAAATCTTCTTTTCGATCTGAAAACCCTCACGCGGGCCTTCTTCACGAAATTCTACGAATTTGGGAAAGTCGCTCATTTCATCACTCCTCGGATGGCAGGATCTCGGCGATGACCTGGCCGCGATCGACCATGTCCCCATTCGAGACGGATATATTGCTGGCGATCCCGGCCGCGGCCGCCCGGATCGAGATTTCGAGTTTCATGGATTCCATGACCGCGACCACGTCGCCTTCGGCCACGCTCTGACCATCGGAGACCTTGATTTCGACAATCATGCCGGTCAGCGGAGAGGTCACGGCGCGATCCGCCGCGGCATCGCCGCCGGCAAAGGCAAGGGGCGCGGCGGGCCGAAAGACCAGGCGGCCTTCGGGCGTATCCAGTTCGATCACGCCCGCGTGCAGGCGCGCGTCGATCAGATGGACGGTGTCGCCTTCGCCGACACGCCAACGGCCCGGGGTCAGTTCACGTGCCGACAGTATCAGCGCCTCGCCTTTCTCCGAATGGATGGTGTACTTGGCACCCGGTTTGACAGGACTGACGCGCAGTTCTTCGGATACCTCGTCAGAATCGGTAAGCGTCACGCGCTGCCCCGCTTCAATCGCATCGCCGCCCAGTCCAAGCCGCCAGCCGGTAAAGGCATCACGGTTGGTCCAGGGATTGGCGTCTGTGTCGCTGCGCGACTGGGTCACGAAGAGAATGGCAGCGGTCGCCTTCCACAGATCTGGGCGGGTCAGGCCGGGTGCCTGTGTCAGCTCATCCAGCCTGCCGTCGATCCAGCGGGTATGCACCTGCATCCGTTCGAATTCATGGTTTCGCGCCAGCGCCGTTAGAAAGGCGCGATTGGTCTCGACACCTTCGACCGCGACATGATCAAGCGCCGTGGCCAGACGTGCCAATGCGGTTTCCCGGTCGGGCGCGTGCACGATCAGCTTGGCGATCATCGGGTCGTAGTAGGGCGTGACGGCATCGCCTTCTTCGACGCCGCTGTCGATGCGCAGGCCCGATGGCAGGCTGAGCGTGGAGAGCGTGCCCGTCGACGGGGCGAATTGCATCGCCGGATCTTCGGCGTAAAGCCGCGCCTCGACCGCGTGGCCGTTGATCGTCAGATCGTCCTGCACCAGTCCAAGGCCCGCGCCTTCGGCAATCCGCAGGTGAAGCGCGACAAGGTCCAGCCCGGTGATCGCTTCGGTGACGGGATGTTCCACCTGAATGCGCGGGTTCACCTCAAGGAAGAAATACTCGCCACCCGCGACCAGAAATTCGACCGTGCCCAGCCCGCGATAGTCCAGCGTTTCGCCCAAGCGCACCGCGTCGCGTGCGATGTCGTCCAGAAGCGTTCGGGGCAGACCCCAGGCCGGGGCTTCCTCGATGACCTTCTGGTGGCGGCGCTGAAGCGTGCAATCGCGTTCGAACAGATGCACCACATGGCCCTTGCCGTCACCTGCGATCTGCACTTCAACATGGCGCGCCTCGGGCAGGAAACGCTCCAACAGCAGCCCTTCGGAGCCGAAGGTGGATTTTGCTTCGCGCAGCGCGCCTTCGATGTCCTCGACCAGCGTGGTCTCGTCAGTGACGAGCCGTTGTCCGCGCCCACCACCGCCGCCGACCGCCTTGAGCAGCACCGGCAGGCCCATTTGGCGCACCTCCTCGGCAATCTGCTCGGGATCGGACCGCGCACCTTCGGCGCCCGAAATCACCGGGACGCTGGCCGCCACGGCGGCCTCTTTGGCGCTAGCCTTGTCGCCGAAACGTTCAAGCGTTTCCGGCGTCGGCCCCATGAAGATCATGCCGGCGGCTTCGACCGAACGAGCAAAATCGGGGTTTTCGGCCAGAAAGCCATAACCGGGATGGATCGCATCCGCGCCCACTGATTGCGCAGCGGCAATCACCGCGTCGATTTTCAGATAGCTCTCGGATGCAGGTCCGGCGCCGATACAGACAGATTTGCCAATCTCGCGGACATGCAGGGCATTGGCGTCGGCCTGCGAATGCACGCCGACGGGAATGATACCGCTTGCCCGCGCAGTGCGCGCGATCCGGCAGGCAATTTCGCCGCGGTTGGCGATCAGAAGCGTCTTGATTTTCACGGTTCGCTCCTCACATCCTGAACACGCCGAAGTTGGTTTCGACCTTGGGTCTGCGCGATGTTACATCCAGCATCAGCGCCATGACGTCACGGGTCTCACAGGGCTCGATCACGCTGTCGATCCAAAGGTTGGAAGCAAAATTATAGGCCCCCTGAAAATCTTCGTATTCCTTGCGGATCGGTGCCTTGAAGGCTTCCTCCTCCTCGGGGGTCCAGCTTTTGCCTTCGCGTTCGTTGATCTGCGCGCGGACCTGAGCCAGCACGCTGGCGGCCTGTTCCGGCCCCATGATTGCCGACCGTCCCGTCGGCCAGGCGAACATTGCGTCCGGCTGGAACGGGCGGCCCAGCATCGCCAGGTATCCCGCGCCGTAAGAGCCACCGGTGATGATTGTGAATTTCGGCACCCGGGCCGAAGACATGGCCGTGATCATTTTAGCACCGGCCTTGGCAATGCCCATCTGCTCGACCTCGCGGCCCACCATGAAGCCGTTCACATCGGCCAGGAACAGCAGCGGAATATCACGCTGGACGCAGAGATTGATGAAATGCGTCGCCTTCAGCGCGGCTTCGACGAAAAGCACGCCTGTATTGGCGATGATCCCGACCTCGTGGCCGTGGATGCGCCCCCAGCCGGTCATGATCGTGTCGCCATAAAGCGGCTTGAATTCGTGAAAATCGCTCTCATCGACCAACCGAGCCACGATTTCGCGGTTGTCGGTCGGCACCTTGGGGTCGCGGCTGATGAGTCCATAAATCTCTTCGACCGGGTAGGCGGGCGCACGGGGCGCTTCGGGCGTCTTGCGGGGTTGGGGTTTTTCGCCAAGATGGCTGACAATTTCGCGCGTGATGGCCAGAGCGTGGGCGTCATCTTCGGCCAAATGGTCTGTCACACCGGAGACGGACGAATGCATCTTGCCGCCACCCAGTTCTTCGGCTTCGACCTTTTCGCCGGTTGCGGCAAAGGTCAATTCCGGTCCGCCCAGATACATAAAGCCCTGACCGCGCACGATCACCACTTCGTCACAGAGCGCGGGGATATAGGCACCACCCGCGGTGCAGGGCCCCATGACCACGGCGATTTGCGGCACACCATCGCCAGACATGCCGATCTGTTGGTGAAAGATGGAGCCGAACTGGCCTTCGTCGGGGAAAAGGTTGGCCTGGTCGGGCAGGAAGGCACCGCCGGAGTCCACGAGGGTGATGACGGGCAGGCGGTTTTTCCAGGCAATTTTCTGTGCCCGGACGTGTTTGCGGCAGGTGATCCCGAAATAGGTGCCGCCCTTTACGGTGGCATCATTGGCGATGATCATGCACTGACGGCCTTCGATCACGCCAATACCGGTAATGATGCCGGCGCCGGGTGGAACTCCCTTGTGCATATTCAATCCGGCCAACTCGCCGAGTTCCAGAAATGGTGTGCCCGGGTCGATCAGCCGTTCGATCCGTTCGCGCGGCAGGATTTTGCCTTTGTCCACATGACGTTTGCGCGCCATTTCGGGGCCGCCGACGCGCTGTGAGAGCCGGAGGGCATGTAGTTCATCGACCTTTTCGCGGTAAGACACGTCGTTGGCGCGGAAGTCGTCCGATCCGCTGTCGAGAAGGGATTTCATTCTAGTCATGGCAGGTCTGGATATTTCCTGAGAACGAAGGCGACCTTAGCGGCGCCAGGTTTTTCGAAAGTGTCGGCCGCAACCAGGTGAACGTCGGCCTTGAAGACCAAGGAGTCGCGAAGCCGCTGCTCAATTTTCTTTTTGAGGGTGACGTCATCGGCCGGATCGCGATCGGGGCCCCGTTCGACAATCACCGTCAGCGCGCCCTGCGTGGTATGGCCCTCGAAATCGGCCACGATGCGCATGACGCCGTTGGTGTCCGGCACCATTTCGGTAATGATGCTGTTGATCGCCGACGGGAAGACATTGGCCCCGCGCACGATCAGCATGTCGTCGGTGCGGCCGGTGCAGCGGATCTTCGGTCCGGTGCGGCCGCAGGAGCATTCGGTATCGATGACCTCGATATAATCACCTGACCGGAACCGCACCAGAGGGCTCGCCTGCCGGCCGATGGCGGTATAGATCATCTCGCCTTCGGCACCTTTTTCCCAAGGTATGATTGCGCCGCTTTCGGGGTCGAGCAATTCGGTGATGATATAATCCATGTTGACCATATGCATCCCCGTCTGGGCGTCGCATTCGGCCCAATAGGTCACGCCCAAGTCGGTGCCGCCCAGCATTTCAGAGCATTTTGCACCCCATGCCTCTTCGATCTTTGCGCGAATTGCAGGGATGCCACCGCCGGGCTCTCCGCCGACGACCACTTGTTCCACGCCCAATTCACTGGCCTTGCATCCCAGCACTTCTGGTGCCTTTTCAGCCAGGTGCAGAACGAAATTCGGAGCGCCGACGATACAACGCGGGCGCGTATCGGCGCAGGCGCGCAGCAGCCGCTCGACACCGCCGTCCGCTCCCACTGGCACATCGATCGTGCCCATGTACTGCAGGCCCTGCATCACCGGAATGCCGCCGACAAAGCCCTTGGCCAGCGAAAATGCATGCAGCACCATGTCGCCGGGGCGCACGCCATTGGCAAAGAAACAACGCGCTGTCATCTCGTGCCACATCTCGGCGTCGGCTTCGGTGAGGGCAACATATGAGGGGCTGCCGGTCGTGCCCGACGAGGCCTGCATCTGGACGATGTCGGCCATCGGCGCGGCGCGGTGCTTGCCGAACGGCGGCGCGGCGGACAGGCTTTCGCGGATCTCGGTCTTGTAAGTGTAGGGTAGCTTCTGCAGGTCTTCGATGGTGCGTATATCGTCGAATTCCATACCGGCCTCGGCGAACTTTTCCTGATAAAAGGTCGAGTTTGCCTTGAGGTAGGCCATCTGATCACGCAGCCGCTCTTCCTGAATACGGTGCACCTCGTCGAGCGGCGTGCCCTCGATCGCGTGCCAGAAGCGATCATTTACCTTGTCGGCGGCATCCTCCCGCCGGAAGCGCATTCCAAATTGCATGTCGTTCTCCGTTCCAAGCCGTGGCGATCAATAGGATCGTGGCAGGCCCATGACCTTTTCGCCGATAAAGCTCAGGCACAGTTCGCGGTTCACCGGCGCTGTGCGCAGCAGGCGGACCAGCGGGTACATTTCGTAAAGTCCCGTATCCTCGGTAAAGCCCGATCCACCATGCGCCTGAAGCGCCGCGTCGACCGCTTCGATCCCGGCTTCGGCGGCGGCATATTTCGCCATGTTCGACGACGCACCGGCAGGCAGCTTGTTGTCGAACTCCCATGCCGCGCGCCGGGTCATCAGACTGGCCATCTCGACCGCTGTGTGCGCCTTGGCCATCGGATGCTGCACGCCCTGGTGCGCACCGATGGGTTGGCCGAACACATTGCGCTCGGAGGCATAGGCCACGCCCTTGTTCAGGGCGAACCGGCCGATGCCGCAGCACAAGGCGGCCAGGATAATACGCTCGGGGTTGAGGCTGTCGAACAGGATCGAGAACCCTTCGTCCACCTCGCCGACCACATCCTCGGGGCCGAGATCCACATCGTCGAAGAACAGTGTCCACTGCTCCTCGGGCAGGGGGATCGAGATCTTCACCCGCTGCTTGTCGACGCCTTTTTTCTTCAGATCCACGGCGAACAGGGTAAAGCCGTCGGTCTTGCGGCTGACCTCGGTATGCGGTTTGGTCCGCGCCACCACGAGGCAGTAGTCGGCCACTTCGGCCCCGGTGATGAAGGTCTTTTCGCCCGACAGGCTGAACCGGTTGCCTCGACGCTTGGCCAGCGTAGTGGCCTTCATCGTGTTCGACCCGGCCCCCGGTTCGGTGATCGCGAAACAGAACTGGATATCACCGCGGCAGGCAGCCGGCAGCAGTTCTTTCTTGTGGAACTCGCTCCCGTGGCTGGCGATATGGGCCAGCGACATGGTCGGCCCGACCACCATCATCAAAAGCGGAATGCCGTGATTGGCGGTGCCCTCCATGAACAGGGCCATTTCGGTCATACCAAGGCCCGCGCCGCCATATTCCTCGGGCACCATGATGCCGAGGAAGCCGTCATCGGCGATCTGGCGGAACATTTCGTGCGGAAACTCGTGCTTGCGTGCGTGTCTCAGCCAGTAATCGTTGTCGAACTTCTGCGCCAGCTGGCCGCCATAGTCGTAAATCTGGCGTTGTTCGTCGTTCAAAATGAAATCCATGTTTCGTCCTCAAGCCTTGAATTCGGGGGCGCGCCGGTTCTCGAATGCATCGAGGCCCTCCGCCACGTCATCGCTGGGCAGTGCGCGCACGGCGGCATCGCGCTCAAGCCGCATCTGCTGGTCGATACCAAGGTCCGCGCCTTCGCGCGCCAACCGCTTCATCTCGGCGATGCCGGGACGTGAACGGGTGGCGATTTTCTCGCAGTATTCCAGCGCAGACTTGTGCAGGTCCGCATCCGGCACGATGTAGTTGACCAGGCCGGACTCTTTGGCCTCGTCCGACTTGAGCCAGCGGGCCGAGAACATCAGGTCGAGCGCCCTGCGCTGCCCCATCAACCGCGTCAGCCGCTGCGAGCCACCCCAACCGGGAATCAGCCCGAATTGCGCATGCTGATCGCCAAACTGGGCGCTTTCGGCCGCAAAGCACACGTCGCAGGCCAGCATCAGTTCGATCCCGCCGGCCAGACACAACCCCTGCACTGCGACTACGACAGGGAGGGAGGAGGTTTCGAGCGCACGCAGGTTTTTCATGCCAAAGGCGATGAAATGGTCCAGCGCGGCGGGATCGTTCAATTTACCTTTCACTTCCACCAGATCGGCGCCGGTGCAAAAGTTCTTGCCTTGCGCCCGGATCAGGATCGCCCGAATATCCGGGTTCGCCTCGAATTCCGACCGCGCAGCAGAAATGCGCTCATGCACGTCAAGTGACAGGCAATTGAATTTCTCGGGGCGGGCCAGTTCGATGATGCCGGTGTTGCCCTCGGAAGTGACGAGGATGGCGTCGCTCATTTCGAGGCTCCCTTCGCCTTCTTGTCATACTGCAGCGCCATGCGACCGACCTTCTCGCGGGCGATCACCAGCTTCTGGATCTGCGCGGTGCCGTCACCGATCTGCAGGCCGAGCACATCGTTGTAGCGCTGGTGGTGGGGCAGGTCGGTGGTGTAGCCGTAATGTCCGTGCAGGATCAGGCACTGGTGCAGGATCTCGCAGGCGGTTTTGGGCAGGTACCATTTGCACATGGCGGCCTGAGAGGTGTGGGGCAGGCCACGGTCGCGCAGGTCCAGCGTGTAATAGCAAAGCTGGCGCATCATGGTCAGTTGGGTCTCGGCCTCGGCCAGGGGAAAGCTGACACCCTGATACTGCACGATCGGAGCTCCGAATGCCTCGCGCTCCTGAACGTAGGCCCAGGTTTCATCCACCGACGCTTGCGCGGCCCCCAGGCACTCCAGCCCGATCAGTGCGCGGGAATAGTCGAAGCCTGCCATGATCGTGCCAAAGGCACGGTCCTGTTCCGCCATCATATTTTCGGCCGGCACGAAAACATCGTCAAAGAACACCGACCCGCGCCCGACAGGCTTGGTGCCGATGTCGTCAAAATGGGTGCGCTTGATGCCGCCCTGGTTCAGATCGACGAAAAAGGCGCTGACCCCGCGTGAGCCGCCGTCAGGATCGCCGGTACGGGCAAAGACGACCGCCGCATCCGCCTGACTGGCAAAACTCATGGATGTCTTTTCACCGTTCAGCCGCCAACCGTTGCCGGATTTCTCGGCTCTCAGAATCAGGTTCGCCGCATCCGAACCGCCGCGCGGCTCTGTCAGGCCCAAGCCAATGACCGCATCACCCGAAACAACCTTGGGCACCCATTCCGACGCGATGTCCTTGGAGGCATGTTTGGCAACCATTCCGCCCATGAGAGAGCCCAGAAGCTGCACGTAACTTGCGTTGAAATCGGCATAGGCGATCTCTTCGACGATCAGCCCTGACGTGACAGAGCTTTCGCCGAGTCCCCCGAATTCCTCGGGCAGATCGGCCCCGATTAGCCCCAGTGCGCCCATCTCCTTGATCAGCGCACGGTCGAATGTATGGCCGCTGGCGCGTTCTTGATATGTGGGCGCAAGCCTTTCAGTTGCGAAGCGCTTTGCGGTCTCGCGAAACGCCTTCTGATCGTCTGTAGGCTGGAATTGCATCGGTGCTCCTCCCCATGAGCGAAAATCTTCTTTCCAAAAAAATCTAACAAATGTTAGAATGTAGATCAAGTGCAGTTTTGAGGAGGAGAACCAAAGTGAAAAATAGACCAGATGGAAGCTTTGAAACCATGCTCTCGCCCATCCGCGCAGGCCAGCATACGTTGCGAAATCGTGTCATCATGGGGTCGATGCACACGCGGTTGGAAACCGAGCCCGACGGCATAGCCAAACAGATCGCATTTTACGCCGAGCGTGCGCGGGGGGAGGCGGCGATTCTGGTCACCGGCGGGTTTTCGCCCAATGCCGAGGGCATATTCGATCCAGAAGGTCCGAGAATCGATGACCCGGAAGAAGCGCTTGACCTGCGCCCGATCTGCGAGGCGGTGCAGGCCGAAGGCAGCCTGATCTGCGCACAACTCCTCCACGCCGGACGCTATGCCAAGATCGAAGGGTGTGTGGCCCCGTCGCCGATCCGCGCTCCGATCAACCGTTTCATCCCGCGTGAAATGACCGAAGCCGACATTCTCCGTACCATCGAGGATTTTGCCGTGGCGGCCGCCAATGCGCAGGCCGCAGGCTTTGATGGCGTCGAGATCATGGGGTCCGAAGGATACCTGATCAACGAATTCACCGTCACCCACACCAACAAGCGCCAAGACGACTGGGGCGGCAGCGCCGCGAACCGCCACCGATTCCCGGTCGAGATCGTGCGCGCGGTGCGCGAACGTTGCGGCCCCGACTTTCTGGTCATCTACCGGATTTCGGCGGCCGATCTGGTCGAGGGCGGCGCGCCCGCCGATGAAATTGCCGCACTGGCCCGCAAGATCGAGGCTGCGGGTGCGGATATCCTGAACACCGGCATCGGCTGGCATGAGGCCCGCGTGCCGACGATCGCCTACCCGGTGCCGCGCGGTGCCTGGCGCAAGGCGGCAGCCAACGTCAAAGCGGCGGTGTCGATCCCGGTAGTCGCCTCGAACCGGATCAACACACCCCAGCTTGCAGAAGACATACTTGCCTCTGGCGATGCGGACATGATCTCGATGGCGCGCCCGTTTCTGGCCGATCCGCATTTCGTGAAAAAGACGCGCGAGGGCCGCGCAGACGAGATCAACACCTGCATTGCCTGCAACCAGGCCTGCCTGGATTTCATTTTTTCGGACCGGCCGGTCGGATGTCTGGTCAATCCAAGGGCCGGGCGTGAAACGGAATTCCGGGATACGCCAACCGACACGCCAAAGAAAGTGGCCGTCGTTGGCGGTGGTGCCGCGGGCATGGCCACAGCCGCCGAGGCGGCGCGGCTGGGCCACGATGTCACCCTGTTCGAAGCGCAGGACAAATTGGGCGGTCAGCTGAATCTGGCCCGCGCCGCACCAGGCAAGGACGAATTCGACGAAACCCTGCGGTATTATGCCGGTCAGATGCAGAAACACGGGGTCACGCAGCGTCTGGGACAGCGGGCAGAGGCGAGCGATCTTGAGGGATTTGACCATGTGGTCATCGCCACCGGGGTCACGCCGCGCATTCCCGACCTGCCGGGTATCGACCATCCCAGCGTCGCGACCTACGCCGAAATTCTGTCCGGTGACCGCGAGGCGGGCGACCGTGTCGTGGTGATGGGGGCGGGGGGCATCGGTCATGATGTGGCCGAGTTCCTAGTGACCAAACCCGCCGAGACCGCGAATTCCGACGTCTTTTGCGAAACCTGGGGTGTGGACCCCGAATTTGTCTCCTCGGGTGCCCTGGCGGGCGACCCTCTGGCACCGAAGCCGTCGCGCCGCAAGGTCGTCATGCTGCAGCGCAAGACCGCTAAACCGGGCGCGGGGCTTGGTGTTTCGACAGGGTGGATCCTGCGCAACGCGCTGCGCAAACATGGGGTCGAGGCAATGGGCGGGGTGACCTATGAACATATCGACGATGCGGGGCTGCACATCGTCGCGGACGGAAACCCGACGGTCATCGCAGCCGATACAATTGTGCTGTGCACCGGTCAGGAACCGGAACGAGCCCTGGCCAAAGAGGTTGTAGCGCGCGGCGTCCCGGTTACGATGATCGGCGGGGCAAAGGAGGCCGCCGAACTGGATGCGCTGCGCGCCATTGATGAGGGCGTGCGCCTGGCGCAGGATCTCTGAACCGAGGCTCGGGCAAGGGGGAAACTATGCTGACCGACGTCATCCGCGCGGGGCGCGCTGATCTGTATTCGATCTTTCGAACCCGCGCACATGACTGCGCCCGCGCCCTCGCCATCGAGGACGGCAGCAGGAAACTGACCTATGCAGAACTGCTGGAGCGGGTCGATCGTCTGGCGGCTGTCTTTCTGGCACGAGGCGTGGCGCCCGGAGACAGGATCGCGATCCTGTCGCATAACCGCTCAGAATACCTGGAGGTCGAACTTGCAGCAGCGGGAATCGGCGCGATCGTCGCCTGTCTGAACTGGCGGCTTGCCCCCGATGAACTGCGGCACTGCATCGATCTGGTCGAGCCGGTTCTCGCGGTTGTCGAACCGGAACTTTCAGAAGCTTACCGCGCCGTCGCGTCGACACCCTGTCTAACCGTCGGGCCAGACCTGGAAACGGCCATTGCCGGGGTCGAGCCGGACCCGCGCACCGGAACCATGGTTGACGACCCCGAGGCCGGTCTGACGATCCTCTATACCTCGGGGACCACGGGCCTGCCCAAGGGGGCGCATATCAGCCACCGCGCGCATATCGCCCGATCCATGGTTTTTGCGGCCCAGCTGGCGCTGGATCCCGGCGACGGGTTCATCGCCTGGGCGCCGATGTTCCACATGGCCTCCACCGATCATGCGCTGGCAACGATCCTGCGGGGCGGGACCGTGGTGATGGTGGACGGGCTGCAGCCCGCCGTCATCAACGAGGCGCTGTCACGCCACAGGATCGGCTGGTTCGTGATGATGCCCGGGGCACTGGAGGCTTTTATTAACGAACGGCACGCCAACCCTTTGCCGTTGAAGGGGATCAAGGTTTGCGGCGCAATGGCTGATCTGGTGCCGCCGCATCAGATCGCGGAACTGACCGGTCTTCTGGACACGCCCTATCTGAATTCCTTCGGGGCGACCGAAACCGGCCTGCCGCCGGGAACCGCCGATCTGATCGCGCCGGGTGTGACCCCGGACCGGCTGTCCAAGCGCATCAGCGCCTTTTGCGAGGTGCGGCTGGTCGATCCCGACGACCGCGAAGTCCCCGATGGAACGCCGGGCGAAATGGCGCTTCGGGGTCCGACGCTGTTTTCCGGGTACTGGAACGCCGACGACACCAATGCCCGTGACTTTCGCAACGGCTTTTTCCACATGGGCGATCTGTTCCGGCGCAATGCGGACGGCACCGTCGACTTTGTGGATCGGGCGAAATACCTGATCAAGACCGGAGGTGAAAACGTCTATCCGGCGGAAATCGAACGTGTGCTTCTTTCCCATCCCGATGTGATCGATGCTGCCGTGGTCAGGGCCTTCGACGCGAAATGGGGGGAAAGCCCGGTGGCCTTTGTCGCCTGTGACGATGACGGGCCGGATGCCGAGGCGCTGCTGAACTTGTGCCGCGAAAGCCTGGCTGGCTATAAGCGACCGCGCGAAATTCGCTTCATCGCGTTCGAGGACTTTCCCAGATCGACCAGCGGAAAGGTCCAGCGGCATATCCTCGAAGCCCGGCTCGCAGATTAATTTTCGCTCTGACCCGATCGTCACCCCGCCACGCCCGTTCGCCCCACTAGCGATATAAGCGTTCCTTTCATCGTTGCGATGAGCTTCTCATCCCCGCCCTTTGGAGTAGCCCCCTGAAAGAGGTCCACCAACTGGGATAGATTGACCCGCGATTGATGTGCTGCCCTCTGTCGGACCACACGGCTGCGGGTATTCCGGGGGATTGAGCTCAGGAGGATTCTTCGATCCCTAAGCCATTAATCAGCGCGATCGGTGGTTTGTTCCAGGTTGCGCTGTGGGAGCAGCAGGTAACCCGGCGCTTCGCACGGACGGGCATGGAATGCCGGCAAGTGCCGGTTGACGCTGCTGCGGGCCTTCAAGGGAAAGTCGGCGACTATCCGATGTGCGGGACAAAGCGGACATTCGCCAAGCGACCTCAAACGTCCGGTTCTGTACTGCGGCCCGACAAAACGATATCAAGTGATCAGCGGTCAGCCGATCGCACCTGTGTAACTGTCTTCTTCGGCCCTCCTGTCTGCATGATCTGGGACAGGTAAGAATTGCGCCGTCTGATGAAGTCACGCAGAAGGGTCGGGTAATCTTCACTGACGGCATTCTTCACAGAAACCCGACGCTCCAGTTCATGTCGCCAGGCCCTTACACGGGCAAGCCCTGTGAAGACGCCAAACTCTCCGATGGTGTCAAAAACGTCGAAATAGCGGAAGACCGGGCCGAATACGACATCGACGAGGCTGAACCGGTGGCCATCGAACCATGGTCCCTCCCCAAGCTCCGCGTCCAGCCGAAGGAACTTTGAGCGGAGCGCCGCCACTTTTTCTTCCAACGCTTTCTCGTTCGGCGCCGAGTAGAACCCCGCAATGTCGTTCAAGACAGCAGATCCAAATTCAATCCAGGCACGGTGGCGGGCGCGATCGAGAGCGTCGTGCGGATGGAGCGCGTGGGGTTGTGTATCCTCAAGATATTCGAGGATAACCGCAGATTCGAAAATCGGCGTCCCGTCCACAACCAGGACAGGCATCTTGCCCAGCGGAGATATGGCAAGAAACCAGTCGGGCTTGTTCGAAAGATCGATGTCAGTTCTCTCGAACGTGACACCTTTCTCAGTGAGCGAGATCGCCGCGCGCTGCACATATGGGCAGAGCGCATGGCTAATGAGGTGGAGGCTCATGTTGTCTCTCCCGCCATCTGCACGTTACCGGGCGCGAAGGAAGGGCTGAGGGCGAAACGGCCGTCGCCCAGAAGCCCTTGCACGATGGCAAGCAGCGTCAGATAGGCCGGGTATTCCCACCCGCCGTTCTCGTATCCGAACATCCAGCCGTTTCCGGAGTGAGCCCAGGTCGCACCGGCCAGGATGGGCACGGTCGCCGATGCGACCCACCGAGCCTGTACGCCGAGGACCAAAAGGGCACCGGCAATCGCCTCGACTGCAAAGACCATATAAGCAAACCAGCCGGGCAGCCCGATCGAAATGAAGAACTGCGCCGTTCCGGGAAGTGTGAAAATGAAGAGCTTGAGAAACAGGCTGTGCGCCAGGAACATGATCCCGAGTGCTATACGGAGCAGGAATATCCCAAATTCTGTGAGGTGCGATTGTGACATGATATGATCCCATATGTCGATGCATTGGCATCTATATATGCCGCGTCATATGCCGCGTCAAGGTTGATGCACTTACATGTACATGATAGGTGCTGGGTATGAACGAGATTGACCATGCTACTGAGGCCGCCTGGACAGCCCTCATGACTAAAAGCCGCGTTTTGCTTGAGGCTGTCGAAACGTCTCTGAAATCGGCAGGATACCCGCCACTTGCATGGTATGACGCGCTTCTGGAACTCGAGAAGGCAGGCCCAGACGGACTCCGGCCATTCGAACTCAAAGACCGGATTTTGTTACCCCAATACGGTACATCGCGGTTGCTGAACCGTATGGTGAAAGCAGGGCTGGTGGACCGACAGGACTGCTTGGAAGATGGGCGAGGTCAAAACATTTCTATCTCTGAAAAGGGTAAATCTGTCAGGAGGGCGATGTGGCCGATCTATGAACGGGTTCTGTCGGAAAGGATCGGCGCAAAGCTGAAACCCAAAGACGCCGCTCAATTGGCCACGCTACTCTCAAGGCTCTGAAGTCTCGGTCGACTGACGCGAAACCTGTCTGTGACTTTCCACGCTAAGTGGCCCTGAATTTTTTTTCACGTTAATTGGCCGACAGTTGCCTATGTCGGTGTGCGAAGGGTGTTTCGGGCTGTTTCGACGTCCTTTCGCATCCAACAGACTTCTGCGTGATCGTTGATAAATCCCATGGCCTGCATGAATGCATATACGGTGGTCGGTCCCACGAATTTGAAGCCAAGCTTTCGTAGGTCTTTGGAAAGGGTCTCGGACGCTGGTGATTTGGACCGCATTTGTGGCAGTGCGTCGTCCTTGGCAGGTTCATATAGCCAGATGAATGGGTCACGTCCCTTGGAGAGGTGTAACTCTGGGTCGCGCCCTTGATGGCGTCCGCGTTCCGCATGAGGCGCTGTAGGACGGCATCAAGGGCGCGGTGGTCATCGGAAAATTTTCGGTAGGGTCGGGTTGCTGAACCAACCTGAACCGAAGGAAGACCCCGATGACCAAACCCATGATGGACCTGCGAGAGCTTGTGGAGAAGAGCGCAGACGCCGATCTTCTTCGAGATATGATCGGTTTTGCCGCCGAGCGGCTGATGGAACTCGAGGTTGGCGCGAAGACAGGCGCCGACTATGGCGAGAAGAATCCGGCACGGCTTGTGCAGCGGAACGGTTACCGAGATCGGGACTGGCAGACGCGGGCCGGGAACGTGGAGTTGCGCATCCCAAAGCTGCGCAGCGGCAGCTATTTCCCGTCCTTTCTCGAGCCGCGCCGGGCCACCGAGAAGGCCCTGACGGCGGTCATTCAGGAGGCCTATGTCCACGGCGTCTCGACCCGATCCATGGACGATCTGGTCCAGGCGATGGGCGGGACCGGCATCTCGAAGAGCCAGGTCAGCCGCCTGTGCGAGGAAATCGACGAACGCGTCGATACTTTTCTCACCCGCCCGATCGAGGGCGAATGGCCCTACCTCTGGATCGACGCCACCTATCTCAAGGTCCGACAGGGCGGTCGTATCGTCTCCGTCGCCGTGACCATTGCCGTCGGCGTCAACACGGACGGGCGCCGCGAGGTGCTGGGCATGTCCATCGGGCCGTCCGAGGCCGAGACGTTCTGGACCGATTTCCTGCGCGACCTAGTGCGCCGCGGACTGAACGGGGTGAAGCTGGTGATCAGCGACGCACACGAGGGGATCAAGGCTGCCACGGCGCGTGTCCTGTCCACCACCTGGCAGCGCTGCCGCGTGCATTTCCAGCGAAATGCGCTCGCCCATGCCGGCAAGAGCAGCCGTCGCGTCATATCAGCCTTCATCGCCACCGCCTTCGCCCAGCCGGACCATGCGGCGGCCAAGACCCAATGGCGAAACGTCGCCGACCAGATGCGGGGCAAGCTGCCCAAGCTCGCGACCCTCATGGATGGCGCCGAGGAGGACGTGCTGGCCTACATGACCTTCCCCCAGCAACACCGGGCGAAGTTACACTCGACCAATCCGATCGAACGTCTGAACGGCGAGATCAAGCGGCGCACCGATGTCGTCGGGATCTTTCCCAATGAAGCCTCGATCCGGCGTCTCGTCGGCGCGATCCTGATGGAGCAGACTGAGGAATGGGCCGTCCAGCGCTCTCGCTACATGACACTGGAAACCTTGGGCCCGTCTGCGATGATCCCATCGTCAGCCTGCCTGCCGCGCAGACGGACTGACCAGCTCGGCGCGCCGAAAACCAGCTGGCCAGCCTTGAGCTACACCACCAATTGGGACGTGATCGATGAATGCGGCGAAGGAGCCTTCCTCTTGGACGACCTCGAAAGTACGGCGAGCGTTGTTGATCACGGCTTCGATCTTGCCTCGATAGCGAACAATTCCTTCATCGGCAAGTAGGCGCTCAATGTCGTTGTCGTCAAAGTTCGCAACTCCCCGAAAGTCGAACCCGGCGAAGGCAGCACGAAAGTTCTCGCGCTTGGCCAGAATGGTGCGCCAGCTCAGCCCTGACTGGAAACTCCGGCGTGACGGCAGCCCATCGGCACCGTGGGCGTCCATCCGTTCCAATTACGGTTGCAGCATCAGGCCGCTGCCGCATAAACTTGAACAGAAACCGAACCAGATCCTCCGTTACGATACAGTCTCAGCTCTCCGAAAAACCCTGACGACGGACAATCGGCGACCGCACTGCTAAAAGCTAACATTACCGCTTGACAGGTCTGAACCTGCTGGCGGCGATCTGGATACCGCGCGCGCCTACGGGAAACGGTTGGCCGAGGTCGCGAGCCGCTGGAACAGCTGATCCAGCTGTCTGAATAATCGGCCCGGCCGCCCGGATCGGATGTGCTGCGGCCGGGTTGCGCTCAGTCCGCGACCCCCGCCCGCCCGATCAGCGCCATGAGCGTTCCGGTCATCGTTGCGACGAGCTTTTCATCCTGGCCCTTCACGGCATAGGCACGCGCCTCGCATATGGTCAGCGTCCTGCCTGGTTTCACCACGTCAGCGACGAAGCGAAACCGTTCGCCGTCCGCCGGGTTGAGTAGGTTGATCTTGAATTCGGCCGTCAACACTGCCGCGTCCGCTGGCATCAGCGAAAAGGCCGCGTATCCGCAGGCGCTGTCCAGCGCTGTCGACACGATTCCGGCATGCAAAAACCCATGCTGCTGGGTCAGTGCAACCTGATGTGCCATTTCCAGAACGATGCGGCCGGGTAACAACTCGGCAATGCTGATCCCCAACGTGTTCATCACCTTCTGGCGATCGAAACTGTTGCGCACGCGTGCGTCATAGTCGGGGTTTTTCGGTTTGAATTGTGTCATGGCGGGTCTTCCTCTTCGATTTCATTCGTCAATGACCAATCTTAGGCGGTCTTTGAGGCGCGTATCTTGTAGCGAAAGGTCAAAACGACGCGGAATAGACAGAGCGCGCAACGCGCCGGGCGGTTTGCCGGCGAAGATCCGGCAAGCGGCGGACAAGTGAGATTGATCGTAATATCCGGCGTCCAGCGCCAGATCGCTCAGCGGCAGGGTCTTTGACGCAAGCTGCCCGAGAGCCCGGCGAAAGCGTCGCAAGGTCGCAAGCCGCCGCCGCGACACGCCGGTTTCCGCCCGCACCTTTCGACGTTTGGTCCGGTCGCTGTAAGCTCCGGGTGGTGCGGCAAAGCGCAGGTCTCTCGCAAGGCCGTCAAGCACCGCGATGAGCGCAGGCAGGTCATCGTCCCCGGTCTGAACCCGGGCCAGTTCTGAGGCCAGCATGTCCAGCCCTTTGGAGTCGGGAAATCGCTGCGGTCGTGACGACAGTCGCAGCCCGGCCACGACACCCTGGAATGGCCTTGGGCGGGGCGAAAAATAGGGGCGCGGTTCTGCCAGCGATACGCGCCCGCCGCCGCTGTCGTCGCGCGTTACCGAAAGGGTAAAGAGGTCGGTTGCGAACCGCCCGCGTCCACCACCGCTCAGCACACCGGTATCGCGGAACACGAACAAATGGTCGATCTGTTTGGCCGCTTCCTCAGGCGGCGCCAGTTCGAGATAAAGCGGCGCCGCCATCAGGTTACTTGACGAAAGCATCCCGGTTCTCGGCGACGAAATCGGCAAATCGGCGCGCCGGGCGTCCCATCACATCGCTGACCGTGGTCTCGATGCCGGCAAGGTAGCCCTTGGGCGCGATGGAAGCCAATTCGACCATGGCTCTGGCGACCTCGTCCTGCATTCCGCCAGCCACCATGCCCGCCTTGGCATTTTCGGCCGACAGGGGTGCGCAGGTGACAGTGCGCCCGGTCACCCTGGACAGGAGGGCGGCGATATCTTCTCCGGTAAGAGCTTCGGGCCCGGTCAGACCAAGAGCCTTGCCTTCGTAACCCGGAGCGGTCAGCGCCTCGGCGGCGACATCCGCGATGTCGCGGGCGTCGATCCAGGCCACGGGGCCGCCCAGATCGTTATAGTACACGGCGCCCTTTGCAATGTTACCGGCCTGCCACAGCAGGTTCTGCATGAAATAGGTCGGCTGGACAAAGGTCCAGTCAAGGCCGCTTTGCTTCAGCAGCTCCTGGGTTTCGGAATGCCACTTTCCAAAGGTCAGCCCCGCCTTGGGCGACGCGCCAAGCCCCGTGGCCACAACGATATGGCGCACGCCCGCGGCCTTGGCCGCCTCGATCACGTTCGCCTTCCACTGGCGCATGTTCAGATGGGCAGGCGTGACCAGGTATATCTTTTCTGCCCCGTCACAGGCCCGCGCCAGCGCGGCAGGGTCCGTGAAATCCGCGACGACCGCCTCGCATCCTTTGGCCTTTAGCGCGTCTAACTTTGAGAGGTCGCTGGTGACAGCGCGCACGGTCGCGCCTTTTGCCAGAAGCGTGTCGACGAGGGGCGCACCAGTCGTGCCCGTGGCTCCGAAAACAGTGATCATGACTTTTCCTTTTGCAGGTCTGCGATGGGCTGAATGGTTTCCGGGTTGCTGATCGACGACAGATCGCCTGGATCTTCACCGAGAAAGGCGGCGCGCACGACACGGCGCATGGTTTTCATGCTGCGGGTCTTGGGCAGCGCTTCGACAAAGTGGATCTCGCGCGGGCGGAAGGGTTTCGAGACGATCTCCCCGACACGATCCTTGAGCCGGTTCACGAGCTCCGCGTCCGGCGACACATTTGGTGCCGCCACGCAGACGCAGACGACAGCCACGCCCTTGATGTCATCAGGTGCCGCGATGGCCGCGGCGTCCACCACCTCTCCGGTTTCGGTCAGGGCCGCCTCGATCTCGGGCGGGCCGATGCGTTTGCCGGCGATGTTCAGCGTGTCGTCCGACCGGCCCAGGATATACCATGTCCCGTCCGGATCGCAGCGCACCCAGTCGCCGTGCCGCCAGAGGCCGGGGAAGGTGGACCAGTAGGTGTCAAGGTAGCGATCGCGGTCCCCCCTGATGGCCGGGGTCAGACCCAGAGGCGGCTGGGTCACGACCAGTTCGCCGACCTCGCCCGGTGCGGCTTCGCTGCCGTCCTGGCGCAGAACCTTGGCCCCGACACCCAGGGCCTGGGCCGAAAATCCGCCGGGCTTGAGCTCGTGCAGCACGGTCGAGGTCAGGATCGCGCCAAAAAGCTCGGTCCCGCCCGAGATGTTCAGCGGCACGGCGCGGCGGCGACAGATATGATCGAGCTGCCAGAGCCAGGCATCCTCGGTCCAGGGCTCGCCGGTCGAGGCGACGATGCGCAGGGACGACAAGTCGTAGCCCGACAAAGATTCAGTATCCTGCGTCATGAACTGCCGTACCAGGGTCGGGGCCACGCCGAGATGCGTGACCTCCATCTCGGACGCAAGACGCAGCAGCCTGAAGGGATCGCCGGGCATTGATGGTGCGCCCTCGGCCAGCACCAGAGTCGAACCGGACAAGAGCACCGATAAAAGGGTGAGCGGTCCCATGACCCACCCCATGTCGGTCATCCAGAGGTGCCGGTCATCCCGTTTCATGTCGAGGCAAAGCAGGAAATCGGCCGTGGCCTTGGCCTGCACGCCCAAATGGGTATGCACGACACCCTTGGGCCGCCCGGTGGTGCCCGATGTATAGGCGATGAGAAAGGTGTCATCGGCACTGACGGGAACGGCGGCAAACTCCGGACTGGCGCGGCCCACTGTTTCGGTCCAGTCCAGATCGCGGGCCGGATCGGCCACCGCATCGCCGAACCGTCGCAGGCTGATCACGGTATGAACCGATGGTACGTCGGTCAAAGCCTGGGCAAGGGTCGCTTCCATCCAGACCGGCTTGCCTCGCCGGGGTGTGGCATCCGCCGTCAACACCGCCACGGCATCCGCGTCGTTCAGGCGCGATACGATGGCATGGGGCGCAAAACCGGAAAACAGCGGCACCGCAACCGCGCCCAGCCGGGCAATACCCAGAAGCGCGGCCTCGATTTCGGGGATCATCGGCATATAGATGCCCACCGCCTGACCGGGCCTTACACCGCGCGTGGCAAGGGCCGAGGCGACGCGGGAGGCTTCGGCGGTAAGGTCGGAATAGGTCCAGCGGCGGCGGCTTCCGTCTTCGCCGACCCAGTCGATTGCGACCTTGTCGCCCAAGCCATCGGCAATTCGGGCGTCAAGACAGGTTTCCGTCAGATTCAAAGTACTCCCGACGGCCCACCGGATCGATTCGGGCCCTTCGGAGATATCTCGCAACCGGCTGTAGGGCCGCGCGAACCGTATCCCGGCATGGTCAATGATCTGGCCCCAGAACCAGTCTGGGTCTTCATTCGAACGGCGGACGAGTTCCTCGTAACTGTCAATGCCGCAGCCCTTCAGAAATGAGGTCAGCGTGCTTGTCCGCTGGATGTCAGAGCCTGGCTGAAACATTCGCAACCTTTCTAGAATGAAAAAGGGCCGCACATAAGGCGCGGCCAGTCGGGGAGGTAACTCTTGGCACGGTATGGCAGCAGCGCCTTGAGTCCGGCGCTGCTGCCAGCGTTTTAACCGTGCATGGACAGGCCGCCCGAAACCGAAATCACCTGGCCGGTAATGAACCCTGCGTCGTCCGACGACAGGAAGCAGATGATGCCAGGGTAATCCGTCGGCTGCGCAAGACGCTTCATCGGAATCGCCCGCTTGAGACCTTCGGCGATCTTTTGACCGGCCTCGCCCTCGGCAACCTGAGCGAACAGCGGCGTATCGGTCGGGCCGGGGGCGACCGCATTCAATTGAATACCTTTACGCGCCAGTTCGCGCGCTACGGTTTTGGTGAACGAGATGATGCCACCCTTGCAGGCCGAATACACGGCTTCGCCGGATGATCCGACGCGTCCGGCGTCGGACGCGATGTTGACCACACGGCCGCCGCCGTTCTTGACCATACCCGGAAGCACCGCGTGATGCATATTCAGCGGACCGTAAAGATTTATGTCGATGACCTTTTTCCAAAGGTCGGGATCGGTGTCGAGGAACGGTTTGATCACGTCCCAGCCGGCATTGTTCACCAGCACATCGACCGGACCCCCGGCCTCGAACTCGGCTACAGCCTTGTCGACCTGGGCACGGTCGGTGATGTCCACCTTGAAGGCCTGCGCCTTGCCGCCGGCCTCGGTGATCAGGCGAACCGTTTCCTTCGCCCCGTCTTCGCTCATGTCAAAGATCGCAATCTCGGCACCTTCTTCGCCGAACCGTTCGCACACCGCGCGCCCGATGCCGCTGCCGCCGCCGGTCACGATCACGCGTTTTCCACTCAACCCTCGCATATGGAGGTCCTCCTCTTCCGCTATCATCTTGGCAAAGAACTTGATTCGGAACGTTCCTTGCGTTATTCTAACATTTGTTAGATTTATTGCAATGGACAGTCTCGTGTCCCGCAAGTATCGAAATGGAATGGTACACAAGACTGACCCACCCAGGACACTGAGCGAAGACTTGAGCAAGTCTGAGAGGACACGTGAGGGTATCCTTTCGGCGGCTGCGCGACTTTTTCGGTATGAAGGCTATCACGCAACGACTATGCGCGACATCGCGCAGGAAGCTGGCATTGAGGCCGGCAGCATTTATTATCATTTTCAATCCAAGGACCAGATTCTGAGCGATGTTCTCGATCTTGGCGTCCGTCAACTATATCAGGCGGTCAGTGAAATCGTTCGGTCGGCACCGACAAGTTCGGAGGATTTTCGCAGGACTTTCAGACTGCTGATTGAAACACACCTTACCTACCTATTGACCGACAGCGACTTCACGTCAGCCAATATTCGGAACTATCCGATGTTGTCGGACGAAACACGCGCCCCGCATCGCGAATTGCGTGCATCATATGCAGGGGCCTGGGGCAAATTCCTGAATGACGCCAAACGCGCCGGCCACCTTCGAAGCGACATATCCACTGCTGTGATCCGCCAGTTCATCCTAAGTGCCATGAACTGGACCGTAGAATGGTACGATGTCGACAAGTATCCGGTGCGCATCCTCGCGGAACGAATGAGTAAGCTGATACTTGACGGAATGTGTCCACATCGCAAGGCGGGTACCGGAGGCTTGAAGCTGTGCCCCGCCACTCCCGCCAAAACCCCGGATCCCGACGGCAAGGCGGCTAAGACCCGTGCAGAAATTCTAAAGGCCGCAGCGCGCGTTCTGAGGGACAATGGCTACAAGGCGACCACGCTGAGAAAGATCGCGGAAGAAGCGGACATGAAAGCGGGAAGCGTCTATTACCATTTCAACTCCAAGGAAGCGATCGTTGACGAAGTTCTAAACGCCGGACTGAGGGACTTGCTAGCAGGTGTCGAAGCCGCCGTTCGGAAATTCGATGCCCCGTACGATCATCACGCCAGGATAGCGACTGCAATCTGGGCGCACCTGGATTTCCTCTTCAAGGCAAGCGAATTCACCTCGGCGAATATCAGAAGCTATGGAATGCTCCCCAATCATTTCAGGGAGAGGCACAGGGGTATTCGCCATGAGTATGGAAAACTCTGGGATCGGATACTCCGTGAAGCTCAGGACGACGGTGCCATACGGTCGGATATCAAGATCGTCCCCTTGCGCCAAGTGATGTTGGGTGCCTTAAACTGGACGGTGGAATGGTTCGACCCGAACAAGGCAGGAGTGGAAGGATATCTATCACTGCCTGAATTCTCCAGCATGCTCATCAATCTGCTATTGGAAGGCATTTGTAACCGGGAAGCGACCCCGTCCACAGGACAAGGTAGGCCTGAAAGCGGTTGCCCCGGTCAGACCAGAAGGAAGTGATACAGCCCTTCGGCAACCGCCTTTTCCCGATCCGTCTGCCAGCTGAGCACGCTGACGCTTGCCATCCGCTTGCCTTTGCGCGTGACGTTAGCGCGCGCAAAAAGCGGTCCCTTCACACCGGGTCTGAGGTAATCGACGGTCAGGTTGATCGGCTTGGCCGGAACGTCGGCGAAATCGGGCTGTACCGCGATGGCGGCAGTGGCCTCCATAAAACTCGCGATTATGCCGCCATGGTAGTACTCCATGATCGGGTTACCGATATGGCGGTCATCAAAGGTCATTTCCGCCTCAGCATGGAGACTGTCTAGACTTCTGACCTCAAAGTTGAGAAATCGGAAGAACGGCACCCGGGATACATTGGCATTGACAGTTTGCACGTCCATCACGAGGTTTTTCCTTTTGTCATTGCGTCAAACAGGCTGGTTTCGCCGCGCGTCAATGCAAACGAGGCGGTTCCCCTAGCTATTTCAGCATCCTCATGGCCCGCGAACCAGACGCTACCGGAATTGAAGGCGATGTGGCGGGTCTTGCGAAAACAATGCGCTTGAACGATGACATCCGCGCGCGAACGGGCCGGGCGCAGGTAATCAACTCTGAGGTCAAGAGTGGCCATGGTACTGACGCCTTCGATGGCAACAAAGTTCGCCAGTCCAAAGACACTGTCCAGAAGTGCCGTCAGGATACCACCGTGGAGCAGCGATTGTTCCGCATCGACGCAAAAGTCCGGATTGAACGGCATCCGAACCCGAACACCTTCGGTCGAGACCTCTTCGATCTCAAGCGCCATATGCGTTATCAGACCCTTGCCGCGCGCATTCCACATCTGCGCGATTTGCTCCATCTTCTTTTGGGTGATGTCTGACATGCGATCTTTCCTTTAACGCCCCGTGAAATTGGGTTTTCGTTTTTCGACGAACGCAGCAACCGCCTCGTGGTGGTCTTCGGTCTGATGCATGAGCGCCTGATAGGCCGCCGCGGAATTCAGGAAATCCGGCAGGTCCATCCGTTCGGCATTGCGCATCAGACGCTTGGCGACCCGCACCGCGCGCGGCGGTTTCGCGGCAATGACAGCGGCCCGTTCGCGGGCCCGTTCCATCAATTTTTCATGAGGCACAAGTTCAAGCACCATACCAAGCTCCAGCGCTTCCTTGGCCTCGACCATGCGCCCTGAGAAGGTCAGATCGGCGGCCTTCTGGTGGCCCAGACGACGCAACAGGAACCAGCTGCCCGCATCGCCCGGAATGATTCCGAGATTCAGAAACACCTCGCCGAACCTTGCTTTTGCCGACGCGATGCGCATGTCGCACATCATGGTCAGGTCGCACCCCGCGCCCACCGCCGGGCCGTTGACTGCGGCGATGGTCGGAATATCCATGTTGTAGAGCGCAAGCGGCAGCCGCTGCACCCCATCAACATAGCTCTGCGCCGCCGCCAGCGGCTCCTTGCGGAACACGCTGTCGGGATCGTTCATTTCCTTGATGTCGCCGCCGGCACAAAAGGCCGGGTCGGCGCCGGTCAGGATCATCACGCTGACCTGAGGATCGGCCTGCACCTTGGCGAAGGTCTCCAGAAGAGCAGCGATCATGTCGTTTCCGGTGACCGGGTTGCGCCGCTGGGGATCGTTCAGCGTAACCGTGGCGATCCTGTCGGAAATCTCCAGAAGGACTGGGTGTTTACTCATTCTTGCCATCTCCCCGTTCGCGTTTCTCGAACATCGCGGGGTTGATCATGTCCCGCGCGTCATGACCCATATGCAAGGTCTCACCGCCGTCTACATAAATGTCTTCTCCGGTGATGAAACCGCCAAGTTTCGAGGCCAGGAAAATGATCGTGCCTGCGATGTCCTCGGCCGCCCCCATCCGGTTTAGCACCGAGCGGTTCAGCTTTTTCCACTGTTCCGGCGGAATCGGATAGCGGCCAAGCGCATCGGTCTTGATCGTGCCCGGCGCGACACAGTTCAGCCGGATGCCGTACTCGCCCCATTCGGCGGCCAGCGTTTTCATCATGCCCGTCACACCGGCGCGGGCGGCGACAGTGTGGGTGAAACCGGTCAGCGCGGTGCGCGCCGAGATGGCGGTGACAAACACGACCGATCCGCCATTGTCGTACATGAAGTGATCCGCCGCTGCCCGGGTCATCTGCCAAGACCCGATCAGGTTGTTGCGGATCACGGCTTCGAAGCCCTTGTTGGTGATATCGCGGGCGGCCGCGATATACTGGCCGCCGGCATTGTTCACCAAAACATCCAACTGCCCATAGTGGTCCTTGATCCGCCCCATCGCAGCTTCGATACTGTCTTCGTCGCGGGTGTCTCCGGGCACGACAAAGGCCTCGCCCCCCGCCGCCCGGATCATTTCGGCGGTCTCTTCCAGCGGCTCTTCGCGGCGCGCGAACAGCGCAAGCCTGGCCCCGCAAGCGGCCATTTCGATCGCCGTCGCCCGGCCCATTCCAGATCCGGACCCCGTGACCAGGGCAACCTGGCCCGCCATGAGATCCGACGCGTAACACCTTGATTTCGCTTCGCTCATGTTCCGCCCCTAGTTCTTCAGCAATTCGCCAGAGATGATGAGTTTGCGAACCTCCTGGGTGCCTGCGCCGACCTCAAGCACGCGACCGGTCCGGTACAGCCGGTTCACTTCTGTATCACGCATGTAACCCGAGCCGCCATGAATCTGGACAGCTTTGTCCAGCACGAAGGATGTCGCCTCAGCGGCCTTGTAGATCGCCGCAGCGGTGAGCTTGTGGATTTCGCCGCGCCCGCCTTCGCCCTCTTCGAGGCCTTCACACATGGCAGCGGTGCGCAAGGACAGGCTGCGCGCGGCCTCGATCTGCGTATACATGTCGGCCAGCATCGCCTGAACCATCTGGAAACTGGCGATCGGTTTGCCGAATTGCTGGCGTGTCTTGGCGTAGTCGATGGAAATATCCAGCGCCCGCTGCGCAATGCCCAGAGCGTTGAAACAGACGATGGCACGTTCCAGATCAAGTCCGGACATGGTCACGGCAACCCCGCCATCCAGCTTGCCGACCATGTTTCTGGCCGGAACGCGGCAGTCCTCGAATACCAGTTCGCCCGTCGGCGAGCCCCGGAATCCCATCTTGTTCAGCTTCTGCGCCACCTTGAAACCGGGCGTGTCGGTTTCCACGATGAAAGCGGAAATGCCCTTGGCCCCTTTTTCGGGCGATGTCTTGGCATAGACCAGCACCAGATCGGCAATCGGCCCATTGGTGATGTAGATCTTGGCGCCGTTCAGGATGTAGTCGTCGCCATCCTTTTTGGCCGTGGTCCGCATCGAGCCAAGCGCATCAGACCCCGCGCCGGGTTCGGTCAGACCCAGGGCACCCACCAGCGTGCCGTCGCACAGACCTGGCAGGTATTTTCGGCGCAACTCGTCATTGGCGTTGCGATAGATATTATTGACGCAGAGGTTGTCGTGCGCCACATGGGTCAGTCCGATGGCCGCCGAGGCGCGCGACATTTCCTCGGTGATGATACAGGCCGAGGTAAAATCGAGCCCGGCACCGCCGAATTCCGTCGGCACGTTCAGTCCCAGGTAGCCCATTTCGCCCAGCTTGGGGAAAACCGAAGACGGCAGGTCATCAGTATCGTCCATTTCCGCGTTCAGATGGTGGAACTCGGACATGAAGAACTTGCCGGCCTGATCGGCCAGCGCCTGCTGTTCGTCCGTCATGAAATGGGTCGGCAGAGCGGTGTCGTTGCGAAGTTGCGTGTTCATGGTTTCGTCCCCCTCAGGCGCGCAGCAGTTCTTCGGCGATGATGATCTTGCGCACCTCGCTGGTGCCCGCGCCGATTTCCAACAACTTGTTGGCGCGGAACAGCCGGTTGATTTCGGTGTCCTGCATGTAACCCGAACCGCCATGGATATGGCAGGCTTCGGTTACCGCCTTGTTGAATGCCTCGCCTGCGTACAGGCAGGCCGCCGCTGTCAGTTTGTGGATTTCGCCGCGGCCACCGGCCCCTTTCGGCAACCCGGTACAGGCGGCCAGCGCCCGATAACTGAAGGCACGCGCGGTTTCGACCTCGGTGTAGATCTCGGCCAGTTTCGACTGCATCATCTGGAAACTTGCAATCGGCTTGCCGAACTGTTCGCGAATCTTGGCGTATTCCAGCCCTAGTTCCAGCGCGCGTTCGGCCATGCCAACGCAGACTGAGGCAACCATAGCACGCTCCAGGTCCAGCCCGCTCATTACCACCGAAACGCCGGTGTTTTCCGGTCCAACCATGGCGGATGCGGGTACGCGGCAATCCTCAAACACCAGTTCTCCGGTTGGCGAGCCGCGAAAGCCCATCTTGTCAAGCTTTTGCGCCACCTTGAAACCGGGATTGTCCGTCTCGATTATGAAAGCGGAAATGCCCTTGGCGCCCTTCGATTTGTCGGTTTTGGCATAAAGCAGGATCACATCGGCAATCGGCCCGTTGGTGATGTAGATCTTCGAGCCGTTGATGACGTAGTCATCGCCGTCGCGGCGGGCGGTGGTTGCCATGGACCCAAGCGCATCGGACCCCGCGCCCGGTTCGGTCAGGCCCAAAGCACCAACCAGCTCGCCCGAGCAAAGACCCGGCACGTATTTCTTCACATGCTCTTCGGATCCATTGCGCAGCAGGTTATTCAGGCACAGGTTGTCATGCGCCCCGTGTGAGAGGCCCACAGCCGGATTCCACTTCGAAATCACCTCGGACACCAGCGCCTGGGTGAACTCGTTCTGTCCCGATCCGCCCAGCTCTTCGGGTGCGGTAATCCCCAGCAGGCCCAGCTCGCCCATCTGCTTGAACAGATCATCGGGCCACCATTCCTCGTCATCCATACGCGCTTGCAGCGGGTGTAGCGCCTCGCGCGACACCCGATCCACGTGATCGACAATCTGGCGTTGCTCATCAGTCAAAGAATAGTTCGCCCTGATGGCTTCCAGATCAGCCGAGATGGCCTCACTTTGAGTGGTCATATCGTCCTCCCGAAAAATGTTGTTTGCGTTGTTGACCAAAATCAAACACATGTTAGAAAATAGATCAAGCCAAGCTTTTAACGACCTGACGTAAGAAAGCATGGTGTTCTGAATACAGGGGGGGACTTCGGAAATGACTGAGAGCATTGTTCAATCGCAGGCGCTCGGCAAAGAAGTGCGTATCACGATTCGACGACCTGAGAATCGAAATGCCCTAAACCGTGAAGTCGCAGACGGGATCATGGCCGCCATATATGCTGCCGAGAAGAACAGCGATTGCCGCGTGATCGTTCTGACCGGCGAGGGCGATCGCGCCTTCTGCGCCGGAGGCGACATCAAGGCGGGTGCGGATGGCGGCCCGTTTGTTCAGGATCCCTCGGACCCGGATCATTTTGCCGGAAAGTTATTCGAAACGATACAGGCGTGTCGAAAGCCAACGATCGCGCGCATCAACGGCGTCGCGATGGGTGCGGGGGCGGGCATCATCTGTGCATGCGACCTTGCGGTGATGGCCGATCATGCCCGCATCGGAACGCCGGAAGTAAAAGTGGGCCTGTTTCCCATGACGATCGTGCCACCGATGATGCGTGTTTTGCCTCGGCGGAGGCTGATGGAGATGTTCATCACTGGCGTTCCTCTGACGGCCGAAGAAGCCCTGCAATTCAATCTGGTCAACTACGTGACCGATGCCGCGGGGTTGGACGACAAGGTTGGAGAACTGGTTGCCCAGATTGCCGCGCAGTCGCCGAGCGCGATCCGGCTGGGAAAATACGCCTGTCACGCGATGGAGGATATGACCTATCCGCAGCAAATGCGGTTTGCAGAAACACTTTTACCGCGTGTGGCGCAGACCGAAGACGCGCGCGAAGGCTTTGATGCCTTCATTGCGAAGCGCAAACCTGAATGGACGGGCCGCTGATCAAGCGGGGAGGAGAGGAATATGTCGGAACGAAAGCTGCGCATCGGATGCGCGTCGGGCTTCTGGGGCGATACGCCGGAAGCGATCGGTCAACTGGTTTCAAAGGGCGAGATCGACTATCTGGTGTTTGACTATCTGGCAGAGGTGACAATGTCGCTGATGGCGCGGGCCCGCGCCAAAGCGCCCGAGTCGGGCTATGCGCCGGACTTCGTCAAGGCGCTGGCACCCTGGTTGCCGGATATCAAGGCAAAAGGGATCAAGGTCGTTGCCAATGCAGGGGGCGTGAACCCGCGTGGCTGCAGCGATGCGCTTGCCAAAGCCGCCGCCCAGGCCGGGATCGATCTGTCCATCGGAGTCGTGCTAGGCGATGACCTGTTGCCCAGGGCCGATGAAATTCGCAAAAACGGTCAGACGGAAATGTTCTCGGCTGTCGAATTTCCAGACGATATCTGGAGCATGAATGCCTATCTGGGTGCCCGGCCCATCGCGACCGCGCTGGATGCCGGGGCCGACATCGTGATCACGGGGCGCTGCGCCGACAGCGCGGTGGCGCTTGGCCCCTTGATGCACGAATTCGGCTGGGGCGATGACGACTGGGACAAGCTCAGTCAGGGATCGCTGGCCGGCCATCTGATCGAGTGCGGTCCCCAGGGAACGGGTGGTAATTTCACCGATTGGCGGGACGTGCCGGGCTGGGATGATATGGGAATGCCTATTGTCGAAGTGTCGGAAGACGGCAGTTTCGTCATGACCAAGACACCGGACACAGGCGGGCTGGTCGTACCCGGGTCAGTCGGAGAGCAGATGCTCTATGAAATCGGGGATCCGCGCGCCTACCTGTTGCCCGACGTGATCTGCGACTGGTCCGGGGTCACCCTGGAGCAGGTCGGACCCGATCAGGTGCTGGTCAAGGGCGGCAGGGGGCTTGGGCGCACCGACAGCTACAAGGTGTCGGCGACCCATGCCGATGGCTGGCGCGCGGTCTCTACCCTGACACTGGCCGCGATTGATGCACCCGCCAAGGCCGAACGTGTGGCCGAGGCGATCCTGACCCGCTGTTGCCGGATTTTCCGCGACCGCAACATGGGCGATTTTCGGCAGGTCAGCGTCGAGGTGCTGGGTGCCGAGGCGGCCTATGGCGCAAATGCGCGCGCCCGGACCCGCGAGGTGGTGCTCAAGATCGGCGCGGTCCATGACGATCGCGCTGCGCTGAACATCTTTGCCGGCGAAATCGCACCGATGGCGATTTCGACCGCGCAGGGTCTGACCGGGTTCTTCGCCGGACGGCCCAAGGTGCAGCCGGTGGTCCGTCTATTTTCCTTCCTTCAGAGCAAGGCCGAGACCCCCGTCGCGGTCGAGGTCGACGGCAAGGATGTGCCCGTGAGCGTGGCCGCCACGCCAGTCCACCTTGATCCGCCTGCCGCACCGCCCGCAGATAGCCGCGAGCCCGGTCCGGACGTTGTCAAGGTCCGCCTCGTCGATCTGGCCTGGGGCCGCTCGGGCGACAAGGGGGACATCGCCAATATCGGCATCCTCGCGCGCAAGCCGGACTACCTGCCATATATCCGCTCGGCTCTCAGCGAAGAGGTGGTGAAGGACTATTTCGCCCATGTCTGCGAAGGCAAGGTCGAACGGTTCGACCTGCCCGGAAGCCATTCGCTGAATTTCCTGCTGCATGAATCGCTGGGCGGGGGGGGCATCGCTTCGGTCCGCATAGACCCGCAGGGCAAAGGGTTCGCGCAGATGCTTCTTGATATCGAAATTCCCGTTCCCGCCGATCTGGCCGCACGTGACGGACTGAATGCCGCGAACCCGAACTAAGAGGACGACTCCATGACCATTTCGAAACTTCTGGTCGCAAATAGGGGCGAGATCGCGGCGCGCGTGTTGCGCACCGCCAAGGCCCGCGGGCTTGCGACGGCCGTGTTGCGCCACGCCACGGAACAAGAGGGGCCTGCCCATCTGATCGCGGATGAGGTTGTTACCATCGACGGCCCGACACCGGTGGCAGCCTATCTCGATATTTCGCAGATCGTCGAAGCCGCCAAAAGGATCAGCGCGGACGCGGTGCATCCCGGCTATGGCTTTCTGTCAGAGAATGCCGGTTTTGTCGCGGCCCTGGAAAAAGCCGGTGTGACCTTCGTCGGCCCGACGCCCGAGGTCATCGACCTGATGGGGGACAAGGTCCGAGCCCGCGCCTTTGTGGAGGAACGCGGGTTTCCCGTCGCCCCCTCGGCGATCGAGGATGACGATCCGGCGAGCTTTGTAGAACGCGCCCGCGCTGTTGGCTATCCGCTGCTGATCAAACCGTCAGCCGGCGGTGGCGGTAAGGGCATGCGCGTTGTGCGCGAGGACAGCACGCTGGAAACCGAAATCGAAACCGCGCGCCGCGAAGGCGAACGGTATTTCGGTGACGGTCGTCTGTTTGTCGAACGCTATATCGAACGCCCGCGCCATATCGAGGTGCAGGTGATGGGCGACGGGCAGGGCAACGTGGTCCATTTCTGGGAACGCGAATGTTCGATCCAGCGCCGGTTCCAGAAGATTATCGAGGAAACGCCCTCACCGGCGCTGACCCCCGAGCAACGAGATGAGATCTGCGAGACCGCTGCCGGAATTGCCCGCGCCGTCAAATACCGCGGGGCGGGGACGGTCGAATTCATCTATGCGCAGGATGGGGCCTTTTATTTCCTGGAAATGAACACCCGCCTTCAGGTCGAACATCCGGTGACCGAACTGGTGACCGGCTTCGATCTGGTTGCCGAGCAGCTGCGTGTCGCGGCGGGCGACGGGCTGAGCGCCGTGCAGGCGGATATTCCCCAAACCGGACACTCGATCGAACTGCGCATCTGTGCCGAGGATGCGACGGCCGATTTTCGCCCCGCGATCGGCAATATCCTGCTGCTGGACGAACCCCAGGGCGAGGGGGTCCGCGTAGACAGCGGCATTCTGGATGGCGGCAAGGTAACGACCGACTTCGACCCAATGTTGTCCAAGCTGATCGTGCATGGCCCGGATCGCGCGCAGGCCATCGCCCGTGCCCGGAGCGCGGTGCAAAACTATGTGATTCTCGGGCTAACGACCAACACCGGTTACCTGGATGCAATCCTTGCACATCCGGATTTCGCCTCTGGTGACGTTTCAACTGGCTTCCTGGCTGAACAATCCGAAACGCTGACCGCGCCGGGCGAAGATGTCTCTGACTTGCTGATGGCGGCGGCGGCCCTATCGGACGAGCGCCTGGTGAGTGACGTAATGCAGATACCGGAAATGTACCGCAAGATGGGTGGGTGGAGAAACTGATGCAACGGATTTTTCAGATGGACGGAGAAGAGACTGATTGCTGGCTGGGTCATGATGGCAGCCGGTTCGTGCTCAATACCCCCACTGGCGCTGTTGCCTGCCAATTGGACCCGACGGGTCTGCCGGGCGGTTACAAGCTGAGGGCCAAGGGTGTTGTGCGCGAATTGCGACTGGCCGTGGGGCCGGAAGCAACTTTTGTGCACATGGACGGGCGAACCTACGAAGTCGGGCGGGTTGATCCCGCCGAACGCCTGGCCGGAAGCGACGGTGGCGCGAGCGACGACCGATTGGTGGCGCCCATGCCGGGTGTCGTGGTGTCGGTTGCGGTTAAACCCGGCGATGCGGTTGAAGAAGGCCAGCCGCTTCTGGTGATCGAAAGCATGAAGTTGGAAACCACACTGACGGCGCCGCGCGGCGGGGTCGTTGCCGAAATGCCATTCGCCGAAGGCGACAGTTTTGGTCTGAAAGACATCCTGGCCCAATTGGCCCCGGAGGAGGAGTGACAATGCGCAGGATTGAAAGTCAGATCGACACCAATGCCGCCGACTACAAGGCAAATTTCGCCGCCATGTCTGAACGGCTGAAGGAATTCCACGCCCGCCAGCACGCGGCGCGTTTCGAACGTCCGCAACGCGATATCGACCGCCTTGCCCGCCAGAACAAACTGGGCGTGCGCGAGCGGTTGAAACTGCTGCTGGACCCCGGCACTCCGTTTTTGGAGTTTTCCACACTTGCCGCCTGTCGCGAATACGATGGCACCGTGCCTGGCGCCGCTGTGGTGACGGGCATCGGTATTGTGCAGGGTCGCGAGGTCGCCATCCACGCCAACGACGCTAGCGTCAAGGGCGGGGCTTGGTATCCACATACGGTCAAAAAGGTCGTGCGTCTTCTGGATGTCGCGCTGGAAAACCGCCTGCCGGTCATCCATATCTGCGACAGCGCGGGCGGTTTCCTGCCGCTGCAGCACGGGGTGTTTCCCGACCGGTATCTGGGCGGGCGGGTGTTCCGCAACCAGGTCAAGCTGAGCCAGGCCAATATCCCGCAGATTGCCGTGGTCGGCGGACACTGCACGGCTGGCGGTGCCTATGTGCCGACGCTGAGCGACTACAACATCATCATCGAAGGCACAGGCGCGATTTTCCTTGGCGGTCCCCCGCTGGTCAAGGCGGCCACCGGCGAAGAGGTCGGTGTTCAGGAACTTGGTGGGGCGGTTATGCATACCTCGGTTTCGGGAACCGGCGACTACCGAGCCGCCACTGAACAGCACGCCTTTTCACTGGCGCGCGAGATTGTCAGCCAATGGAAGCGCACCCCGAAAACGATCATCGAAACCGCCGCTTTTGAAGAGCCATACTACGACCCCAAGGAGCTTTATGGGATCATCCCCAAGGACCGGAAAACCCAGTTTGATATGCGCGAGGTTCTGGCGCGGATCGTCGATGGCTCGCGCTTTCACGAATACCAGCCCGACTATGGCACCACGATGGTTTGCGGCTTTGCCCATATCTGGGGTTACAAGGTTGGCATCCTTGCCAACAACGGGGTGTTGTTCAACGACAGCTCGCTGAAGGCGGCGCATTTCATGCAGCTTTGCAATCAGAACCGCACACCTCTGGTCTTCTTTCAGAACATCACTGGCTATATGGTGGGCCGCGAATACGAAGAACGCGGCATCGCCAAGGACGGTGCCAAGATGCTGATGGCGCAGGGCGGTTCGGTCGTGCCGAAGTTCACAGTGATCGCCAATGCCTCGTACGGGGCAGGCAATTACGGCATGTGCGGGCGGGCCTGGGATGCGCGCACGCTGTTTATGTGGCCGCAAGCCGAGATCGGCGTGATGGGGGCGGATCAGGCCGCTAATACCATGGCGGACGTCAAGATTCGGCAGCTTCAGCGCGAAGGCAAAGAGCTGACCGAAGAAGAAATCGCCGCGATCCGCGAACCGGTGCTGGAAAAATACAAGCGCGATGTCGAAGCCTATACCTCCACCTCGGAACTGTGGGATGACGGCATCCTCGATCCGGCGGACACACGCAACGCGCTTGGCATGTCGATTTCTGCCTCGCTCAATGCACCGATCGACGATCCGCACTACGGGATCTTCCGTCTGTAAAGGCTTGAGGGACGGCACACCGGGTCGGGGAGTGCCGTTCCGCGTCAAGGCGCTTCCATCTGGCGCTTTCGGAATCTGAAGTAGTCCTGACCGGTCCGGTTCCCGGACAGGTCAGGACGATGTCCGCCGCGCCTCCTGAATGGAGACGACGTCAGAGGCCGCCATGCCGGGCCGGTCTGCCTCGACCGCCTTCAGCGGTTCGACCGGCGTCAATCCGGCCAGACAGTCGCGCGCAAGTTGCTGGTATTCCGCGGTGCCGCGCGTTTTCCACGCGACTTCTTTCTCGCTGACCTCGCGGATCACCTTTGCCGGCGATCCCACCACCATCGAACGCGGCGGAATCACGGTTTCGCCACGCACAAACGCCTGCGCGCCGACAATCGATTCCGCCCCAAGCTCTACACCATCCATAATGACGGAATTCATTCCGACCAGAGCGTTCCGGCCCACTGTGCAACCGTGCAGGATCGCGCCATGGCCGATGTGGCCGTCGCTTTCCACCACGGCGTCGCGGCCGGGAAAGGAATGGATGATGCAATTGTCCTGAACATTGGCTCCATCCCCGATCACGATCCTGCCGAAATCGCCCCGCAAGCTTGCTCCGGGGCCGATGTAGCATCCATGACCCAAGATGACATTTCCGATCAGAACGGCCTGGGGGTGGACATATGTATCCTCGGGCACGACGGGTATAAAACCCTTGAACTCATAACAGTATGCCATTCCGACCACCTTTCGTAAGCTGAGTGCTAAACGCTTGTCAGCGGTTGCGCCGGGACCAGAATCCCTCAATTGTGCCGCCGATCAGGGCGTGTGGCCCGAAAACAAACACAAGTTAGAAAATAGCGCAAGCTCCCTACGTCACAGCTTGGCAATATTGACACTTCCCAAGGTTGGGATTTAAAATCTAACAAATGGTAGAAAATAGGCTGGCGGACCGATTAGGGTGGCCTGACCGAACTTGGGAGAGAGAGAAATGACAGACAAAGCCTATGTTGCAGGCGTTGGGATGGTCCCGTTCCAGAAGCCGGGAAAATCCGAAAGCTACGATGTGATGGCGACCGCTGCGACCCGGTCCGCTCTGGCAGACGCAGGGTTGGATTATGATAAAGTCCAACAGGCCTATGTTGGCTATGTCTATGGCGACAGCACCTGCGGTCAGCGCGCCCTGTACCATGTCGGAATGACAGGCATCCCGGTTCTGAATGTGAACAACAACTGCTCGACCGGATCGTCCGCCCTGTTCCTGGCCAGGCAGGCAGTTGAAAGCGGCGCGGTCGAATGTGCTCTGGCACTTGGGTTCGAACAGATGCAGCCCGGCGCAATCGGTGCGATGTTCCATGACCGGGTCAGCCCGTTTGCGGCATTCGACAGAGAAACCGACGAACTGGTTGGCAGTGCCGAGATCCCGCTGGCGCTGCGGTACTTCGGCGGTGCGGGCAAGGCGCATATGGACGAGTTCGGCACCCCCCTGGAAACCTTCGCAAAAATCCGCGCCAAGGCCAGCCGACATGCTGCGAAGAATCCGGTTGCCCTGTTCCGGCAGGAGGTGACGGCGGAAGACGTCATGGCCGCCCAGGTCGTCTGGCCCGGCGTCATGACCAAGCTCATGGCCTGTCCGCCAACCTGTGGCGCGGCCGCCGCGATCATTTGTTCCAAGGAATTCGCCGACAAGCACGGACTGGACAGTTCGGTTCGGATCGCGGCGCAGGCCATGACGACGGACGGCCCGGAAACTTTCGAAGCCCATGACATGCGCGAAGTGGTCGGCTTTTCGATGGCCAAGCGCGCCGCCGATCAGGTTTACGAGGACGCGGGCATCGGGCCCGAGGACGTGGATGTGGTCGAACTGCACGACTGTTTCGCCCACAACGAGCTTATCACCTATGAGGCGCTTGGCCTTTGCAGTCGCGGCGAAGCGGCGAAATTCGTTGATGATGGCGACAACACCTACGGCGGAAAATACGTGACCAACCCGTCGGGCGGTCTTTTGTCCAAAGGCCATCCGCTTGGGGCGACCGGCCTAGCGCAATGTACCGAGCTCGTTCAGCAGCTTCGCGGCCAGGCAGATGCGCGCCAGGTTGATGGCGCACGTCTGGCGCTTCAGCACAATCTGGGCCTCGGCGGGGCCTGCGTCACCACGCTTTATGAAAAAGCCTGATAGCGCCTTTCGGGAGGAATCAATATGACTGGAAAACTCGACGGGCGCGTGGCGCTGGTCTCGGGCTCGGGCCGGGGCATTGGCCGCGAAATCGCTCTCAAACTGGCCTCGGAAGGGGCCCGGCTGGTGATCAACGATCTGGACGCCGATCCGGCCAATGAAACCGCCGAGGCGGTGCGCGCAATGGGTGCTGAGGCCGTGGTCTGTGCCGGCAGCGTTACCGAAGACGGTTTTGCCGAACGGTTCATCAAGACCGGCGTGGACAGCTTTGGCGGGTTAGACATCATCGTGAACAACGCAGGCTACACTTGGGATAGCGTCGTTCAGAAGATGTCCGACGAACAGTGGCAGGCGATCATCGACGTCCACCTGACGGCACCTTTCAAGATCCTGCGCGCTGCCCAGCCGGTGATCAGCGCCAAGGCCAAGGAAGAGGCCGCCGCCGGGCAAGAGGTGTTCCGCAAGGTAGTCAACATCTCGTCCATCGCAGGGACCGGCGGCAATGCTGGCCAGATCAACTATTCCGCCGCCAAGGCCGGTATCCTAGGGGTCACCCGGACGATGGCCAAGGAATGGGGCCGCTACAAGGTCAACGTCAACGCCGTCGCCTTCGGCCCGATCCGCACCCGCCTGACCGAAGGCAGCGCGGATGGCGACAGCACGATCAAGGTCGAAGAAAAAGAGATCAAGGTCGGCGTGAACCCCGATCTCCTGTCCCAGATGGAGCGCATGATCCCGCTGGGCCGGGTCGGCACTCCGGAAGAAGCTGCCGGTGCCGTCTATCTGTTCTGTGCGCCGGAATCGAACTTCATTTCAGGCCAGCACGTCATCTGCGGTGGCGGTTTCGTGATCTAAAGCATTTGCCCGGAGCCGATAACGGGGTCCGGGCAAGCACATTGTTGTCTGGGCGGCCTCTTGGCGGTCGCCCATGCGGAATTTCCCGCAAACTCCAATCGGGCACGATTAAGACGATTGACTCACTTGCGCTATTGACCTAACAGGCGTTAGTTAGGCGCTGAGGCGAAACGAAGGTCTATGGCACAAAGCACTGCAAGCAAAGTCAACGAGACATCGCGCAGCGCGGTCGGACGGGACGGGGTGCTGGACATTGCCGCGCGGCTTTTCCGCGAACAAGGCTACGGGTCCGTTTCGCTCCGAAAAATTGCCGAGGCCGCCGGGATCAAGGCGGGTAGCATATACTATCATTTCGGTTCCAAGGACGAGATCGTCGCGGCCGTTCTTGATGCAGGGATTCGGGTCGTTCACGCGAGTATGAGAGACGCCATCACCGACCTGCGGGCCGATACCGACGGCGAAACGGTACTGCGCGCCGCGATCCGGGCGCATCTGCGCGCACTTCTTGATGTGAGCGATTATACATCGGCGAATGTGCGTATTTTCGGGCAGGTGCCGCAATCCGTCCGGGATGCCAACTTGCCTACGCGAAGGGCCTATGAGGCAGAGTGGGACAGTCTTCTGTCCCAGCTTAAGAAAGACGGCACGCTGAAGCAAGACGTCGATATCCGTCGCCTGCGCCTGATGCTGATCGGTACATTGAACGCCACGCTCGATTGGTTCGACCCGGACCGCGGTAGCGCCGATGCGTTGTCACGCACCTATGCCGATGTGTTCCTCAACGGGATACTCCAAAGACAGGATACCTGACTTCATGGCACGTCTTGAAACAGCGGTGCCGACCGCATCAGAGACCTACACCCGCAACCACGCCGCACTAAGCGAGCGCGTCGAAACGCTGCGCGCGCGGATCGCCGAAGCAACGGCTGGCGGCCGCCCCGATATGGTCGCGCGGCATCGCAAGCGCAGCAAGCTGTTGGTCCGCGAACGGATCGACCTGCTGGTGGATCCGGGCACTGCGTTTCTTGAGCTGTCGTCGCTTGCCGCCTACGGTCAATACGGGGGCGAGGTGCCCGGTGCGGGGATCGTGACCGGTATCGGGATCGTCCACGGGCTGCCCTGCGTTGTGATCGCCAACGATGCGACAGTGAAGGGTGGGTCTTTCTATCACGAAACCGTGCAGAAACACATCCGCGCCCAGGAAATCGCAGCCGAGAACCGGCTGCCCTGCCTCTATCTGGTGGATTGCGGCGGTGCCTATCTGCCAGAGCAGGACCGGGTTTTCCCCGATGCCCGCCATTTCGGCAATTCCTTTTATCGTCAAACCAACATGTCCGCGAGCGGCCTGCCGCAGATCTCGGCGGTCTTTGGAGGCTGCACGGCCGGTGGGGCCTATATCCCGGCCCTGTCGGACGAAGTCATCATGGTACGCGGCAACGCACGCATCCATCTGGGCGGCCCCTCGATCGTCAAGGTGGCGATCAACGAAGAGGTTGATGGAGAAACATTGGGGGGGGCCGAGATGCATTCGCGCGTCTCCGGTGTGTCTGACCATCTGGCCGAGGACGAGTATCATGCGCTTGCTCTGATGCGCGACATCGTATCCGAACTGGGCCTGTCGCGCCCGATGGGTCCCGATGCAACCTGCGCGCCGCCGGCGCGCAACCCAGAGGAACTGCTTGGCGTCATCAGCGCCGATCGCAAACAGCCCTATGACATGCGCGAGGTTCTGCTGCGCATGATCGACGCCGGCGAATTCCGCGAATTCAAGCCCGGATGGGGTGAGACGCTGGTCTGCGGCACCGCGCGGATTCACGGCTATCGAGTGGGCATTCTCGCAAATAATGGGGCGCTTGTGTCCGACAGTTCGCTCAAGGGCGCGCAATTCGTGTCGATGTGCGATCAACGCAACATCCCGCTTTTGTTCCTCCACAACATCTCGGGCTTCATGGTCGGCACCGAAGCCGAGCGCGGCGGCATTGCCAAAGACAGCGCCAAGCTGGTCTATGCCATGTCGGTTGCCAAGGTGCCGCGCCTGTCGGTCCTCTTGGGCGGCTCATACGGGGCAGGCAACTACGGCATGTGCGGACGTGGTTTCGCCCCGAATTTTCTCTTCGCCTGGCCCACGGCGGAACTGGCCACCATGTCTGCCGACATCGCCACAAATGTGATGCTGGAACTGCGCCGCCAGAAAGGGGGCGACCCGGGCAAGATGGAGGCCGACATGAAGCTAATCGAGGAGCAGGTTCGGGCCCAGTACGGTGAACAGTCCGATGCCTATTATGCCACCTCGCGGCTTTGGGATGACGGGCTGATCGAACCCGCGCAAACCCGCGATATCCTTGGCCTGTGTCTGGCCATCGTGACATCGGTGCCCGAAGCCGGTCGCCATACGCCTGTATTCAGAATGTGAGGCTTCAAGTTGACCAATACCTACAACACGATCCTTATCGAAACCGATGCGCGTGGCGTCGCCAGGCTGACGCTCAACCGCCCCGACAAACACAATGCGCTGAATGGCGAATTGATCGCAGAGCTATACGATGCCGCCGAAAAGCTGGCTGCAGATGACGATGTGCGTATTGTGGTCCTGACCGGCGCGGGCAAGAGCTTCTGCGCGGGCGGCGATTTCAACTGGTTCGCCTCTAATGTCGAGAAAACCCGTAGTGAAAGGGTCGCACAAAGCGCCACGCTGGCGCGGCTGTTGCGCCGCCTTGACACGCTGCCCAAGCCCTTGATCGGGCGGATCAACGGCCCGGCCTACGGTGGCGGTGTCGGCATGATCTCCGTCTGCGACTACACCATCGGCGCCGAAGGCGCGCGCTTCGGTCTGACCGAGGTCAAACTGGGCCTTCTGCCCGCGAATATATCGCCTTATGTGGTGGCCCGCATCGGCAGGGTGCATTCGCGTGAAACCATGCTGTCGGGGGCGTTGTTCGACACGGCCCGCGCCGAGCGGATCGGTCTGTTGACCGAGGTTGTCGCGCCGGGCGACTTGGACGCCACGGTGAACCGGGTGGTGCATGATCACCTTCAGGCCGCGCCGGGTGCCGTGGCCGATACCAAGGCGCTGATCGCCTATGTCGCGTCCCACGATCTGGAGACCAACATGATCTACACCGCCGACCGGCTGGCCGATGCGTGGGAGACGGAGGAAGGTATCGAAGGCATCAACAGCTTCATCAACAAGGGCGTTCCGTCATGGCGGGTGAAATGAGCTTCACCCGCGTTCTGATCGCCAACCGGGGCGAGATTGCCCGGCGCATCCAGCGCGGGTGCCGCAAACTGGGGCTGGAAAGCGTAGCGGTGTTTTCGGACGCGGACCGCGACGCGCCCTTCGTGGCCGAGGCCGATCATGCCGTCTGCATCGGTGGGGCCGCCCCGTCAGACAGTTATTTGAACGTCGAGGCCATCCTTGAGGCCGCGCGGGCGACGGGCGCGGGTGCGGTGCACCCGGGATATGGTTTTCTGTCTGAGAATGCCGGTTTCGCGGCGGCGGTCGAGGCGGCGGGCCTTGTGTTCATCGGGCCGGAACCCGACGCTATCGCGCGGATGGGCTCCAAGATCGAGGCCAAGGCTGCCGCCGAAGCCGCAGGCGTGCCCGTCCTGCCCGGCTATCGCGGCGAGGATCAGTCCGACGCGCGCCTGCTACAAGAGGCCGAGGCGCTTGGCACCCCCTTTCTGGTCAAGGCCAGCACCGGCGGCGGCGGACGCGGGATGCGGCTTGTCTCCGATCTGGGCGACGCACCCGAAGCGATTGCATCTGCCCGGGCCGAAGCGCAGAGCGCCTTCGGCGATCCGGCGGTGTTCCTCGAACGCTATGCGCCCCGTGCCCGCCACGTCGAAGTGCAGGTTCTGGGCGACACTCACGGCACCGTGCTGCATCTGGGCGACCGCGATTGTTCGCTGCAACGCAACCACCAAAAGCTGATCGAAGAAGCCCCCGCCGCCGATCTTCCCGAGGCTGTGCGCGACCGCATGCGTGCGGCAGCGGTGCGGTTGGCGCAGGCGATCGGCTATCGCTCCGCCGGAACGGTGGAATACCTCTATGACCCCGGGCGCGGTGAATACTACTTTCTGGAAATGAATACCCGGTTGCAGGTGGAACACCCCGTGACCGAGGCGATCACCGGCATCGATCTGGTCGAATGGCAGTTGCGCATCGCGCGGGGCGAGCCGCTGGCGCTGACGCAAGGCGATGTGCAGTTTGACGGGCACGCCATTGAAATCCGCATCGCCGCCGAAAACCCGGCCGAGAATTTTCACCCCGAAACGGGCGAGATCACCCTTTGGGCGCCGCCTGCGGATGTGCGGCTGGACACTGGGGTAGAGTGCGGTTCGGTCGTCGGCCACCACTACGATTCCATGATTGCCAAGCTGATCGTCCACGCGCCGGATCGGACCGGGGCGATCCGCCGGGCGATCACCGCGATCGATGCTTTTGCCGTCGGCGGCGTCGGCCTGAACCTGGCCTATCAACGCGCGTTACTGGCACACCCGGATTTTGCGGCGTTCCGTCACCATACCTCGGGCCTGCCCGAGATGTTTCCAGGCGGCTGGACTGAACCGTCCGCTGATCCCCGGGACATGGCCTTTGCCGCGATGGCGCTGCATCTGCGTCTCGTGCCGGCGGGCGCGTCGCCCTGGGAAAGCCTAGGGTCATGGCGACTCACAGCCCCTGCGGGACAGTCCGGCGCGGCCTTCTATTGGGACACAACCAAAGACGAACCGATCCGCATGTACGGCTCCGGGTCGGGGTTGACTGCCATTCAACCGGACGGCCAGACCATCACGGTCGAGAGTGCCGCTTTAACAGGATGCCGTCTGAGCGGACGCATCGACGGGGTTCCGTTTTCGCGCATCGCTTACGTCGTGCGCGCGCCGAGTCACTGGCGAGTGCACCTGCAAACCCCTGCTGGAATGACCGCGACAGACCTGCGTACGCTGGAAGACCAGCATCTGCAACGTGCCACCGGCGGGTCTGGCGTCGCTGACCTGTTGTCCGCACCCATGCCCGGCGCCGTGGCCGAGGTGCGCGTCGCACTCGGCGACCGCGTCAAAGCCGGTGACACGCTGGTGGTGCTTGAGGCCATGAAGCTGTTGCAAAGCCTGCCCGCGCCGGTCGCGGGCGTGGTGACTGAAATCTATTGTGCACCCGGCGATACGGTCGCCGGGCACGCCCCACTTATCAAACTCGATCCAGAGGAAAACACATGACCAGACAAGACAGCATTACTCAGGTCACCGGCCCGTTCAACGAAGACCTCGAGATGATCCGCAACCAGTTGCGCCGGTTCATTGAAGCCGAGGTGACCGCCAAGGCCGAGCCTTGGGAGGAGGAGGGCAAGGTACCCCGCGACGTGCTGCGCCGAATGGGTGATCTCGGCGTGCTGGGGATGCGCTATGACGAACAGTATGGCGGCGCGGGGCTGGACGTGATGTCCAGCGTGGTTTTGGCCGAAGAGGTCGGGCGATCCACTTTCGGCGGGTTCTCGGCCACCGTTCTGGTCCACACCGACATGGCCTCGCCGCATCTGGAAAACGCCGGCACGCCCGAACAGAAGGCGCGCTGGATGCCGTCGATCGTCTCGGGCGAAATGATCACCGCCGTTGCTGTGACCGAACCGGGCGCGGGCTCGGACGTGGCGGGCATGCGCTCCCGCGCGGTGCGGGACGGGTCGGATTGGGTGCTGAACGGCACCAAGATGTTCATCACCAACGGCGTGCATGGCGATCTCTACTTTGTCGGTGCCAAGACCGATCCCGATGCCAAGGGGTCGCGCGGGATCACCATATTTGCGGTCGAAAAAGGCACGACGGGCTTTTCGGTCGGACGGGCGTTGAACAAGACCGGCTGGCTGTGCTCGGACACTGCCGAACTGATCTTCGAAGATGTCCGTATCCCGGCCGAAAACGTCTTGGGCGAGGTCAACCGCGGTTTCTATTCGGTAATGAAGAACTTCCAGAACGAACGCATTGTGCTGGGTGCGATGGCCTGTGCCGAAGCGCAAACCGCGCTGGACATGACCGTGGATTATGTCAAGCAGCGCAGGGCCTTTGGCGGCGTTCTGTGGGACAAGCAGGCCGTGCGCCAACGGCTGGCCGACTGTCAGACGCGGATCGCTGCAGGACGTCAGCTGGTCTATCACGCCGCCGGTCTGGATGCCGCGGGCGGTGACTGCGTGAAAGAGGTCTCGATGGTCAAAGCCTATTGCGGCGAACTGGTGAACAGCGTGCTTTATGACTGCGTCCAGTTTCACGGCGGTATGGGTTATATGCGCGAAACACCGGTGGAACGCATGTCACGCGATGCCCGTGTGCAGGCCATCGGCGGCGGGGCGAGCGAAGTCATGTTGGAAGAAGTCGCCAAGCGCATGTGAGCTTACTATCCAAAAAATTAACAATCTACAGAAACAAGGACGAAAAAGATGAATCTGGAAACCACTCAAAGCCAAACACTCGCAAAACTTACCCAAGAGATCTCGATAATTCTCGTCGGCACAATTCTTCTGACACTATCCGCCAAAATCGTGGTGCCGTTCTACCCGGTTCCCATGTCTACACAAACCCTGGTTGTCTTGGGTCTGGGCCTTTTCCTGGGGCCGGTGCGCAGTAGTCTTGTTGTTGTGACATACCTTTTTGAAGGTCTGCTTGGCCTGCCGGTCTTCGCAGGCACGCCTCCGGCTCTGGCCGGACCGGCGTATATTGCGGGTCCCACAGGCGGATACTTGGTAGGCTTCGCACTTGCGGCGGCCGCCGCCGGGTGGATTGTTCAAGCACTGCAAGGACTTCGGCCTGCGTTCAGAGCATCTGTCGCGGTCTTTTTGGGTTCGATAGTCATGTATTGCGCAGGGCTGCTCTGGTTGGGTGGCTTTGTCGGCTATGGCGAAAAGTTGCTGAACGCCGGTCTTTACCCGTTCCTTCTCGGGGATCTGACGAAGGCGACAATTGCTGTAGTTCTGTATACTGCTTACCATAATCGCCGCGCTGTGTGACTGCCAGCCCAAGACCGTATCAGACTGTTTCAGTCTCATACGGGCTTGGTCCAATGTAAGTTGAAATAGTCCGATGCCGGATTTGACAGGCATCGGACGCCAGCCTGAGGTTTCCGGCGCCATGCGAGAGCAATGCGCAAAACTGTGCGAACCAAATTGTTCGCAATCAATACCTGGTCGCACACAATGAAAAGAAGCAGCATGTTTTTCTCAGAGCCGAAGCCTTGCCGCGCGAAGGGAGTCGAATTGGCCCCTGGAATTCTGAGGATCGTCGCGAACAATCCCGGAAAGATGACCTACCACGGGACAAATAGCTACATCATTGATACGCCTGATGGTCGGTTCATAATCGACCCCGGCCCAGCAGAAGACAGTACACATTTCGGGGCAATCATCGAAAATTTGGGGGCCAAACCATCTGGGATTCTGCTCACACACCACCATTCTGATCATTTTGGAGTCGTCCCAGCCCTGCGAGCACGGACAGACGCACCTGTTTATGCCTCACGGGCATTCCCTGACGATGCATTTCGACCTGACCGGTTTCTGGAGGACGGACAGGTCATTGCCGGTCTTACCGTCCTGCACACACCTGGTCACGCGAGCGACCACCTTTGTTTCGCGAGACCTGACGGAGTGCTCTTCACGGGCGACCACGTTATGAGTTGGAACAGTTCGATCGTCAGCCCCCCTGACGGAAACATGCACGACTACTGCGCGCAGCTACAGCGGCTGATTGAGCGCGACGATAGGATCTACTTTCCGGGGCACGGACCTATACTCCGGGATCCGCAACCTTACGTCAAACGGTTGCTTTCCAACCGCATGCGTCGCGAGGCGGAGATCCTCGCCCACCTCTCAAACACCCCGGATTCGGTCCAGAATATCGCCGCTTCCGTCTACCAGAAAACCGACCCACATATCGCAATGGCCGCAGGACGAAACGTTGCGGCGCATCTGGAGAAGCTGTTGTCTGAGTCGCGGGCGGTACAAGATGGCGGAGTCTGTAAATTAACATAAGATAGATTATGCGAATGCTTTCGGCGCATTGATATCATTGAATTTCGCCCTCTACCACCTCCCTGTGGGCGAAACCTTGGCGGCATCGGCTCCGCCGGTGCCGCCTCTTTTCACCGGAATGGGATTGAGTTTGCCCTGAACGACCAAACAAACGCGGCGGCCCACCTGACAGACAGATTGTACATAGTAAAGGCGATCAAGAACCAGTGAGTGTTGACAAGGAAGAAGCGGCTCCGGTCGCTCGACTCATCCGTAGTCCCGAGGGCCGAACTGTTGGCTGGGTCTATCAATGGAACACATCCGAGCTGTCCATACTCTGGCTCGGCACCGAGCGCGCTGCCGACCAAATAGATCCACTTCTGAGCAAGGACATGCTCGCTGCTGCGAAGGCAGTAGCCAACGATGCAGTCACAGATCTCCTTGAAAAGTTGTCACGTGGGCGATCGATCTCACCGGACCCGCCCTAAACCTGAAACCGCGATAAACAAACTGCGTTAGATTGACATTCTTACAATAATATACTATTGAAGCTCATAACATACGCATATCAGCCGACTGAGAACCTCGTCATGCGCAGTTTCCTTCGACATTTTACTTTTGCAACGATTGTGAGCACGGCTTCCCTCTTCGGCGCCTCGACCAAGGCTTCGGCACAGACCTACCCGATCGATTGCGCCATTCTGCTCTGCCTCTCCGGCGGCTGGCCGGCGTCAGAACCTTGCTCGCGGGCGCGTGCAGAGTTCATCCGTCGGATCACGCCCTGGCCTGTCGAGCCCCCGCTGCAGATCTGGCGTTGCCCCATGGGGGCCTCCTTCGAACCTGTAGACGATCCCGGTCGCACTCCGCGTGTCTTTGACTTCTCCAACGCTTCTCACCTGCCCCAGAGCCTCGCAGAATCTGATCCCGAGAACGCTGGCGCCCTCTTGCCAGCCGTCCTGCGGTCGAAAGGTGTCGACCCCCTACCCCAACCTGACGGGTTCGCATTACATTTGATCCAGAACCGCGCCGATATCGACATCAGTGGGCCGGAATTCAATTTCGTCCGCTCTATCCGTGTCTATGATGTGCGCTACGCGCAGCAAGTCGAGTCCCGTGACAGTGATTGCAGCCGGTACGAACACATCCGTCTCGGAACCTATGGAACCCAGGGCGATTTTTCGTGGTCTCGTTCTTCCGTCGCGGCGTTGCCCGAGGCCCATGTCGGCTTGGAACGTTGGGGCGATCATTGTCCCTCAATCTATCACCGCTCGGTCTTCGTCGACTGGCGAGACTACGAGGGCAATTACGGGTTCGAGCAGGTGAACTACTAAGACGTTTTCCCTGCACCAAACCTGTACCAGAGGCCGTGCGTCGCAGCGCCCCGTAACAATTCGTTGTTATCATTGCCCCTCGGTCCCACCGGGGCTTGAGCTCATCACTCCATAAGAGGCGACGATCCCATCGCCTCGTCCTAAATCCGGTGATTGAGATCCGTCGCCGCCTCGGCTGCCGCCAATAGCGTAACCGGATCGATCTGCAGAGCACGCGCGAGTACGATCAACTCAACCACGTCGACCCTACGCTCGCCGCTCTCCAGACGGGCGACAAAAGACTGGTGACATCTCAGACGCAAAGCGAGCTCCGCCTGCGTTAAACCAGCCACCTTCCGCGCCGCAATCAAAGCGTCGCGAAGTGCTTCATGTCCCGAACTCCTGATCGTTTTCGCCACGTGTCACAAACCTCTTGTGACAGGGCTAATCTACTTTATAGATTATCTAAAAAGTGGATAATGAGCGTTTACATGATGATAGAGACTCCGAATTGCACGCCGCCGATACGGCGGAATGTCACAAGACGGCGGCCCTTCGAAAAGGTCGCGGCCAATTCACTCGTCCATCAATTCCAGGAAGCGTCCGTAGTCCTGGCTCACCTCGCGCGCCTCTTCGAACGCCCGGGCACGCTCCTCCTCCAAGCACCGAAAGTAGCTTTGGATGTCCCGGATGTAGAGCTCAAAGTCGCTGCGGATGAGATCGGCATAGGCTTGCGCGGCTTCGGAATCGCTTGGCACGAACGGCCTGGGCGGCGGCAAACAGGACGCGGCGGAGGCTTCACCCACCAGGCACGTGACCAGAAGTATAGCTTGTGCCACGCTCGATGTGCACAACCTGAGGGCGTCCAAGCCCCCTATTTCCTTGATCAAATGCATGGGAACCGTCTATTCGTTAATTGAGCAAGAATCCGCTTGTCGCATCAAAAGTTTATCTTGTGCGTCAATAATATATCATCGTATGACTTGGTTTCAACACCTGAAGCCCGGTCATTCGCCCTGTTGGAGAACGTGATCCGGGTGATGGACCTAGAAAAAGAAGCCCCGAATGTGGTCACCGAACCCAGATTCCGCGATCTGGTCGCCAGCGGCTATCGCGTCGAAGTTGTCTGCAAGGAAGACGCCTTCAAGAAAGGCCCCAACTGGCATGGGGTCTGGATCATGCGCGCTGTCAGCGACGACGGGATCGAGAAACTTCTGGTCACGGCCCGGACCCGAACCTCGCGCAACGACATCAAGATCCGCGAGATCAAGACCGTCACCGGGGTCATCTCCTTCCTGCAAGGGATCGGTTTCTCGCACGCCGACGTGCCCCTGGAAGAGGGCAAGCGGACGGTTCAGAAGCTTTCCAGCGAAGAGATGGCTGCCAGCCGGGCTTAGCGCCCTTTTCTTTTCCTCCCTGGGCCTCCCGGCATCGGCAGACATGGTCCTGGTGATGGCGGGGGATGGCTCTCTTTCGCCGTCGCGCGCTCAGGAACGGTTCGCGCGCAACTACAATGACGGGGTCGGCGTTGGCTCGACCTCAGACGGGTTGCGCATCCTGGGCGAGGAGAGCCGCACCGAGGGACGTGAAGGGGTGCGCGTCGCGGCGGTGACCCCTCGCGCGCTCACGCCACGCCCGGATATTCTCGCCGCGATCGAGGAGACCGGACTGCGCTATGCGAGCCACCCTGGGCTCCGTGCAGCCGATATCACCGTCACGGACTGGCTCCACCTCTATCGCGCCAATATCGAGATCGAGAGCGCGTACAATCCACACGCCGTCTCCCATGTCGGGGCGGTCGGGCTCGGGCAGTTGATGCCCAATACGGCCCGGGCACTTGGCGTCGACGCTCATGACTGGCGGCAGAACCTCGACGGCTCCGCGCGTTACCTCGCCTTAATGCTGGCCGAGTTTGGCGATGCGCGCCTCGCGCTCGCCGCCTACAATGCCGGGCCCGACGCTGTGCGCGAGCATTCCGGCATTCCACCGTTTCGAGAAACCCAAAACCACGTCCAGCGGGTGCTGGCCGTCTTCAACCGGCTGGAAGGAGCGTCCCCATGAAGCCAATGACGAAATCCCTGATCACCCTCGCCGCTCTCCTCATCGTTTCGGCAGAACCGGCCCTGGCCCAGAGCATCGACCTCTCCCCGATTCAGAGCTTGCTTCAGGGCATCGTGGACGCGCTGACCGGGCCGCTTGGCGTCGTCATCGCCACCCTCGCGGTCCTCGGCGTGTTCCTCAGCTGGTTTTTCAACATCATCGACCTGCGCCAGGCCCTCTGGGTGATGGTCGGCATCGCCGGCGTTGCAGCAGCGCCGACGATCGTTGCCGCCGTCTTTGGTGGTGGTACGCCGTAAGGGGTCGACAACGTGGCAGAGCGATCCCCCCTCTTCCTGGGCCTTGTCCGCCCGCCCAAGCTCCTCGGCCTGCCGATCATGTATGCCATGGTCTGGCTCTTCGGCTCTGTGCTGCTCTTCGTCTGGGTGCAGCACTTGGCTGTCCTGGGCATCGCGGCGGTGCTCTATCCGGTTCTCTGGAAGGCGGCTGACTGGGATCCCCGCTTCATCGACGTGATGATGACCGCGCTCCAGGAGACCCCGCCGACGCGGAACCGGTCCATCCACGGGGGCGACAGTTATGCCCCGTGACGAGACCATGGATGAACGCACCCTCATGCCAGACTGGTATGCCCGCGAGAAACGCCTCGCGCATATGCTGCCCTATGTCAGCCTGGTCGATGACCACACTATCCGGACGCGGGTTAACGAGCTTTTCCAGTGTATCCGGCTCAGTGGGGTCAACAGCTACACCACAGACGATACCTATCTCGACAAGGTGACGGCGCTCTTTGCCCGGATCATCGCGCAGCTGGGCCCCGAGTTCAGCTACTACGTGCACAAGGTCTCGAAGTCGATCACGCCGGACCTGCTCCCGGTCAAGGGGGACGGCTTCGCTCACGCCGTGGATGATGCCTGGCGCGCAAAGCTGGCCTCGGCAGGTCTCCGGGACAAGACCCTCACACTCACCATCATCCACCGCCCGCCGCCCAGGAGTTTTCTTGGCTTCGTGAACCGTTCCGCACCGGAGCGGTTCAAGGAGGAGACCGCGAAACGGGTCCGGCGGCTCAAAGAGGCAGTCGGGGTTTTCACCTCCGGCCTGGCGGAACTCAAGCCCCGCATCCTTTCAGCAGACTCTGGCGAGTTGGTCGGGTTCCTCGGCGCGCTCAACACCGGCCGCGAACTGCCGCTCTATCCGGCAAACCGCTACGGGTTTCTCGCCTACAATGTTGCCAATACCCGGGTCACGTTTCTGGAGGATCACTTCGAGCTATCCGATGGCGTCGTCGGTCATCGCTACGGCAAGAGCTTCACCATCGGCGAATATGCCGAAGGCACCACTTGCACCATGTTCGACATGTTGAACCTGCCGGTCGACATGATCGTCACCCATTCCTTCACACCGATCAATTCGAACCTGATGGCGGGCCGGATCAAGCGGCAGAAACGCCAGATGCAAGCCTCGCAGGATGCCGCGCTCTCGCTCCTCGAAGCGCTCGACATCGCGCACGATGATCTCGAAGCCAAACGCCAGAGCTTCGGCGAACACCACATGGTCGTGACCGTCTTTTGTGACAGTCTCGACGAGTTGCAAACCCTCGGGGCCGAGATCGTCAACGCCGCGGCCGCCGAAGGCGTGAAGATGATCGGCGAGCGGATGGCCGCGAAATCTCACTACTTCAGCCAGCATCCGGGCAACCAGCCAAAACGGGTCCGCGCCAGTGCCGTCACCAACCGCAACTTTGCGGACTTCGCAGCACTTCACCGGACGCAACTCGGCAAGGAAAAACACCAGCTTCCCTGGGGCCAGGAGATTACGCTCTTCCCGACCCCGGAGCAGAGCGCCTACCGGTTCTCCTACCACGAGCAGGGCAGCCCCGAGACGGAGCCCACCAGCGGCCACACCCTCATTCTAGGCCGCCCCGGTTCCGGCAAGTCCGTCCTCTCGGCCTTCCTCATGACGCAAGCCCGGCGGGTCGGCGCGCGCATCTTCGTTTTCGACTACCGGCTCGGGATGGAAATGGCCGTCCGCGCCAATGGCGGGCGCTACGCCTCGATCAAGGCGGGACAGGCGACCGGCCTCAACCCGCTCTGGACCGAGATCGATGAGCGCGGCACGGCCTGGCTTTCGGATTGGCTCGCCTCCTTGCTCTACCGCTCCGACAAGCCCCTGACCCCGGCGCAAACGAACCGCATCCAGGAGGTGGTCCGCCAGAACGCCACAGCCACCAACCCGGCCTTGCGGAACTGGAAGGACTTCGCCTCGCTCTTTGTCTCGACCGACGACAATGGCGATCTTCACCAGCGGCTTCTCGAATGGACCGAGGATGGGCGATACGGCTGGATTTTCGGCCAAAGCCTGGAGGACACTTTCTCGCTTGATGGCGACGTCGTGGGGTTCGACCTGACCGGCATTCTCGAAAGCGAAAGCGAGAAGGAGCGCATGGCGGTGCTCTCCTATCTTTTCCGCCGGATTGAGCGAGAGATCGAGGACCGGCGTCCCACCATCATCGTGATCGACGAGGCATGGAAGGCGCTCGACAACCCATACTTTGCCGAACGGCTCTCGAACTGGCTGGTGACCGCCCGGAAACAGAACACGGTCGCGGTGATGATGACGCAATATGCGAGCCAGCTCGAACGCACGCGGACCGGCAAGACCATCGTCGAGGCGGTGCCAACCCAGATCCTGCTCCCCAACATCCGGGCGCACGCCTCGGATTACGCGATGCTGAACCTCTTCGAGAAGGAACTCGACGTGCTCCTGAACACCGGCAGCGACAGCCGCCTCGCGCTCATCCGTGACGACGGTGGCTCGGTGGTGGTCGATGCCGACCTCTCCGCCCTCGGCCCCCTCCTCACCATCCTCGGCGGCATGGAAAAGGGCGAGGCCCTCGTCGGCCCCGACTACCGCGACCGTCCTGATTTCTGGAGGCTCCCATGATCCGACCCCTTATCCTCCTCGCCGCACTCGGCGTTCTCTCTTCCTGCGCCGAATATCGCGAACCTCAGGCCAACTGCTTCGCATTCCGCGCCTCGCTCGACCGCGCCGAGCCGGATTGCATCTTCACACCCATCGGAAACCCGAAAGACAGCGTTGAGGTCTAGGGTCGCACATATCCTCCTGGCGGCTCTCCTGCCGGCAGCCACGCTCGCCCAGGGCGTTCCCACCAACGATTCCGGGCTGACGGCCCGCGATATCGTCGAGACGGGCGACCGGGACGCCGATCTCGCGGTCCAGCGAGACAAGCTCACCGTCGAAGAGCTCCTGACCGAGATCGAACAGGAACAGCTGGCCGTGCTACGTGCCATCCTTGATGCGCAGACAAGTTTCGGTGGCCAGGGCTTGCCGGGCATGGTCGCCAATCTCGAAAACGGCAGCGGCGATCCGGACCGCTCCGTGGCAGCGGTCTACGGTTCGGGCGATGTCGACCCTAATCCCGGCGGCGCGGGCATGTTTGGCGATGCCGCCGAAAACATCGAGCAGCTGATCATCCGGGTCGCCCAGGAGACCCACGGGCGGCCCGGGGTCGGGCGGGCCGGTCTCTCCGTCGTGCAATGGCGCGCCCTCCTGCAGGCGCTCATCTGGCAGGAGAGCCGCTTCTCCATCGGCGCACGCTCGCCCGTGGGCGCCTTCGGCCTCACCCAGATCATGCCGGGCACCGCGAGCGATCTCGGGATCAACCCGGAATATTATGACAGCCCCTACCTGCAGGTGACAGGCGGCGCGCGCTACCTCGCGGCCCAGCTCAACACCTTCGACGGCAACGTCGTCAACGCGCTCGCGGCCTATAACGCCGGTCCGGGCCGGGTGTTCGAATATGGCGGCGTACCGCCCTTCAAGGAGACCCAACACTACGTCACGGTCATCCCCGAACGCTACAATCTCTACCTCGCGAGGATCGGTGGCATCGAGGCGCTCGGCACGATCGACCCCGCGCTTCTCGCCAACGCCAATCTCTCGCTCAGCGGGTTCGGCGCCGCCTACTACGGCAGCAATTCCCCCGCCGCCATCCGGCAAGCCGCCCTGCGCGTCCAGGACATCGTTACCCGGATCGGCGCGACCCAGGACCTCCAGGAGAGCATGGCGCTCAACACCTATGCCCGCGCCGACCTGGTCCGGCTGATGGCTGCGCGCATTCGCCTGAAAGCTGCCCGGACCCAACCGCTCAGTGCCGCCCAACTGGCCCAGGCCGCCGCCCGCATGGCCGAGAACGAATTCATGGAGTTCACATTGGAGGATCTGGATTGATGCCCCGCAGAATGTTCATTTCAGCACCACTTCGCACGTTGACCCTAGCCAGCGTCTTGGCGCTTTGCTCGCCTTTCGTGGCCAGTCCCCCCGTCCTGGCCCAGGGCGTGCCGGTCGTGGACACCCAGAACATCGCCCAAAACATCCAGCAGCTCCGGCAGATGATCGAGGACGAGATCCTGCAAAACGAGCAACTCGTGCAACTCCGCGAACAGCTTGCCACGCTTACGGAGCAGCTCGCCGAGCTACAACGAACATATGAGGCGTTGACGCGTCTGGCAGAGCTGCCCGAGATCATCCGGACTCAGATGGAAGACGAACTAAACGGTCTCCTGGACCAGGAGTTCGGCGACATCATCGCCACGATTCAAGCCATCAAGACGGGGGATTTCTCCGGGCTCACCGGATCCGGCGCCGGCGAGATCGAAACCCAGATGGATAGAGTGCTGGCCGATCTCGGCTTCGACGAGGACACGCTCTCGGAAATGGCCCGCAGCGGCAATCCCGGGGCCGAGCGCGTGGCGACACAGGCCACGACCGGCGCGCTGGTCTCGGCCGCGGCCCAGAACAGCTACGAGGATGCCGGGCAATCGCTCGAACGTGTCGACCGGCTCGTCGGGCTCATCGACGACATGGACGAGCTGAAGGAGAGCGTCGATCTCAACACGCGGGTTACGGCCGAGCTTGCCATCGCGCTCGTCGCCATGTGGCAGCTCGAAGCGATCCAGACCGTAGGAGATGGCACCGGCGGCGTGATCGATGCCGCCACCATCGCCGAAGAACAACGCTTCATGGAGTTCACGCTCCCGGAACTGAATGCGGATTGAGGGCTGATTGTTGGACGAAGAAACAGCCATCATCGAGGAGGAACTGGTCTACGGCGCGCTGAGACGGGAACGGCTCTGGCAGCGCCTGGGACTCTTCGGCCTTGGCTTTGGCATCCTGGGCTGCCTCAGCGCGGCCGCCGTGGCCATCCTCGATGTCGATCCTCCGCCCGTGGTGGTGCCCTACGACCCCGCCACCGGCTTCGCCCTGCCCGAAGCCTCTGTCGGGGCCACCACCGTCACCGAGAACCGCGCCATCATCGAGGCGGAGGTCTTCCGCTACGTGACCGACCGCGAGGTCTACAACCAGCTCGACAATGACGTGCGCATCCGCAGCGTGTTGCGCCGTTCGGACCGTGCAGCAGGGGCCTCACTGCGCCAGATCTGGAACTCGGCCAATGCCGACTATCCCCCGACCGTCTATGGACCCAACGCCCGCCTCGAAGTCGAGATCCTCAGCATCAACCTGATCGGAAACAACCGGGCCACGGTGCGGCTTCGCAAGCGCCTGACCTCGATTCAGGGGGTTCAGGCGGGCCTCTTCACCGCGACGCTCCTCTTCGAGTTCCACCCCGAGGAGAGCCGCTCCATCGACCAGGTCTGGACCAACCCGTTTGGCTTCACGGTTGTCGAATACGCGATCCGCTCGGACAGATTGGAGAACCAGTAAGTGCGCTTCCGGAACAAGAAATCAGGGAACGCCTTGCCAGCGTCCCAAAAGCGCGAGAAGCGCCAGGCTCTTTGCAATGCGAAACACGCCGGACACGCCAGAGCGTTCCTCGCGGCCTTTTTTTTGGTCTCCCTGTTTGCGCCCCACGCGTCAGCCGAGGCGATCCCGCGCGGGGGACCCAACGACCACCGCGTGCGGGTAGCCTCCTATCAGGAAGGCCAAGTCTACAGGCTGAACGTTTCCCTGACCCATGTCACGACCATCGAGTTCGGGACAGGCGAGAGCATTCGCTCAATCATCGCCGGTGACACCGAAGGCTTCGAGATCGACGGTGTGCCGGGTGGCCGCGCCTTTGCGATCAAACCCGTCGCGCGCGGGGTCCACACCAATGTGACCGTCTATACCAATAGGCGGAGCTACTATTTCAACGTCAACGAGGTCTCGAACCCGACCTTTTACGTGGTTCAATTCCGCTACCCTGAGGATAATCGCCGACCAGCCAATGCCATCGCCCGCGCCGCCCCGAACTACAATTACGGGGCCAGCGCACGGACGGAGTTCACGCCGACGCGGGTTTGGGACGATGGCACCTTCACCTATTTCGCTATCCCGCGAAACGCGCCCGTCCCAGCGATCTTCCGCTACACGAACGGGCGCGAGCGCACGGTGAACACGGGCGCGGTCGAAGACGGTGTGATCCGTGTCTCGGGCGTGGGACGCCAATGGGTGCTGCGTCTGGGAGAGGACGTGGTCTGTATCGAGGCGACCCCGCCCGTGGAGGCCGCCTCATGAGTGACAATAACACCGATCTCGAACAGCGCCTCGCCGCGCTCGAACGGGGCAATCCGCGCCACGGACCCGCCCCGAAACGCCGCTCACCGCTCCTCGCCCTCCTCCTCGCAGGGCTCATCCTGGCGGGCGGCTTGGTCCTCTTGCTGTTTTCGGGCCCGGGCGAAGAGGTCGCCCTGCCGACGGCCACCCCGGACGAGTTCCAAACCGAGGGTGACGGGTTCGGAGAGATCGAACCCTTCGTGCCGCCGCCCGCCCCGGAACCCGAGATCGTTCTCGTCGAACCAGAACTCAACGCCGAACTTCTGGCGCAGATCGCCGCACTCCAAGCCCAGATCGAGGAGCTGCGCGACGCGCCGGACACCGACGCCGGGGCGGACAGCGCGGCAGCGGAGGCGATCGATGCGCTGACCGCACGGATCGCCGCCCTACAGGACGCCTCCGAGAATGCTCAGGAACAGTTCCAGGCCGAACTCGCCAAACGAGATCGGGAGTTGCAACAGCTGCGTATCGACCTGGACCTCGCGCGGCTGGAGGCCAACAAGCCGGCACCCGCACCGCTCGGCCCCACCGACGAAGAGTTGCGCGCCCGCGAAGAAGAGCGGCTGCGGCGTGAAGAAGAGGCGCGGCGGCTGGCCGAGCTGCAACGTCGGGCCGAGGAGGAGCGTGCCTTCCAGGAACGGCGGATTTCCTCCCCCGTTATCGCCTTCGGCGGAACGGGCGGCGCCAATGCGGGCGAGACAGAACTTACCGAACGCACCTTCGGCGAGGTGACAGACTTCGTGCTGAACGGCGCGTTGCCGAGCGCCATCACACAAGCCGAAGTCATCGCAAATCCCTCGAACACGGTCATTCAGGGCACGATGATCCAGGCCGTGATGGAGACCGCACTCGACAGCTCGCTCCCCGGACAGACCCGTGCCATCATCTCCGAAGACGTCTTCAGTTATGACGGCTCACGGCTCCTGATCCCGCGCGGCTCGCGCCTTATTGGACGCTACCGCTCCGGCATCGAGATAGCCCAGAAGCGCGTCACCATCGCCTGGGACCGGATTGTCCTGCCAAACAACCAGACCGTCCAGATAAGCTCCTTCGGGGGAGACGAGTTGGGCCGTTCGGGTGTCACTGGCTTCGTCGATACCCGCTTTGACGAGCGGTTCGGCTCAGCCGCGCTGATTTCGATCATTTCGGCCGCCCCGAGTGTGGCCGCCGCCCAGGTCGAGGATGAGACCACCGCGGACGTACTTGAAGATGTGGGCGATGACTTGGCCGATGCCACCGACAGCGTGATCGGTGAATATCTCTCCATTGGCCCGGTCATCTATGTCGATCAGGGTGCCCGCGTCACCGTCATGGTCGACCGGGATCTGGAGATTTTCTGAGATGACGCTCTCCTACCTCCAGACCTCGCTCGACAAGCTGAAGGACGCCGCCCGCGATGACGTCATCGAGATATGCATCAACCCGGATGGCTCTTGCTGGGGTGAGTTCCAGGGGGATCACTTCATGCGGGCACTGGATAAGCGACTGTCGGTTACGGAGGTGCGCGATCTTGGCAACCAGATCGCCTCCTCAGCCAACACGACAATGAGCAAGGACAAGCCTATTGTCTCGGTTTCGATCACCTATCGTGACCGGCCGATCCGTGCCCAGGTCGTGACCCCGCCCGCCGTGCTATCCGGCATGTCGATCTCGCTCAGGTTCTTCTCGAGCCTACCGATGGACCAGATCGAGCTTCGTTTCCTCTATGGCGAAGAGCGCAAGCTCGAGGAGTTGCGCCAGGAGAAAAACCGAGCGCTGCGCGAGGTCGTCGCCTCCGGTGACATCTACGCGGCCATCCGCTTCTGCGTGGAGAGCAAGCTCAACATGATCGTCTCCGGCGGCACCTCGACGGGCAAGACCGTCGCGGCGCGCAAGATCCTCTCCTACGTTCCCGATGAGGAACGGATCGTCACCATCGAGGAAGCCGCAGAGCTTCTCCCCGCTCAGCCGAATGCGGTTACCCTGATCGCCAACCGCGACGCTGAATTCCAGTCCGCCGACGTGCTCCTGACCGCGACGCTGCGCATGCGGCCCGACCGGATCATCCTCGGCGAGGTCCGCGGAAAGGAGGCCATGACCTTCCTCGAGGCGATCAACACCGGCCATGGCGGTTCGATGACAACCCTCCATGCCGAAACCCCGCAGCTCGCCGTCCAGCGTCTCGCCATCGCCGCGCTCAAGACCGAGATCCCGATGGCCTACCAGGACATGGTCCAATACATCGAAAGCTCGATCGATGTGATCATCCAGGCGGGCCGCGAGGACGGCCAACGCGGCATCACCGAATTCTATCTCCCCGGGACCGAATTACAGGAAAGGTGCAAGGCATGAAGCGGTTTGAGTACGACATCCTCTTCTGCAAGGTGAAGAAGCAGAAGGACTATGAAGACATGCGGCGCGCCCTGAACGAACGGGGCGCCGAAGGCTGGGAGGTGATCTCCGCCGAGGCGGGCGATTATGGCTATACCGCGTTCCTCAAGCGTGAGGTCGCGGACCGGCCGACGGAGACGGCGACATGACACGTGCTCTCGCTCTCGCCTGTTCTTTCCTTCTTATGTCGGGCACCATCGCGTCTGCCGAGCGCAACCTGGTCCCGACGCTCGACAATCAACCCGATGTCTGCCCCGATCAGCCGCCCGAGCCGGATTGGATGCGAGACACCGAGGCTCGCGACGCCTACAAGCGGCTCCTGGTCCAGCAAATCTACCGGTTTCAGAGCATGGGACGCATCGTCGACGCGCAAAGCTGCACCTGCGCCACCCGGTATCCGTCCTGGGAGGCCGCCGAAGCCGTCTATTTTGATCGCTATTCCGCGGCTGACTATTGGAGCGTGGTCGAGGCGACGTCAGACTATCGCCGACGGGCGAACGATCTCCGAAAGCAGGCCATGCCGATCTGCGAAGCGGCCGGCAACTGGTAGCGGGTCATGAGCGTCGTCGCGTATTTCGTGGAAACGGCCGAAGGCTATCTGGACTCGGCGGCGGAAACCCAGTTCGGGGCCGTGGCCGCCACGGTCGGAACGATGCTGGTCCTCGGAACGACGCTCGTGGTCATCCTCGTCTGTCTCAACATGATCTACCAATACCGGTCCATGGACGGCCGGACCGCCTTCTGGCTCGCCGTGAAGATCGGCCTGATTGGTATATTTTCGACCAACTGGGTCCAGTTCAACGCACTCGCATCCGCCATACTGAACGGGATAGACAGCATCGCCGGATCGCTGGTCGCGTCGGTCGGCGGCGGGACGCCAGGTCCGTCTGGGACTTTCGCCGAGGAATTCGATCAGCTCATCGCGGCGCTCGGGGATTACCTGAACGCAGCTGGCTCCGAGCTGAACTGGATGGCTGGCGCGCTTCTCGACACGCTCGGCGTTCTCCTGCTCTCGATCCTCGGAGGGCTGGCAGCCTTCATTGTCGTCGCCTCCAGGCTCATGATCACGCTTTTGATCGGGATAGCTCCAGTGATGATCTTCCTGACCCTCTTCGAGGTGACCAAGGATTATTTCGCGCGCTGGCTCTCGGCGCTGATCTCCTTCGCGATCTACCCCATCGTCATCGCCGGCGTTTTCGCGACGATCACCGGGGTTTCGCGCGCATTGCTCGCCGAACTTGGTGATCCGGAGGGGGCTTCGAACATTGGCGCCCTCCTGCCCTTCTTCATGATGGTCCTCATGGCCAAGGGGTTCATCATCGCCACGCCCTTCATCGTCCGGTCGGTCTCCGGAAACATCATGATGCCGGCGCTTTCGGCGGGCTTTGGCGGAAGCTTCGCCTTCGCCCGAGGCTTGGCAGGAAGTCAGCAAGTCTATAACCGATACGCCATCGGAGGCGCGACAGGCGCCGAATATGCCGCGCTTCGGGCTAGGCAGTTTCTCGGCGTACAGGCGCTCCCGACCCGCCCTAATGCCGCGGGTGGTGCGCCGGCTGCACCTTCAGGCGACTCATCTGGCACCGGTGCACACATGCTTGCGCAACTGGCACGGCTAAGCAGGCTGGGTCGACGGTAGCGCAAACCGGACGAAGCAATTCTACCGGGAACAGGCTGTCCGTGGGCAAAATCTTTGCTGCCTGCTGGGATCATGACAAACAGCATGAATGGTTTTGCGTTGGTGGCATCGTGCTGCGTCTGGGGACGCCACACTGCTATAGGATCAGGCGCTAAGGCATCAGCGCCGGTGTTGCTGTCTGGGACGTCCGTCCTGTATCCCCTTCTCAGATCAAAGCGCGTGATTGCAAGCTTCCTATGAGAAATTGCCGGTAGCGGGCAGCAAATTGCAGCGATGTTTTAGTCGAAGCATTAACTTGTCACTTGACAATTTAAGAGGGTGGAGTATCTAAGGTGCCAAGGAAGAAGCACACATCAAAGGAAATCGAGGCCGTCATCCAGGAGCTCGAAGAGCTGGGATGGAACCTTATTGAGGGCAAGGGGCACGCGTGGGGGATCCTCCGATGCCCGGCCAACGATAAGGATTGCCGCTGTGGCGAGTTTTGTCAGATGTCTGTCTGGTCGACCCCGAAGAATCCACAGCAGTTCGCGAAAAAGATCCGACAGAAGGCCCTGGCCTGCGTGAAGCTTCAGAAGAACGACGAAGGTAATGCCAATGGCTGAAGAATTCGAATTCGAACTGGTCTTTGCACTCCCCGACGGAGAGCACGATGCGTTTTCGCTCTCTGACGCGATCTTCGAGGCGGGTTTTGAAGATGCGCTCGTGGGCACCGGTCACGCCGGTCTTCTGGGTGTAGAACTGGAACTTGAAGGGGATGAGGCCGAGAGCGCGATCCTTGAAGCGGCGCGGGCTCTGATCAAGGCGCTGCCGCAAGGCACAGTCCTGCGCGAGGTCCGTCCCGACCTGGTGTCTCTCGCGGATGTCGCCGAGAAGCTCGAGATAAAGCGACAGGCGCTCCAGCAGCGCAAGATGCCCCTCCCCGTTGCGGGTGGCCTCTACCGCATCGATGAAATGATCGAGGTTCTGATGGAGGCCGCAAACCCGGCAAAGGGGCAGCGTCGTCCGCGCTTTAACCTGGCTTCCGCCGCGAAGTGGTTTCGTGCGGGCCCCGCGGCCCGCAGGGTGAACGCCCAGTTGACGATGCGTGAGATCGACCCTGCGACGATTGAGCGAGCCCCTCGACCAGAGCGCGACGACCCTGGCTTTCTTCACCCGTGACAATGGTCGGCTCAAGGCCGTGGCCACAAGACACCATCGCGACATTCTTTCGTGTCGCCCGCATGGCGGCTCAGCCAAGCCCGAATTTCTCGCCCGTCTCGCTGACGTTTGCTTCCGAACCGGACATCTCCGCCTCCAACCGCTCGAGATCACTCACGGCGTCCTGAACTCGGGCGACGTCGTTTTCGGACGCAGCCTCCACCTCCAGATCTGCCTGCCGCCCGAACTCCATCTCCATCTGCCGCTGATCATCCGCAAGAACAGCGGCGCGGCCGCGCCGAGGCGCTTGAGCCGGACCGGACTCAAGGGGTGCAATCCCTCCGCCTTCTGTTAGCCCCATCCTGGCCTCGAAATCACGTTCCGTGAGACCTGACCCCCGCGGCGCCGTGGGCATCGCCCTGACGCTCAGGGGCAATTCCCCCATCGGAGGGACCGGCCCCGTCGGGAAGGGTAGCTCCCCCTCCTGGGCGGCATGGATGCCCTTGAAGAATGGGTCCTCGAAATACACCACGCGCTTGGCCCGGACCGGCATCTGGGCGTCCACGACGACGACGATCTCGTCGAGCGGCAGGCGCCGCGCCTCATCCTCGGGCAGGAGCGACACCTCCTCCGTCCGCTCCGATTGGCTGCGGCCCTCGAACGGGTTTTTCCCGACCGCGCGGGACCGCGTGACGACGGTTTTCGTGGTCTTGCCGACCGCCTTGCTCAGCTCCTCGACGGTCTTCTCGTCGGAGGGCGTCAGGTAGAGCTTGATCCCGGCGTTGCCCTGCAAGGCGCGCCGCGTGTTCTCGCCGTAGATCTCGTCGATGGCCGGGATGGTCTGGGTCACCACCGCGAGATGCCCGCGATAGGCGCGCAGCACCTCGATGCTCTCGGCCACGATCGGCATCTTTCCGAGCCGGTTGAACTCGTCGAGCATGATCATAACCGGCCAGGGCTCGTCCGGACCCGGTTCCTTGTCCTGAAGCGCCGACAGCAGGTCCGAGAAGAAGAGCCGGATCAGAGGTGCGAGGGGTTTCACCATGAGGGGCTGGACGACGAGGTAGACGCTGAAGGGTTTCTTGCGGATCGTCCGGAAGTCGAAGTCCGAGGTCGCCGTCGCATCGTCGATCGCCGGGTTCTGCCATTGATCGAGGCCCGAGGTCATCAGGAGCGAGACATAGGATGTCAGCGTATCGTTGTTGGTGGACGCCAGCCGTGTGAAGATCAGCCGCGCCGCGGCGTTTTGGACCTCATGGGCGCGCGCGAGATATTCCTTCTGCTTCTGCCCGCCCGAGGCGGCGATGCGGTATATCTCGCCGAGCGTCGGCCTGCGGCGTTGGAACGCGAGTAGCCCGGCCGCGACGAAGAGATCGATCCCCCCTTTGAGAAGCCCCTGAACACGGTCGTTGTCGTTCTGCAGGAAGAGTGTGGCCAGGAGCTGCAACTCCATCTGCTGGCGGGCCGGGTCTTTGAGCTCATAGATGCGCAGAAGTGGGTTGTAGCGATGCGTCCGCCTGTCCTCCCAATCCGTGGGCGCGAAGCGGAACACTTCGTCACCCTGCGCCGCCCGGTGGCGGGCCGAGGCCTCGAAGCATTCTCCCTTTACGTCGAGCACCACCGCTGAGCCCTGCCAGGTCAGGAGGTTCGGAATGACGAAGCCGGTGGTCTTGCCGCGCCCGGTCGGCGCTACGATCAACGCATGGGGAAAGGTCTTGGAACACAGGAACGGCGCACGCGAGCTTGGCTTTCCAAGCTTGCCGATCACAAAGCCCGTGCCCGGCGCGCCGAAGAAGCCGTTCCGCTTCATCTCGCGGCGGGTCTGCCAATGGGTATAGCCGAACCGGGTGAGCGCCGAGCCCGACATCGCAAGGCTCATCATGAGGCCCGCCACCCCGGCCCCGCCCATGATCAGGTTGATCAGGCGGAAGTCGTCGGGACGGGCGGCCCCGATGGCGCGGTAGTTCTGCACGATATAGAAGAAGTCGATCTCGGCCCGGAAACCCAGGTCCCGGAAACTGATCACGGCCGAGGCGATGACATAGCCGATCGCGATAGCGACCAGTGTGACCAGCGCGACGCCGAGGGCGAGGCGGCCCTTCCCTACCCCTCCCATCAGTGCGTCTCCCCGCGCTCGGTCTCGCCATCGACAAGATCGGCGCGGTGGAGCTCGAACTCGCGGTCGGCGATCTCCTCGACCACGGCGCGGGTCGCCTCGCTGTTGGCGGTGGCCGCGTCCGACTGCAGGTAGGTCTTCGCGGCGTAGAGCCGATCGAGACGGTCTTCGATCTGGGTCTTCAGCACGTCGACATCCCCGTCCCGCAGCCGGTCGATCTGCGCCGCGTCGAGCTCGCGCTCGACGGCGTCGCGGTAGGTCAGTCGCTGACCGTCGTCCTGGAACGGCGACTGCAGATTGCCGGCCCGTTCATGGTCGACGACCCGCCGGATGTCCGGATCGGCGATCGGTGCCCCCTCGACAGCGTCCCCCTCGCGCGCGTCCGAAAGCCGCCCGTCGCGCAGGTCGAGCGTCACCTCCCGCAACTCGTTGTCGCGGCGGACCTGGTTGAGGGCCTCGGTGTCGCGCAGATCGGTGACGGAAGCATAGGTCGCGCCAAGCCCGCGGGCGAGATGCGACGGCATATCGGGATAGCGCGCGCGGAACTCGTCCGTGACGGCATCCGCAACGGGGGTCCGCGCGTCGCGACCTTCCATGATCCGGTCGACTTCGCGGGTGATCTCGCGGGCCCGGGCCTCGTCGGTGATGCGCTCCCGGTAGGGCTCGGACCGGTCGATCACGTCGCCCGGGCGCGCGAGCAGTTCGGGATGCGCATCGAGGTAGCTGCGTTGCTCTTCTTCGATACGCCGCTCCGCGCGGGAGACGATCTCCCACTCCCGCGCCTCGATCTGGTCTTCGGTCAGACCTTCCGAACGCATGTCCTGGCGGATGGCGCGCTCCATGTCCTCAGTGGCGTCCCGATGATAATGGACCCTCTCCGTCACGGTGCGATCTTCCACGACACCGTCCTCACGCAAGACCCCTGCCCGCTCCAGCGCGACGCCGAGCTGGACATGGGCCCGGTTGAGGGTCTCGCGCGCCGTCTCCAGATCCGCGCGGCGCTCGAGGTTGAGACCGTCCCTCTCGGCCACCCGCGCCAGATCGTCAGCGATCCATTGCCGCTCGAGCGCGGCGTTCTGCGCGCCGGTTTCCATCCGGGCGACCACCACGGACGAACTGATCCCGGTCCCGCGCAGCGCGGTGTCGACCTGCGCCCGCACCTCGGGGTCTCGCAACCGGTCGAGCCGGGCCGCATCGATATTGGTCTCGGAATAGACCCCGCCCTCCGAGGGCTTTTCGGTCAATGTCACGGATCTGAGCCCTAGCGGCTGCATATGCGCGAGCCGCGACTGGATCTCGTTGAGGCTGCGCTCGAGCCGCGGCCGTTCGGCCTCCGGCTTCGCATCGATCATGCCCTGGACGCGCGCGACCTGATCGGCATAACGGGTCCTCAGATCCTCGAACGATTGCTCCTCTGCCATGTAGACGCCTCCTTCCAAAGTCAGCTTGCCGCCCTTGGCCAGAAGCTCTCCCGAGCGGAACAGGGCATCGGCGATGTCCTCGCGGTTGTCCGCAGAGGCCTCAGCGGCAAGCGAGTGATAGATGATCCGGGTGTTTGCGATCTCTTCGAGGGCGCGATCAAGATCGGCCCCGACCCGTGGCCGTGGCTCCGCGGCCCGCCCCTCAACCTTGGCCGCATAGACCTCGCGGGTGCGCGGCGGGTAGTGCACGACACCCCGATCGAGCCGCCGCGTGGCCTCCAGACGCACGCCGAACCGCTCGGCCTCTTCCACCATGGCGAGGCGGAAATCGTCGTAGTTGAACCGGTGATCGCGACCCAGGAAGAAGAACTCACCCTCCTGCGACCGGCGATTCAAAACTATATGTGCGTGGGGGTGATCGCGATCCTCATGCACCGCGATGATGTAGTCGAAATGTCCCTCTTCGGACTGAAAGAACCGCTCGGCGACATTGGCGGTGATGTCGCGCACGTCCTCGCCCCGGGTGCCGATCGGATAGGACATCAGCATATGCGTCGTCTGTCCGAGCTTGGGCTTGAACCCCGCACTCCAGCGCTTGGCGAAGCGGTCGGTCAGGTCCTTGACCTCCGAACCCACAAGCCTCGTCTTCCCGTCCAGGAACCCGCTGCTGTCCACGATATGCGAGGACTTGGTGGTGAGGTAATCAAGCTGGTTCATGAGCTGGGATTTGGTATGCGTGCCCCCGCCCCGGATCGCCTTGAAGACCGCCGCACGATGCCCCGCAGCGGCGCGCACGAGCTGCCTCTGCCGGGACGCCTGCAGCCCTTGCATCGAGCCCCGTATCCGGCTCCAGCCATCCCGGAAGATCTCTCCGGTGACGTCATGGACGGCATCATTCAGCCGCATGGGCGAACTCCCTCAGAGCGGCAGTGGCGGAGAGCCGCATCCCATCCCGACGACGGCGCAAAAGCAGGTCGATCTCGTCAGCGGAATCGAGGATGAACCGCGCCAGCGCACGCATCTGCACGAGGCGCAGTTCGGACAACTCTGCGTTCGGCGCGGAGCCTTCCCCCTGCCCCTCCCGGCTGGCTTTCATCATCTGCTTGGCGACCTGCACGACGCCGTTGCCGACCTCGTGCAAGGAGGCCCGGTAGCGCGCCATCTCAGCCGCCAGATTCGCGTCCGGAACGAACGTTCCCCCCGCCGCCTGGATCAGCCGCCGGACCCCCTCCGTGCGGGTCTCGATCCCCGCCGCGGACAGCACCTCATCCAGCGCAGCAAGCTCTTCTGGTGTCAGCTTCACCGTCACCGCGGCCGTCGCCACGGCCGCATCCTTCTGGCGTTCTTCGTCCGCCTTCAACGTGTACTGGATGGCCCGCGGCGTGACCCCGAACCGCTCCGCGAGCGCGGAAGTCCCCACACCTGCTGCGGCCTCACGGATAATCTCCGCCCGCTCCGTCTGTGTCAGTCTCTTGGTCCGGCTCATACGAAGAAAGCCCCCCTATTTCCTGCCACCTTCATTCAAGGTCGCCTTCATCATACGAAACTATATCTAACGGTCAATACAATATTATTGCAGATTGCCCCCAGGCGACCTTGAATTCCGCTTCGAGCCGAGCACCGCAGGTGCGAGGCCCGGCCCGAAGGGCCCAGAAAACCCGACCATCTCCAACCGCACCTCGGCCGCCCGTTGTCATGCCCGCGCCCGAGGGTCTGGCCGAACACGGACCCGTGTTCGGACGGAAGCGAGGGGCGGCGCATCCCTCCACCGACGGGGCTGACGGACAGGGTCAAGGGCGGCCAGATTTGGCTCGGCCCAAATCTCTGCCGGAAAAACCGGCGGGCGTAGCCCGACTGTTATTCCGGATGGCCCCCTTGAGGCTGGCCGGCAGACCTGTTCCAGGCGATCTCTGATATCCCCCGTCAGGACCGCTTGCGGTCCTGACGCCTTCCCGGGGACGCCGGCCGAAGGCAGGGGTTCCCGGGTACAGCGCAGCCTTCCCTGAAACAGGGAAAGGGCCGCCCCTAGGGCGGCCCATCTTTGAGGCGGACTATTCCTGCGGTTCCTTCGCGCTCGGCGGGAACATCACCAGCTCCTGGACCGCGACGGGGAAGTCGAGTTTGAGGCTGAAGAACTCCGAGCCGTCCCCGTTGCGAGTGTTGCGGAACATCGCGCCGACGCGCTGGAAGCGGGTGCGCTCCTGACCTTCGTTGTCGGTGAACTTGACGGGAACGGTGGCGACGTAGTGGTTGGTCATTTGGGTCTCTCCTTTTTGCGATGGGGATCACCCGGCACGGGGGGCAAGGGAGGTCCGCAAACACAAATGCGGAGGGTCCGCGCGCCCCGCGCGTGGAAACCGTATTTGTGTTTGCCGGAGCGTGAGCGGAGGGCACGGACCGCCCGACCCCGTGCGATCCACATCTATGAGCAAAGAGGGGAGACCCAAATGTGCACCCCGCTCCTCAGCCGCCATCGGTCCTGTCGAGTTATGTCAGACGTGACCAGGTCCGCCCCCGCTTCCAACGCGTCGGCGCGATGGTTCGCGTGCGCCCGATCGGCACGACCGCGATCGTCTGCCTCAAGCTCGGCTTCCCCGTCGCCTGTGTGGCGATCCGGGGCGGTGATACAGCCGCAGGTCTGGCAGCAGAGTTGTCGGCCCGGACGGGTCGCCGTCATCGGGCGGCGCGGTCGATGCGCTGCGCCCGCCCCAGCGATCTGCACCCGGACGGGCGGATCGCGGGGTTTCTGGCGCGCATGAGGGCAACCCCGCCGGCTGGCTCCGTCAGGAGACCGCCGCCGGGGTATGCCACTCAGCACGTCCAGGGGCCTCGTGTTCCGGGTGGAGGCCGGCACGGCCGGAACCTGCGAGCGCGGTGACGGCGGTGCAACCGCCGGCAGGGGCCCGGCATGACCGACGATCGATCACCACCGACCTTCATGTTATTTGCGTCTGACTGAGGGGCCACAGACAGTTGAGGAGCGCAGCAGCCCCGCCCGGCCTTAGCCGGGCGGGGCTGCACTTATGGATGGTGTCGCAGTCGTCGAGAGCGTGGAAGGGTTAGAGAGAGGGATCACCGGGCGACGGGGCCGCCCGATGAAAGGTACTGTTCAGGCGAAGAGAGACTCGCTGAGGTGCGAACAATGCGCACAGGCCTCCCGCCAGTGGAAATTGACGCTCCCGCCATCGATAGTCTCCCAATCGGTCCGCAACGCGTCTTTCCCGCAGGCGACGCAGGGGACGACATGGCCGCCAATATCGTGATGGTCTTTCCCGGTGGAAGTTCCGCGCTGCGACGTGCCTGTGCGGTCGCAGTGTCGGCAAAGGTCGTCCTCGGTCTTGTTCTCGTCGGTCATGATCTCATCTCCAGATGTTCGTGGACCACCACGTGAGTGTGGTGGCAAGGCCGAATGCCTGGTTGCCGAAACTGTCCGGGTCAGGGACGGCGCAGCCGCCGGCGTGCCGGGCGCAAAAGTTTTCCGGGCGCATCGCCCACCACGGGGGCGTCATCGAACACTGGACCGCCCTCTCCTCCCCGGCCCCCCTAGCCGAAAAGTCTTGCGATCCTTGACGCGGACGGGTTCGGGGGCCATCCGGAGGATATGCTTCCGCACTCATGTGTGTGTGATTAACGACAGGTTTGCCCGACGCGAGCAGGCAAAGGGTGCTGCCCGGACGCGGGACACGAATGGAGCGGCGGGATCGTTTTGCCCCGCAAAACAGACCGGAGCGTAATCCGGTGGAGCGGCCGGGGCGCGACGTGCTCGCGAGACGGGCAAACCGGGACGCCGGGTGCTGCGCCGTGGTGAGGCCGCATGGCCGAATGCGCGATCGGCCATGGGCCGATATCTCCCCTGCGACACGCGCAGGCGAGCGAAGGAGGCCGTCAGTTTAAGCACACGCCGATGGAAACGCCGAAAGGGCCGCCCAAAGGCGACCCTCTCTCATTCACGCGTCTGCCGTCTTCTTCGCCGGATCGGCGACCCGCATCACCGTCAGGCCTTTCGCCTCCGCCTTCTGCCCGAGGTTGAGCGCGACCCCGTTGCCGCCGAAGAGCACGACCCCGGTCGCGGCGAACTTGTCGTCCAGCATCTCGTCGTTACACTTGAAGGGTGCCGCCCGCCCATGTGCGGACCAACGCGGATCGAAGCGCGCCTGCGCGACGCCGCGCGCCCGAGCCCACCGTGCGGCGATCATCTCGGCCCCGTGCTTGCCACCCTTGTGGCAGAGGAAGATCTCCTGGTTGCGGTTCTGCCGGATGCGCTCGCGAACCCTGTCGAGTGTCGAGAAGATGACGTCGATATCGGTCCAGTCGGTCGCCCCCGATACGATCAGGGGAACCCCCTCGAGCTTCGACTTCGCGGCGGTTTCGCGGTCATGCTGCTCCAGGAGCTGCCGGGCCTCGAAGACCGCCCCGGTCTCCTGAGCGCGAGCACTGGCGCGCGATCCCGATGCCGGGATGAAGGCATGGCCGGTCTCGACCTCGTAGCATTCCGCCGCCGCCTCGCTCATCACCTCGATGGCCCCGACGATCTCGCGGACCTGCAAGAAGCGGGCCTGCGCCTCTTCCAGCGCGGTCTCGGCGATCTCCGATCCATCGTGGGAGTTTGCCAAGGCGCCGATCTTGTCGGCGGTGCGGTCGAGCTCCTTGCCGAGAGCGATCTTGCGGCGCTGCAGGATGGTGGCGAGCCCGTGCGCGAGCGGTTCGATCTCGGTCTCGAGGCCGGTGCCGCGCAGCTGGCCGAGCAGGGCCTCGAAGGTCTCGCGGACGATGCTGTCGATCAGGATGTTATCATCGGGGATCGGCAGCTCGGCGTCTTTCTCCGTGAGGCCGAAGAGTTCGATGGTCTCGTAGGCGTTCGCGTTGTCGTAAGTCATGTTGGTGTCTCCAGATGTTCGGGGAACCACCACGGGAGTGTGGTGGCATGGCCGTACGTCTGGTTCACCGAATCTGTCCGGGTCAGGGACGGCGAAGCCGCCGGCGTGCCGGGCGCAAAAGTTTTCCGGGCGCATCGCCCACCACAGGCGCGTCATCGAACACTGGACTGCCCTCTCCAGACCCGCCGCCCTCGCCGAAAAGTTTTGCGATCCTTGAGGCGGGCTGATTTGGGGGCCATCCGGAGGATATGCTTCCGCACTCATGTGTGTGTGTTGTTGACGGTAGGTTTGCCCGACGCGAGCAGGCAAAGGGCGCGACCGGACGCGGGAGACGGATGGAGCGGCGGGATCGTTTTGCGCCGCAAAACAGACCAGAGCGCAATCCGGCGGAGCGGCCGGGGAGCGGCCTGCTCGCGAGACGGGCAAACCGGGGTGCCGGGCGCTGCGCCGCGGTGAGGCCGCATGGCCGAATGCGCGACGGACCGCAGGGCCGTTCTCGCCTGCGACACGCGCAGCCGAGCAGGGGAGAAGGCCGCAAGGCTTAGGAAGACATGTTCAGGGATCAAGCCACTTGCTATGCTGCTCCACCCGCATGTCCCCGAGGTCCGCGTCGAGCAGATCGATCGTAGGATCGCCCAGGGTGACGAAGCCGCCGTCGACCGCGCCTCGTTCGATCGACAGGATCGCCTCGGCATAGGGAATCTCGGTGACGGTGACGCCGAGCGCCTCCAGTGGGCCGACGACGAGGCCGCGCGCCGGTTCCGCGAACCTCGGAATCCGTAGCTTGAGGCCCTGCAACACGTCCACGCCCTCAAACTCCGGCTCAAAGACCGTGTCAGCGCCGAACACATTCCGGCCCTTGTCCGGGTCGTAGAGCAGGATCAAGGGGGTGATGGATTGCTGAACCCTGGCCCAGTCGATCCGACGCAACACCACCCGGTAGGCATCGCTGCGCGCCTGTCGATCCGGATTCTGGATGAAGACTGTGTAGTACCTGTCCGGGAACACCACCGAGACGGAACTGTGCCTCGTGACCTCCAAATCGTTTGCTGCGGTGGCCGTGGCAGATACCGAATACGTCCCGGGGACCAGGAACCTGCACATGAGTTGCGCGGCCACGGCGTCACATTGCGCGACATGAGAGCGCCCCACCGGCTGCCCCGCCACACGCCATGTCAGTGTCCTCACATCCGGATCCGCAGTCGAGTTGAATTCGGTGTCGAGCCCAACCTGTGCCGTGACGCTTGCGGGGGTGATCTCGAGGGAGGGCGGCTCCGCAGGGGCGACCGCCCGTCCCAGGACAGACCCGCCGATCCCCACGATCGCGGCCACCGTCACACCGACCAGAATCTGCCCGCCAAGACTCTCTGAGGACATCGGCCTACTCCGAGACGGTCATCACGATCGGACAATGATCGCTCGGATAGGCTTCCGCAAAGGTCAGGACCTTCCCGTCGGCGAAGGGCTGAAGGCTCCCATCACAACGGGTCAGCGCGGCGCCGGGATCGCGGAACACGTAGTCACCCGTAAGCTCGATCTGATCCGCCGTCAGCGTCACACCTTCCGCGAGGTTCTCCACGACGAAGAAGTCGATCTCGGCGCTGCTGCGGGGCGTGTAGAGCCATGGGCGCAGCCCCTCGGCCTCGAACTGCGGGTTGTTCGCCATGGCCTCCTCGCCCAATCGAGCGAAATCGAACGCGAACGAGGACCAGCACGCGCGTGTCTCGGCACCCGGCAGGATGTGCCCCTGCGGCACGTTCGGGAAGAATTCCGCCCGGATGTTGTCGGCCCCCTCCAGGAGTTGCCGGTTGAAATCCCCCGCCAAGATGATCGTCGCCTCGTCGTCCTGGGCGTCCATCCAGGCACGCAGGCGTCGCACCTGCTCGCGCTGCGTCGCACAGTCGTCCTCCGTTCCGGGCTCGACAGAATTGTTCTTGCAGGTCGCCTTCAGGTGGATCGACGGCACCAGATAGCGTCGCCCGTCGACCGACAGATCGACGCCCACGCCGCCGCGTACCGGGCGCGCGGGCGCGCCGCATTCGTTCTGATGCGGCACGGCGAGCTCATCGATCTGGAAGAAACGGTGCGCGAACGTGTCCCTGATCGCGATCGCGTTGTATATGTCGTCAGCATCCGCCGCGCACTTCTGTGCGTTCTCATAGCAGCGGGTCTCGAACCGGAAGCTGTACCCGTCGGGGAGGACCGCTTCCAGCGCCGCGACGCTGCCAATCTCCTGGAATGCGATCACGTCCGCATCGATGGATGAGATGATCTCCCGGATACGGGTGTAGTCATTCGCGTCGCGGTCGAACCCGCGCAATTCCGAGCCCGGCGCGCCCAGGTTCGCAATGTTCCAACTGGCCACCGTGAAAGGTTCCGCGAAACAGACGGTCGGCACGAGCAAACATGGAAGGACGAAATGAAAGCCCCGCATCTAAAACCCTCTTCTCGGAATTGAAATCATAGGAAAATCGTTGGTCTTGAGACCACGATACGACAGTATCGATGGTTTCGCGACCCGAGATCCTGTGAGGATTTCAATAGGGAAAAAGAAAGACGCCATCCCGGGAGGTGGGATGGCGTCTGATCTCTTCTGCCCGCGCCACGGGAGGAGGTGTGGCGCAAACCTGAGGCCGATCTCCAGGGAGGAGGAGAGGAGAGCAACCTCAAAAGTAGGCTAGCCTGAAATGCTGCGGTGCAACAACGCCAAATGCTGCAATGCAGCTATGCGCTTCATGCAAAGCTACATTCGGAGACCTTTCGTATACTATTGTCGAGCGGCAAATATGGGTGACCCGTCAATATTCGATATGTGCCCATAGGCGTTTGTCTAAGTACTTGCGAACGCGGAACCACTGGTTACGCGACGCCTGTTCATCCGGCATTTGCCCGGAAAGGCCGACGGAGATAGGCTTTTGCAAGTTCAAAGGAGAGAGTCTCAGGTGTTGCGAAGGGTTCAATACATAGACCGCCCCAGCTTCCCTGACGAGCTGTTCGCAGACGTTGACTCGGCACAGTTGCGGATGGCGTTGAGAAACCTCCAGTCCGCGGTGCGTGCCGTCACCGGTGCCATGCGAGACATGTACGCCTTCCCTGACGGCAGCGATCTCAAGGTTGGCGTCACTCCGGAGACCCACCTGAACGCAAGGGCCCGCCAGTCGCGCGTCGGCGGTCCGTTCTCGATCGAGTTCACGTCCGGCTACGTCCTTTGGGCGGCCGTCGTAAGCTCGGTACTCGCCCGCATGGTGGCCTCAGGGTTTCGCCTCGAAAGGACCGTGTCCCTGTCGTTCCGTGACTTCGCAGAGGACGTGGCGACGTCCGGGGTGCAAACCTGCGTCGACCTGACGATCAACGAGATCGGTCCGGACATCGAGGGCAGCTGGCTCTTCTTCTTCGAGTCGCTCTATCTGCCGGTCTTGTTTCACGAGCTGGCCCATGTAGTGCGAGGGCATCTCGGCCTGCTCCGACAGCGACACGGCGGGGCGGGCCTGTGCATGGTGGACGAGTTGATGAGCCAGGATGCGGGCAACACGCCTCCCGGCTTTCCGCTACGCGATGTCGAGATCGATGCCGACGTCTACTGCTCGGGTATGTCCGGCGAGTTCGCCTTCGCGCGATCCGCGACCCTGCCGCGCTGGCAGTATATGACGGGCAAAGAGAACCTTTATGCCGAATTCGTAGGATACGCACTCTTCGTGGTCGGCCAGGAACGCATGGCGCGCGACAGGATCGGAACCCGCGACACCTACCCGTCGCCAAATCTGCGGTTGCTCCTACACTCTGTCGCCCACAGGGCGCGTTGGAATGTGGAACATCCCGAAAGTGACTATTTCGCCGAGATATTTGAGCCCGCCATGGAATTATTGGCACCGCTCGAACCGGCCTTCCCCGAGCTCGATCTCCTCCGGGACACGATTACCAGGGAGGGGGAGGCCGACCTCAGGAAAGAGATCGCCGCCTATTTCGATCAGGACCCCGAAACGGAGGACGGGCTTTTTGCACCCTTCGCGTTCGACGCGCGATGGAGCGACCCCATCCCGAAATTCTTCGGGATATCGTGATCGAATGGAAGAGGTCTCGCGTGCGTTTTGGAAGGTCGATCCCATCGTCAGGTCTATGGGCGGATATCTCGACGTCATAGGGCTTACACCAGTCGAGACGACATTGGTGCACTGGACCGAACATGTCTTCGACATCAACATAGGCCTCCTGGACGCGCGCGATCCGGACCTCAACATCAAAGGGATCGACCTCGTCATCTCAGCCGGCGATGCTCCGAACGCGGCCGCGCGCCAATCGGGCGATCGCCGTGCAGTCATCATAAGCCTCGGCCTGCTGCGAAAACTTTGGCGGTTCCTTACGGCCGCAGCCCATCATCCGGACGTGCTTTCGCGCGCGCACCCCCTGAGGGATCCGGGCAAATCGTGGAAAGAGGCGCTCGACGGCCCGCTCATTGCCTTCGATGACTGGTCGATGGAGGCGGAGCGTGCGGAGTATTTCGTCGACATCCTGATGCAGATGTTCGACTACGTGATTTCGCACGAACTCGCGCACCTCCTGCGGCGGCATATCGATCTCCTCTTTCCGGACGCGACACCCGGCTTCGTCGACGAAGCGGCAACATATCTGGACCAAGCCCCCGGCCGATCGCCAGAATTGCTGCCGGAAACGCTACAGGATATCGAGTTTGACGCGGATGCGAACGGGCTGAACCAAATGCTCCTGAGCATGGATGAGAAACATCCGTTTCTGAGGGGCTGGACCGCGGAGGATGGGCTCGAATACGGCTTCCAGCTGGCGTTCGCCCATATCCTTGTCATGCGGGCGCTCGACACGAGGGAGGGTCCGGTGGATCGACCGGGGACGGAATATCCCTCCCCGCTCTTTCGGGCGATGAACTTCACCAACCTGGTGTTCAGATCCCTTCACGACCTGGTGCCGTGTGACTTTGAAGAGTCGGTGCGCGTCCACGACACCGCCTGGTTCGAGGCGAGTGAGATCTCCAAAGACATCGGTTTCGGCGACGGCAGATGGTTCGGGGAAGGCCCCTCGGACGCGGATCACGAGAAGTTCCTCGTCAGAGAAGCACGATATTTCGAGGCCACACGCCGGATCGATCGCATCCTCGACGGTGCTGACAATGGGTGAGGAAGACCTCGAAACCCTGACCCTGATCCGCGTCGCCGGAGAGTTCGTCACCTACGTGCTCTTCCCCGGGATCGACGAGACAGCCTTCGCCGAACGGATAGACTGGAGGCACCGCGAAAGTGCGGGCCTTGACGCGATCATTTCGCCTTGGCGCAAGGATCGCTATCGCATCGCGATCGGAACCGCCGTACCCGATCTCATCCTGTCTCGCCTCCAAGCCGTCAACGTCGAAGGAGAGACCGCAGCTCGGGCCGAGCGGTTGGGCGGGATCGAGCCCGCAATGACGCTGGCATGGTTTGCCGGTGTCGCCTTTTTCGCCACCCACGAAGCCTGCCACGCCGCCGCAGGCCATGTCGCCTATCAGAAGGCGCTGAATCCGGAAACAAGCACGGGTGACTTGCCGCGACCTCTGGATCTGGCGACATTCCGGCTCCTGTCAGAGCTTGAAGCCGACGGGGCCGCCGCAGCCAGCCTCCTGTCGGCGGATTATGAGCTGATGCGCACGATCGAAGGGCTCTCATCCGACGGTGATGACAGAGCCGACAGCGCCATGATGTTCATCGTCATCGGCGTCTTCGCGACCCTGGAACTTCTCGCCTCGGAAGGGCCCGTCGAGGATGGGTATCCAACGCCCGAGACGCGCTACCTGAACGTGGTCGCGGCCGTGTTCCGCCACGTGGCACCGCACCTTCTCCTGCTGAAGTCGGGCGACTATGTTCGCCGCGAGGCGAGCGGCGAAGAGGTGCAAAACGTCGCGAACAGGTTTCGCCACTCGGTCCTTCCGGCGCTCGCCGCCCTGAACCACTTCGATGTGACCGCGCCCTTTGGGGAAGACATTGCGGCGCTTCTCGGCGGGGCGATCCCGAACAAAAGTGAAGCGGGGCGAGACCTTGCGCGCTATAGTCGCAACCGGGCCCGATTCATGCGGGCATTGAGTGGATTTCGAGAGACACGGATGTGGGACGATTTCAATGACTGACGTTGTGGTGGTGATGCGCCTTGCCGGCGATGACGCGGACGCGTCCAAACAGGATATCCTCGCGCTGTTGGAAGGCGTCGCCGGTGCGGACGTTACCGACAGCTCGGTCGACGCGGCCCTGGGCATGACCGCAAAAGAGCTTGTGCTGACCGTGACGATCAGTTTCGCGACGTCCGTCTCGGCGAATTTCGCAACCAAGGCGATCGAGGACGCGTTGCAAGGACCACTACCCGACCAGGTGACGGTCGAAGAGATCTTTTGTGAGACGCCCTCCGAGAACGATGGCACGGTGGAAGAGACCTCGGAGTGATGCTTTGCCAGCGGGGCTATCGCACCGGCGAGTTTCGCCATCACCTTGCGACGGGCAGGCCGTTGACCTCGAACTGACCGGCCACAAAGAAAAACGGGAGCCGCGTTTCCGCAGCTCCCGTAAGTTAGGCAGACCGGGCCGGTCTAGGCCGGCCTCGTTTATCGATCGGGACCAGGTTCCGTCACATCAGGACACCAGAGACAGTCCCGCACCAGCGTCCCGCTCGCGCGCACCGCTCTCGACGAAGGGAATGATCGAGAAGGTCTGGCCGCCGCGCTGCTCCTCGTTCTGCACGGCGTTTACCCGCAGATCGCCATCGGGCGTGTTGATGAGGAGCGAGACGTAGTCGTTGCCGGTGCGGTTGCTCTTCGCCATCCAGGCCGAACCCACGCGGATCGGGTGGCCCTTGGGCGAGGAGACCTCGATCCGGTAGTCGGGATGGGTTTCTTCGGTCTTGAACGTGTTCTCGATCAGCATGAAGTCGAGGTCGAACATCATGTTGGCGATGTAACCGGCGAAGGCGTTGTCTCCATCCATCGCGGTCAACTCGCCCGAGATCGAACCGGACTTCATGCCACCGTTCGAGACCAGCGGGATGATCTCGAATTCACCGGTCATTGCTTCGCGTGCTTCCTTCGTCTGCACGGCGTTGACCCGGAACGGCCCGAGGCCGACATCGATCTGCATCGAGATGTAATGGTTACCGGTGGTGTTGCCGGTCTCGTTCCAGGCTGTGCCGATACGCACCTTCCGGCCCGACTTGTTCACCGCGGTCACATCAAAATCCGGGCTGCGCTCGGACATCTTCGTGCGGGTCTCGAGCTGGATCGCGATGTCGAACCGGCTCGAGTGGATCATTCCGGAATAGGCGGTGGCTGCGGTCTCGGCATTCTTGGTCAGGGTTCCTGCGAACATGGGTCTTCTCCTTGGGTTTGCCGCTGCCCGGCACTTGGCCAGAGCACGCGGGATTGCTTTTCGACCCCTCATGGGATCGCAAAACCACAAAGCCCTCTTTCCTTTCTCTCCTGACCGTCAGCCCGGCCCGGCGCTGGACGAGGTGTCCGACGTCGCCCCGCGCACCACCCTCCCCTGCTCTGCCGCGGCATCATTGTTCGGTTCCAATATGAAGAAGTCGGCCTCGGCCCCGTTCAACTGGCGGCCGCTCCGGTCTGTCAAACCGATCGTGCTGCCGTTCCGCACAAAGGTGATGAGGTATTGGCCGAGGCCATCCCGATGCACCCGGTAGCCCTCGCTCGCCCAGTGGACGGATTGGCCGGCATCCACGGCGGCCTTGATCTCGGCGATGTTCATCTGGATCTCCATTTCAGTATTGGTGTTGGAAACAAGAGAGGCCTGATCCGCAGATCGGGCCTCTGCACACCCGCATTCGATCTACCAATCGAAGACCTCGAGATAGGGCACCGGCGGGACATCCCGATCGAAGAGAACGTAGTCGCACCCCGCATCCATCGCCAACGCCATGACCGCCTTGAAGGCGTCACAGTCGACGCCTTCCGGCAGATCGGCGAGCGTCTCCGGGACGGAGAACAGCCAGCCATACTCATTCTGCAAGCTCGGCGATTTGGCGAAGAGCCCGTTCTCGATGGCCTGGACGGTTTGTTCAGGCAGATGTGCGGTGCTGCAATCGTAGAATCTGCGGACGTTGCGCATCATGATCCCCTCGCCTCCATCCAGTCCTTGAGGCCGAGGATCGTCTTGCCCTCAGCCACCTCGGCCAGCCATTTCGTGCGCGGATCGCCGACGGGCTCATGCGCCGGCCCGTCGATATGCCCGTTGGCCATCCAGGGCTCGGGCTGGATCCGTCCGAGCCAGTCGGCGAGGCTCGGGATGCGGCCCTGACAGTCTTCGCGGACATGCTGCTCGCCGATCCAGCGGATGGGAATCTCACGCCCCGCCTCATTGGTGAGCGAAAGCCCGAAAACCCGTTCGGCTTCGAAGATGCCTTGCGTGTGATGGCGCAGCGCACGGTGGGTGAAGATGGCGAGATGCTCCTTTGAGGCATCGATTATCTGGACACTTGCGATTTCACCTCCAAGGCTGAAGTTTTCACCTTTTTCCGAGGACCGATTATGCAAGTCACCAGAACTCCGGAGGGGACTGTCCCTCGCTATTTTGTCTGCGACGATGCTGGTAATTCCGTCGAACCGATTCACGATTTCCTCCGTTATCTTGACGCTCGGGGCTCATCCCCGAACACCATTCGATCCTACGCCTATGACCTGCGGCGCGTGTGGGAGTTCTTCGAAGCCCGAGGGCTCGAGTGGCAGGGATTAAACATCGCGAATGCTGTCGATCTGATCGCTTACCTGCACGACCGGATCGATATGCGCCCCGGCCGGTCCGCAACCGCGGCTGGCCCGGATCGGCTGTCACCGGCAACGATCAATCGAGCGCTGGCGGCAATGTCGTCTTTCTGCGACTGGGCGATCATCGCAGGGACGCTGACCCCGCCGAACCCGATGCGGGTCAGCAAGAGTATCAACAAGCCTTCGGTCACCGATCGGCACCGACCGTTCTTTGAAGGCATTTCCCGTCGCGCAGCGAGCGTGCGCGTAATCCGTGTTCGCAGCGTTCACCGCCTGCCTCGGCCGATGAGCGACGACCAGATCGAGCGTCTCCTCGCCGAGGTGACTTGCCTGCGCGATCGCGCCCTTGTGCTCTTGATGCTTCATGGCGGCCTTCGACCAGGCGAAGCGCTCAGTCTGCATCTCGAGGATATCGCCTATGGGCGGCGGCGCGTGACCGTTCGATGTCGCGATGACCACCCGAAAGGGGCACGCGGAAAGTCGCGCGTCGAGCGTGTCGTCGACCTCCATGACGGGCAGGCCCTCGATACCATCAGCGCCTATGTCATGCGTGATCGTCCCCGCGAGGCGGAGTCGCCGTTCATCTTTCTCGTCGGCGGAAACGGCACTAGGCGATCTGAGCCCTTGTCCTATGCCGCGTTGGCAAAAGCCTTCGCGCGAGCGGCAGAACGCGCCGGGATCAAATCGCACGGCGTCACACCGCATGCGCTGCGGCATACCCACGCCACCCGCATGTGGGAAGCAGGCATGCGAGAGCTGACCCTGCAGCGCCGGCTCGGGCATGCATCACCCGAATCGACGCGCATCTATACACGCGTGTCCGACGCCACTGTGCTCGCCGAGTACAGCCGTGCAATGGGACTGAAGCCATGACGGCCCCCTTGCCGGATGCCCTGATGACGTTTCCGACCGACATCGCGCCGTCGCATAGCGGGGAGGAGGAATACCGCACATTCATCCTCAGCCTCGACATGACCCGCGATATGAAGAACCGGTATATCGCTCAACGTCGAGAGTTCGTCGCCGCTTTTCCCGATCTCGCTCTTTGGTGCGAACAACCGCTTGAGGTTCGGCTCGGCCGACTTCACGGAACATCCGCCTTCACACCTGAACACCCCGCCTCGTTCTGGGCGCGGCAATATCTCTACTACCTCGCCCTCACGGACCGCCTGCGCCTCGACTATGGGTTCCTCCTGTCGATTTCGCCGATGTATGCCGCCCAACTCGCAAATCACCTGGGCATCGATCTAGGCATTCCGGATCTCCGCAAGCGCCAGAAAGCGATGGGGTATCACCAGACGACGCCACAGGGGTCGTCCATCTGGGTGGTTTCCCGCATCGCGCTTCATGCCGGCATACGTTCGCCTGAACTTATCACCTCCGACGACCTTGACCTGTTGAACGATGCAATTTCTGCATATGCGGCGTCTTCCCTGATGAAGCGCTTCCATGGCCATGATCCTCAGAAGGCCAAGACGACCGCCCATTTCTGGCACCGCTATGTCCGTCAAACACAGCTTGTACTGCACCACCTCGGCAACGGTATCGCGCGACCACGCATGACCGCCGACAAGCGAAGGCCTTATGTCTATCCGAGGCCGGATATGGGTGTTTTCATCGAGCGCTGGCTGGAGATCAAGCGCACCAGCCTTTCCAGGGTGACTGTCGACCACTGCGCCGTGTCGCTCCGCCGCTTTGTCGACTTCCTGGTTCGCTACGATCCAAAAATCGAGAAGTTCGCCAATGTCACGTCCGAGGTGATGACTGCCTTCCTGATCGATCTAAGAAGCCAAGTCGGCGCCAGAACCAAGCGTCCATTGTCGATTACCGCCCAGAGATCCCGTGCGCTTCATGTCGCGCAATTCCTCAGCGAGGGGGCGGCCTGGGAATGGCCGGATTTCCCGACGCGACCGGTTCTGAACACGCGTGATCTTCCCCGCCTTCCACAACGCCTGCCGCGATACATTCCTGCCGAACAACTCGGCCCGCTCATGGAAGAGGTCCGCAAGCTTCCCTGCGATTTCCAGCGCGCCGCAATTCTGACCGCGCGTTGGTCCGGCGCCCGTCGGACAGAGATCGCAAGGTTGCCCGTCGACTGTCTGGACACCTATCCCGACGGAACGCCGCGACTGCGCATTCCGGCGGGAAAGACCTACAGAGAGCGGCTTGTGCCGCTTCACCCTGAGGCTGCTGACGCTCTTCGCAAGGTCATCGACCTGCGCGCAAAGTCGGACGAACGCCCGGTCCCGGATGCCAGAACCGGCCAATACGTCAAGTTGCTCTTCTACCGCCGCGGTGTCGCGATCTCGCCCGACTATCTGTTCAATTATCCCCTCAAAGATATCTCTCACCGACTCGGCCTGGTCGATGGAAAAGGGCAGAATCTCATCTCGGCACATCGCTTCCGCCATACGGTCGGCACGGAACTCGCCGAAGGCGGTGCGCGGATGCAGACGATCATGGACGTGCTCGGGCATCAAAGCCCGCATATGTCGATGGTCTATATCCGTGTCAGCGATGAAGCGGTGCTCGCCGACTATCAGGCCGTGTTGAAACCCGATGCGCCGATCGCCGGACCCGCGGCAGAGATCATCCGCAATCAGCGCCTGCCGCAAAGCACGGTCGATTGGCTGAAGTGCAACTTCCTGAAGACCGAGCTCGAACTCGGCCATTGTCTCAGGCTACCGGAAGAAGGTCCCTGTGAATGCGACCTCTATCTGAACTGCGCCAAATTCGTCACCACACGATCTTATGCGCCGAGGTTGCGCGCGCGCCATCGCCTCGAACTCAATCTGACGGAAGATGCGCGTTGCCGCGGTTGGACACGAGAGATCGAACGGCATTCAGGAATAGCTTCGCGCATCGAACAGCTTCTCGTCGAACTGGGCGAGCCAGTCTCAGACGCGGCCCAGGGGGTCGGGCAGACAGTCGAAGCGGCACGGAAAATGTCGCGGTAGCCCACAGGTACCTCCCCGCCGCCCGCTCCGCTGCGCGCGTATCCGCGCTACGCGGGCGGCGGGGGCCCTCCTATGGACAACCACGACAAACCCCGACCGGGAGAACAAAAACAGCTTGATTGTCCGGATAACATCGAACCAATCGTGGATGGCCTGATAGTCGGATGGCGACCCGCCGTACTTCCGGGCCGAGCTTTCGGCATGATGGAGGGGATGGGCCATGTCAGAGCCCCTCGTCACGGCTGTGGGAGCACTCGACATATCGGTCGGCATGATCCAGTGCGATGCTGTCAGCGGTGACATCCCAGGTCAGCGTGCCATAGCCGCCCTCGTTGTTCTCGAAGCCGGGATGCTGGTGATAGGCGACGGACCAGGCGAGGTCGCCGAGCTTCGTGGCGAGATCGTCGGGGAGCGCAATGCCGACCGGCTGCACCGTCACGTCTTCGATATTCCCCGAATCGCCGTAGCCCTCGTATTCGGCGGTGACCTCGGTGATGCCGAGGCCTCGCAATTGCGGGAGCAGCTCGTTTCGGGCGGCCTTGTTGGCGGCTTCGCGCTCGGCCTGCCATTTTGCCATCGCCTCGGCAAAGGTGGTCTCGGAGTTGGTCATGGGTCTCGTCCTCTTGTCTGGGATTGGGGAAGGTGCCGAGGGGTCCAGAGACCCGCCACGGCGGCGGAACGCGAGGGGGCAAAGCACCCTTCCGCGTTCCCCCCGACCCAAGGCCCACTTTCCCTTTCATGCGGCTCGCTCCGCCGCCGTTGGAGACCCTTCCCCCACGATCCGGGCCAGGATGGCGGCGGTATCAACACCCTCCCCGTGGGGCACGAAGACCCGGAGCTGGAAGGCGATGATCTCCGTGAAACACCCCATGGCCTTCAGCCCGTCGATCGTGCCCCGGTCGGCCCCGTCGATCTCGAGGCGGGCCGCGCCCGCGACCCGGCGGCGGGTGAGCGTGAGGCCCCGGCCCAGATCGACCGGCGCGGTGGACCCGAGCGCCGCCGTCAGCATCTCCTGCGGGGTTTTCGGGGTGCCGACCATAAAACGGGCTCTGAGCGCGGCCGCACCGTCCTCGCTGACTGTGCGGCCGATCATGCTCCCCTGCCCCTCGGGCGTGACCCGGTAGATGCGTTCGTTGCCCGAGGGGATGTCCTTCCAGATCGGCAGTAGCAGCCCGGTCAGCAGATAGAGCTTCGTCGTGGTCACCTTCGGCAGGCTATCGGCCTCCTCGTCCCAGAGGCGGCGGAACTCGGACGGCTCGATCTCTTCCCAGGCGGAAGCCTGGAACTTCCCTTCCTCGACATAGGTGGACCCGCTCGGCCGGGTCACCTTGCGCATGAGCGTGACAATCTCCTCGTCGTACATCTGCATCGGACGGGCTGAGATGAACGCCGCGCGACCCGACGCGCGGTTGATCATCGGCAACCTGTCGGGGTTCCGATCCAGCACCTCTTCTGCGGAGAGGATATGGACGGGGTCCGTCACCTCAAGTCCGATTATGCGCGTCACTGCTCTGGAGCGCGGACAGGTCCAGAGGTCTTCGGTCGAGACCTGCTCTATCCGCTCGCCACGCAGTGTCTCGACGCCGAGATCGAGCGTGCCAGCCGCCCGCGCCCGCTCGGTCTGATCGGCGATCCGGCTCATGAACTCGGCGAAGAGCGCGTTCTGCATGTGGATGGGCAGCGCCAGCACCCGGTTCAGGAAGCGTTGGATTGGTGGAAGCTCTTCGAGCAGCACGCCGTCCTGGTCGATCAGCCGCAAGGCGGTCCAATCGCAGAACTTCTCATAGCTCATGGCCCCGGCACGCCCGGCGGCGAGATCGGCGTAATAGCCTCGCAGCGCACCCCTTGCGATCGGGCTTTCGAGATTGTCCTCCTCGCGGAACATGCCCTGGGAGCCGGTCTCGCGCTGGCCCTTGGTGAGGGCGCCCAGCTGATCAAGCCGTCGGGCGATCGTGGAGGTGAAGCGTTTCTCGCCGTGCACGTCCGAGGTGCAGACCCGGAAGAAGGGCACTGACACCTGAGCCGAGCGATGGGTGCGCCCGAGCCCCTGGATCGCGGCGTCTGCTCGCCAACCGGGCTCCAGCAGATAGTGCCGCCGCCGCTTCTGGTTCTTCGCCGTCTTTGCGGCATGGTAGGACCGGCCCGTCCCGCCGGCATCCGAGAAGATCAGGATATCCTTCTCGCCGTCCATGAAGGCCCGGGTTTCAGAAGAATTACTGCTGGCGGACCGCTTCTCGATGAAGAGGGCACCTTCACTGGCTTTCAGGGGGCGGATGGAGCGCCCTGTCACCTCGGCCACGACCTCATCCCCGAAGGCCCAGAGGATCTGGTCGAGCGCCGAAGGGATCGGCGCCAGGGACATCAGCTCTATCATTGCCTCATCGCGCAAGGCCTCGGCCTCGCGGGAGACAACCAGGGCGCCATTCGCATCCCGCAGCGGCTCCACGACCATGTTCCCGTCGATCTCCACGAGCTTCTGGGCATGGATCGGGAAGGCCTGTTCGAGGTAGGAGAGCACATAATCCCGAGGCGTCAACGCCCCCTCGACCAGATCGTCTTCGGGGTCCATCGCTTCAAGCCGGCGTTTCAACAGGCTCTCTCCAGTTGAGACCACCTGGATGACGCAGGCATAACCGTCCCCGATATCCTGTTCGATGGAGCGGATGACAGTCGGGGCTTTCATGCCCATCAGGAGGTGATTGAAGAAGCGCTGCTTGGTGCTCTCGAAGCGGGACTTGGCCGAAGCTTTGGCGGCCGAGGCGTTCGTCTGACCGGAGGCATCATTGACGCCTGTCGCGGTCAGCGCCGCTTCGAGGTTGTGGTGGATGGTCCGGAAAGCCCCGGCATAGGCATCGTAGATCTCGATCTGGGCGGGTGTGAGCGCATGTTCGAGCACGTCGTACTCAACACCGTCGAAGCTGAGCACCCGCGCGGTGTAGAACCCGAGCGTCTTCAGGTCGCGCGCCACGACTTCCATCGCCGCAACGCCGCCGGCCTCCATCGCTGAGACGAAGCTCTCGCGGCTCGGGAAGGGGTATTCGGACCCCTGGCCCCAGAGGCCGAGGCGGGAGGCGTAGGCAAGATTGTGAACACTGGTGGCCCCGGTCGCCGAGACGTAGAAGACCCGCGCCCGGGGCGCAGCAAGTTGCAGGCGCAGCCCGGCGAGACCCTGCTGGGAGGGTTTGACCCCCCTGCCCTCGTCGGACCCGGCGGCGTTCTGCATGGCATGGGCCTCGTCGAAGGCCAGCACGCCGTCGAACCCGTCGCCCATCCAGTCGAGAACCTGGCTGAGCCGGGTCCTCCCGCATTTGCCCGCCGACCGCAGCGTCGCATAGGTCACGAAAAGGATGCCGTCGCCCATCGGAATGGGTTGATCTGGCTTCCATTTGGAGAGCGGCTGGATGTCGGCGGGCGAGCCGCCGAGATCGGTCCAGTCGCGGATCGCGTCCTCGATGAGCGTGGTGGACTTCGAAATCCAGACCGCCTTGCGACGACCTGCGAGCCAGTTCACCAGGATGAGACCGGCGCATTCCCGGCCCTTGCCGCAGCCGGTACCGTCGCCAAGGAAATAGCCGAGGCGGTAGGCACACGCTTCCGGATCATCGTCGGCGCGGGTCATCCGGGTCTGGTCCTGGTCAATGGTAAACCGCCCCGGCAGGTCGCGCGCGTGGGCATCGTTCGCCATGAGGATGGTCTCGAGCTGGGCCTCGGAGAGATGGCCCTCCTCGATCAGACGGCCGGGCAGGCGCAGATCAGCGGCGGCTTCGCCGTTGGGTGCCGGAGGGGCAACCGAGGCCATGGCTATACTCTCGACCAGGGGGGTCGGATGTTCCCGGGCACCCTCAATCTCGATCCGCTGCGGACGATAGCGGGCATAGATGTCGGAGACGGGCGTGTTCTCGCGGGGGGTGTCGAGGCAGGTGAAGGCCAGCGGGATGGCGGCATGCGATTTGGGTTTGGCAGACGCCGCTTGGGCGATTGGGCGCTGACGTGCAACAGGGACACCGACCCGGCGCGACCCAGTCCGAAACTGCGCACCGGTTTGGATCGAGGGAGTGGCAGTGCGGGTTGCGGCGATATCATCGATGATTTGGCGCGCCGCGTCCAGATCGTCGACCATGGCACGGACGATCTCGATCTCCTCCTGCACCTTGTCGAAGACCATGAGCTGGGTTTCGACGGTGGTGCCGAGTTTGCGGTAAACGTGGCCCGGAATAGTGAGCGCGAGACGGGGCTTTGCGATGGCCGAGGCCCGTGCCCAATGGGCCGCGTCTCGTTTTGGCGAAAATCCCATCGGCATGATCGCCGCGAGACGTCCGCCGGGTGCCAGCCGTTTGGCAGCGCCGATCAGATGTTTCGCCGCAATGTGCTTGTCGCGCGACCGATCGACCGATGAGGCGAAGGGCGGATTCATCACGATGACACCGGGAAGCTCGGGCACCGTCAGGAGATCATCAATATGTTCGGCGTCAAAGCCGGACACCTCGCCCCCGAACACCGCCTCGAGAAGCGCCCGACGGAAGGGATCGATCTCGTTCAGCATCGGTTTGCCACCCGCGCAAACTGCAAAACCAGCCAGCGCGCCGGTCCCGGCGGAAGGTTCGAGGACGGTTTCGCCGGTGCGAATGGCGGCTGCGCGGATAGCCAGCGCCGCATAGGGCAGCGGCGTCGAGAACTGTTGCAGGCGAATCTGTTGCTCGGAGCGCCGGGTCTCTGTCAGGAGCCGTGAGGCGAGCAATCTGGCCGTCGCGAGCGCGTCCGAACCGCTGTCCCGCATGATCGCCGTCACCGTGGCGGCCTGCATGAGGTCATAGGCCATGCGCCACGACCACGCGCCGCCGGCATCGCTACCGCCGAAGGTCTCGCGCATGATCCGAGCGAGCGATGAGCTCTTGAGCGGTTGCTTCTCAATCTCGCTGCCGATCAGGCGAATGGCCTGCAGAAGCTGTGGTTTCGATGGGAAATCGCGTGCGAGTGCCGGGCTTCGGTTGTCCATATCGTCTGTCCTTTGAGTCAGGTTGTGGGTCCGACAGGACAGAAAGCCGCCTCAGCGCTTTCAAACGCGCGGAGGCGGCTCAAGGCTGAACAGATAGCGATGTTGCCGGCGGTCAGGAATCGTTCCCGGCGAAAAACTCGGCCAGAACCGGACTCGCCTCACTCTTCGCCGAGCCGAGGAGCTCGGACCCGGCGAGCGAGGCTTTCGACAGGCGCACGAGGCCGCCTGTCTCCTCGATGCGGTAGCAGCGACGCTTTTGCCCTCCGCGCCGGTAATGGGTGGCGGTCACGATCTGGCAGGTGCTGCCATCGGTCAGCGTTACCGGTGCGGCCAGTTTGATCTTGTCACCCTCGTCGTAGTCCGGGATCGCCGCCCAGTCGCGGCAGCGCTGACGCCAGGCATGGGCATAGCTGTCGGGATCCTTCAACTCGGAGAGCAATGCCAGAAGGCTGAGCGGCGCGCGCGACTCCACGGGCCCGGCGCTCTCCTCCATGTCCTTGTAGCCCCAGCAGCCCTCGTCATAGCGGGTGAGGAACACGGCGCCGAAGGTGATCGACCCGTCGGCATCGGTCACGTAGGTTCTGTCTTCAACCGGCGCGCCATCGATGTTGGTGAGCCTCAAAGCTGCATACCAGGTCGACCCGAGTTTGGAGGCCTTGAGCAGCACTGTCTTGCGCGTATCCGTCTCGAACGTGCAAAGCCGGGCGATTTCTGCCTTCTCGTCCGCGTAGGTTTTGACGCGGCGGTCGGTGTAGAAGAGCCAACCCACTATGCCGCCCTCCGGTCATCGATTTCGATGAGCGCATCGAGCGGCACGCGGTAAGGCAGCATCTCGTCGAAATCCTCGCAATTGCCGCTATTCTGCACGAGGGCGTGGGTGTCGGTGGCGTCCTTCAGGATCACCCGGTACGTCCCGCCGAGACCGGAGGGCACGTCGTAGGTGCCGCCGATCAGGTAGTCAGCGGCGCGGCGCAGGAAAACGCAGATCGTGTGGCCATCGGTTGCCAGCCGGATAGTGTCGTGACCGCGGTCGATCAGCATCTGCACGTCATCGAGAATGTCGGTGTAGAACTGGCCCGTCAGATCGCGAAACGCCGCCTGCCGCGCCGCCATCCAATCCGGATCGCGGAACGGGTTGATGCCCTTGGCGAAGGCATATGTGGGATCGGCGCGTTCGGTGGTGACGATCCGCGTGGTCGAACCGTCGATGCCATTGGAGCGCAGATGCACACCATTGCCGACGATCAGGATCAGGGCGGGTTTGACCACCGGCCCGTTCCAGTTGGGAAGGAAGGTGGAGCAGCCGCGCGCATGCGCGATCTGCGCCGCGACGCTCGTCGCAGTGAAGCTAAGAAGGGACATGGGATTTACCTGTAAGATGGAGGGAAGGGTGCGACCCGCGCCGGACATGCCGAGCGGGCCGCCTGCTCGATCAGGCCGCTTCTGCGACCTCGGTTTCGTCTTCGGGTGTCTCGGCCTCGCTGGCATCAACCGGCTCGACACCTGCCGTCTGCATCATCGGCGGACACCAGGCCGCGACCGCCGCGCGCTGCGCCTCCGTCAGCGTGGCGAAAGGCTCCGCAAAGAGCTTGTCGCAGAATTCGACGACTTGCTTCTTGGTCGAGGAGGCCAATGTCACCGCCTCTTGTGCGAGCCCCAGGTCCTCGCCGAGGATCTTCAGAAGCCAGGCCTTCTTGAAGCGGTTGAAAAGCGCCGCGTTCGGCGTCCAATGCGCCCGGATGTCCGGCATGATCTCCACCTCGAAATCATGCATCAGGCTGTCACGCTGCCGGTCCCGTGCGAAGCAGGACTGCGTGGTCGCCGCCGTGGCATAGGCCACGAGTTTGGCCTTCTCGCCCGCATCGAGCGCCCGGAAGAGCGCGAACTGGTCTGCAGGGGATTTCGCGTCATCGGCCCAGGAGAGGTCGAGTGCGTCATGGGCCTCGGCCACCTGTTCAAGCGAGGTGCCGTCGATCTCGTCCATCTTGGCGTGGGTACGATACTCCTGGCGCGCATCGACCTTGATCGCTTGGGTGACGCCCAAACCGCTGGTCAGCACATCCGTGACCAATTTGAAGAGCGTGAGGTCGAGCGTCGCCTCTGGATGCATCGCCATGGCCGCGCCGAGCGCCATCGCCCGCTCGGTCTTCAGGTCCTCGGTGAGCGAGGCGGGATAGGTGATCTGATCGCCGTCTACGGCGCCCCTGTCGCTCGGTGCGCCGGTGCCTTTGCCAGACCGCTCCGCCTTGTCTTCAGGGCGCACCATCCCGACATGCAGGGAGATCTTGCCATGCGACCAGGAGGCGATCACGCCGGAGCGCGAAAGATCCTCGGTGCCATAGGCCTCCTGTAGGTCCCGCGCCTCAGCTTCCAGCGCGTCCACGCGTTCGTAGAGTTCATTGTACGCCTCTTCCTCGAGCTCTTCGTTCTCCATCTCGTGTTCGAGTTTCTCGAGTTCGGCGGCAATCTCATCGACACGCTTCTGGCCCTTCTCATCGGGCTCGACTGGACCCGGATAGACACGGCCATAGTCCGCCATGGCGGCATAGTCGTACTGGATGACCGCATCGGCCCAGGCAAAGCCGATCTCTGCCCGCGCCTCTTCGGCGGCGGCGGCGAGTTTTTCGAGCAGGATCGTTTCGACCAGCGCGGAATCCTCCAGCACGGAATGCTCGTCCAGGAGATCGGCCGCGATGGCGCCGCCACGCGCCTCGTAGTCCTTCCGCACGAAGGCGCCGATATCGTCGCTGACCTGCACACCGCGGGACTTCAGCGCGTTGCGGACGGTATGGGCCTGGACATAGTTGTCCTCCCTGGTGAGCGCCTCGAAGACCTCGCGTTGCACCTCCTGGCTCGGGTGATCGGCGAAGGCTTTCATCGTGTCGAGGGTGATCGATTTGGCGCGGGCCGCGGCACGGATGTCGGGATGGATGAGCCCGTAGCGCAGCCTGCCTTTGACGGCGGCGACGGTTGTGCCGAAGGTCTTGGCAATCGTCTCGGGAGTCTGGCCGTCGACCTCCATCATCCGCGCGAAGGCCTCGAACTCGTCGATGGCGTTCATCGGCGCCTGGGTGATGTTCTCGGCGAGCGACAGCGCGGTGGTCACATCGCAATCGTCAGGGACCAAACGGCAGTCGATCTTGGTGCGGTTCGTGAACCCTTTGGCGGTTTTGTCGGCGACCAGCTCCAGAAGCGCCGCATGGCGCCGGCCACCGGCGAGCACCCCGAACTTGCCACCGATCTTCTGAACGAGCAGCGGCTGAAGAAGGCCCAGAACGGCGATGCTGGCCTTGAGATGCGCGATATTCTCCGAGGCATAGGTCTCGGGGGAATTGGTCCGTACGTTCGCGGGATGCGGGCAGAGGTCGCCGATGGCGACGGTGGTAGTTTTGAATGTGTGAGTCATGACATGTCCTTCTCGACGTGTTTGAGAGGGCCGCGCGGGTCTTCGCGCAACCAATCCCCGGATCCGGGAACCAACAGGACAAGAGGCCCACTTTCCCTTTCGGAGGGTCAGCGGGCCTGTCGGTGATGGAAGGTTGGGGTGCGGCCCGCCCTACCAGTCGCGCGCCATCATGACGGTCAGCACGCGCATGGTCGTCTCGGGATTGTCGGGTGCCTCGGCGCCATAGCGGAAGTCAGAGCTGGCCTCGTAGAGATCCAGCTTCCAGAATACGGTTTCGCCCCGGATCGTCACGGCCCCGAAGTCGTGCCAGCCTTCCGGATCATTGTCCGGCTCGAATGTATCGAACGCACCGGTGGCCTGGACGGCCTCTGTGACGAAGCCATCGCCTGCCTCGATCAGGGACTGGGTCACGACGAGGCGGCCCTGGATCTGCTGATCCGGGGTGATGCCAAGGCAGGCAAACCTGCGGAAAGCGTCGTTCTGGGATGCGATGACAGCCGCGTTCGGACGCGAATAGTCTGCGGGTTCAGGATGGCTCATGGGTCTGTCCTTTCGGGATGGGTTGAAACCACCAAACCCAAAGCCAGTTTTTCCTTTCACCACGCCCTACCAGCCCGGACAGCCCCGGCCTCAAGCGGCCTGTTCCCCCTGCCCCGCCTCCGACGCGGCGACGAGATAGTCACAGGCACGCTGCGCGTCCGCCGCATGTTTGAAGATCGCCCGCTTGTCAGACCGGAGCACGCGGACCCAGTTGTCGAGATAGGCCGCGTTCAGCTCCAGCGTATGCGCGGAGAACCCCAGCTTCTGACCCAAGAACACCGTGCAGAGCTCGGCCACAATCTCTTCCCGTGCGTAGGCGGTGTTGCCGAACCGCGCATCGCCATAGCTGCGGTTTAACCGATGCCGGGGTTTCGTCCAGTGGCCCAGCTCATGACCCCAGACGGCGTAGAAATTCCGCGGGTTCTCGAAGAGCTCGATCGGGGGCATGTAAATCTTGTCGAGATTCGGGACGTAACATGCTTCCCGACCAGAGAAGCTGACATTGGCACCGATTGCCTCGAAGAAGCTCTGCATATGCGGGATCGGTGCGCGTTCGGGATGAACTTCCGGTTCGGCCGCAGCGGGATGGAAGCGAGGGTCCAACCCCTCGATCTGATCGGCGTTGAAGACGCGGTAGGATTTCATGAAGGGGATGGTTTTGGGATCTTCGGTTTCCGCCTGGTCGCCGTGGGCGCTTTCGGCCTGCTCGCGCTCGGCCGTCCCGTAGTAGACGACCACCGACGATTTCGAGCCCTTGATGACTTTCGCATCGAGCTCGTTCGCCTGCCTCAACGTCATCCAGTAAGGCGAGGCGTATCCGGCCATCATGGTGCGCATAGTCAACAGGAAGTTATTGACGCCCTGGTAGGGTTCGCCGTTCAGGCGGAGCGGCACGGAACTGCCGCCGACCGTCCATGGCTTGCGCCAGGGCAGCACGCCCCGGTCAATGATGTCGATGAGTTCGTTGGTGATCGACGCTGCAGCGTCGAACTTGCGTTTGCTAGACTTGGACATGAAATAGCTCCGATGTTTGGGGAGCGCGCGGCAGCCGCGCGCGGATCGGACAAGGGTGGTGAGCGACGCCGCGCGGGGGTACGGGTGCTGTCCGCATTCCCGCCAGACCCATCACTCCACCTCCGGATCCGACTTTCTCAAGGCCTGCTTTGACTTTCCGGAACCCGGTCATCCCGTGGTTGGATCGACCGTCAGAACGCGGACCGCCCGCCAGGAACCCGTCCTGATGCACCAACAGGAAGCCTTTCAGTGCGACGTAAGCGCTTCCCGCACACTTCGGCGGTGTCTCAGGGCAAAACCTGCTGATGGCGGGCAGATCGGGTTGCGGTGTCGGGCCGAAACCTTAGAAGGGCAGACGCGCGGGGCGCGTGCTATCTCGCGTGCGGCCCGGAACCGCTTCCCACCCTTAAACTCCCGGAGTATTTCAATGATCCGCCATGTAGTATTCTTCACTGTCCCAATCGACGGCAACCTCGACGCGGTTCGGAAGGGATTGCAGATCCTGACGCGGATTCCCCATGCGAAGCACCTCGAGATCGCTCTGAACCGAAAGACGGATCCGGCCAGCAAGGAAGTCGATGTTGTCGTCTACGGAGAGTTCGTGGATGACGCGGCGCTGGCCGCCTACAAGGCGCACGAGATCTACGCCGAATCCATCCGGCGCGTGAAACCCCTCCGCGAGATGCGCTTCGCGGTGGACTACGACACCTCTCAGGCCTTCGTAACGGCCGATGAAGAGGCCTGACCCCTCGAGGGTACCAGTAGAGGCCAAATCGGACGCTCACCGCCTCCTGCTGCGCGACGATTGGGCAGGCACCGAGATGCGGTTCACCGCACCTCGCGAGTTTATCTACGCCGACCATGTTGACGAGATGCCACGGGCCTTGGACCGCATGGAACGCGTGCGGACCGCGGGCCAATGGTGCGCGGGCTACGTGAGCTACGAGACAGGCTGTGGCCTTGATCCGCGCAATACAGTCCCTGCGCGCTGGAGGGACGTCCGCGTGACATCGACTGCGGGGCCATCGAATTCATAGATCCTTCTGGCCTGGTGCGCGGCAATGTCTTCATCCGTCCGCAACCTCGCCTTCCAAAAGGGCGATGAGGCCATTTTCAAAGTGTGAGGCGGCATCCTGTTCGATTCCGAGGTTCGCTCGGAATACGACGAATGCCTGCTGAAAGCCCGCTTTGCCTCTGGACCGGATCCAAAGTCTTGCCTGCGCGCCGACGTCTGAGCCCATAATCGTATGACGGTGGCTTTCGGCACATGTTAGCGTGCGTCATTCAAATAAGACACCCCGCACACTTGCCCTTAGGTAAGTCGACCCGTAAACACCTCCCAGCCGACACCACCCGCGTGCGGTCGCGCCCTCCGCGGCGGCCCGAAATAACCTCAGGAACTCCGCTCTTGCTCGACCAGATCGCGCTGCGCGCCGAACTCGCCGATCACTACGATCTCGCCCCTTCAACCGACATCGCGCTGGCAAATGCTGACATTTTTGCCCGGATGGACCGTGTCGTGACGCCCCCCGACTGGGCGATCTATGCGCCCTATGTCGCGGCGATCAACAAGCTCAAGAAAGAGCGGAACGCCGTCATTCTGGCGCATAACTACATGACGCCCGAGATTTACCACGGCATCGCAGATGTGGTTGGTGACAGCCTGCAACTGGCGATCGAGGCGACCAAGGTCGAAGTCGATGTGATCGTCCAGTGCGGTGTGCATTTCATGGCCGAGACGTCCAAGATCCTGAACCCCTCCAAGACGGTGCTGATCCCCGACATGGAAGCGGGATGTTCGCTGGCCGAAAGCATCACCGCCGAGGGCATCGCCCAGATGCGCGCGCAGTACCCCGGTGCGCCCGTTGTCACCTATGTGAACACAACGGCCGAAGTGAAGGCCGCGTCCGACATCTGCTGTACCTCTTCCAACGCGGTGCAGATCGTGCGCGGGCTGGACAGCGACACGGTCATCATGACGCCCGACAAATATCTGGCACAGAACATCGCCAATCTTGTGCCGGAAAAGAACATTGTCTGGTGGGACGGGGCCTGCATCGTGCACGAACAATACACCGCACAGGACCTGAAGGATTTCCGCGAATGGAACCCCGGCACGCGCATCATCGCGCATCCCGAATGCCCGCCTGACGTGGTGGCCGAGGCGGATTTTTCCGGCTCGACCAGCGGGATCATCGACTATGTGACGCAGCAACGGCCGGAAAAGGCGATGCTGGTGACGGAATGTTCGATGGCGTCCAACATCTCGGACGCGCTACCGGAAGTGGATTTCGTCGGGCCCTGCAACATGTGCCCCTACATGAAGAAGATCACGCTTGAAAAGGTGCTGTGGTCGCTCCACACGATGGAAGGCGCGGTCGAGGTCGACCCACAGGTCGCCGACAAGGCCCGTGTTGCCGTGCAGCGCATGATCGACCTCTCAGCCAAGATGGCCGGCTAGGGCGATGTTCCCGATCGAAACGGGTCGTGTCCTTATCGTGGGCGCAGGGCTGGCGGCGCAATATGCCGCGCTGAAACTGGCCCCGCGGCCCGTGCTGATGATCTCGCCCGAGGCATTGGGAACCGGTGCGTCTTCGGCCTGGGCGCAGGGCGGCGTGGCGGCGGCGATGGATCCGGCGGACAGCGCCGATGCCCATGCCCGCGATACCGTCACCGCGGGCGCGGGCACGGTCGATCCGGGTGTGGCGGTGTCGGTCACAGCCGAGGCGCGCGATCACATCCTTGACCTGACCGGGCTGGGCACGCCCTTTGATCGCACCGCAGACGGCAACTATGTGCTCTCGCGCGAGGCGGCGCATGGCTTCGCCCGTGTGGTGCGTGTGCAGGGAGATCAGGCCGGGGCCGAGATCATGCGCGCCCTGACCGCACAGGTGCGCGAGGCGGATCATATTCAGGTGCTCGAAGGCGTGATGGCCACGGGGCTTGAGGTCTCGGGCGGCCGTGTCACCGGCGTGGCCGTCGCCCACTGTGATCAGGGGCAAAGCGCCAGCGTCACCCTGCGCGGCACCGCCGTGTTGCTGGCCGGGGGCGGATCGGGCGGGCTTTATGCCCTCACGACCAACCCGCCGCGGATCCGGGGGCAGGTGATCGGCATGGCCGCCCGCGCGGGCGCGCAGATCGCCGACGCGGAATTCGTGCAGTTCCACCCGACGGCCATGGCCTGCGGGCTGGACCCTGCCCCGCTGGCGACCGAGGCATTGCGCGGCGAAGGGGCCACGCTGGTCAACCGACGGGGCGAGCGCTTCATGCTGGACGCTCACCCCGACGCCGAACTGGCCCCGCGCGACATCGTCGCCCGCGCAGTCTATGCCCAGACGCAGGCAGGGCTGGCCCCGGCACTGGACACCCGCACCGCCCTTGGCGCAAAGATCCTCAGCGATTTCCCAGCCGTCGCCGCCGCCTGCCAGCAGGCCGGGCTGGACCCGGTGACCCAAGTGATCCCCGTGGCCGCCGCCGCGCATTACCACATGGGCGGCGTGGCGACGGATGCAGACGGGGCCAGCACCCTGCCCGGCCTTTGGGCCTGTGGAGAGGTCGCCTCGACCGGGTTGCATGGCGCGAACCGTCTGGCCTCGAACGGGCTGCTCGAGGCGCTGGTCTATGGCCGCCGCTGTGCGCTGGCGATCGACGCGGCCCTGCCCGCGCCCACGGTTGCCGCACCCGTCACCCTGCCCGACCTTCCCGCCGCCGAAACGCCCGACCCCGCGCTGGTCGCCCGGCTGCGACAGGCGATGACCGATGGCGCGGGCGTGATCCGTACCGCAGATGGCCTGAACCGGACGCTGACCGAGATCGCCGCGATCGAAGCCGCGCAACCCGCTTGCGACGCGCTTCTCAACATGACGGCCACCGCCACGCTGATCGCCGCCGCCGCGCTGTTGCGCCGAGAAAGCCGGGGCGCGCATTTCCGGTCGGACTTTCCCCACCCCGATGGCGCAACCGGCATACGGTCGCTGATGACCCTGACCGACGCGTTGGCGATCCGCGCGACCATGACCCGAAAGGAACCGGCATGAACCAGAGCGCAACAATGCCCCCCCTGCCCGACCTGATCCTTGAACCGCTGGTCCGCGCCGCGCTGATCGAGGATCTGGGCACCTACGGCGACATCACCACCCGCACCGTCATTCCTGCCGGCACCACCTATGCCGCGCGGCTGAATGCCCGCGAACCGGGCGTGGTTTCGGGTCTGCAAATGGCCGCGCTTGCGTTCCGGCTGGTCGATCCCGCGCTGCAGATCACCACGCACAAGGTCGATGGCGACGTGATCGCGCCGGGCGACCTGCTGATGGAGATCACGGGCGACGCGGCCTCGATCCTGTCGGGCGAACGGGTCGCGCTGAACTTTGCCGGGCGCATGTCCGGCATCGCCACGCTGACCGCCGCCTTCGTGGCCGAAACGCGCGGCACCGACGCCCGCGTGACCTGCACCCGAAAGACGACCCCCGGCCTGCGTATCGTGGAAAAACAGGCCGTTCTGCATGGCGGCGGGTTCAACCATCGCTTCGGCCTGTCCGACGCGATCCTGATCAAGGACAACCACATCGCGGCCGCCGGTGGCATCCGCCCCGTGCTGCAATCGGTCAAGGCGCGGGCATCCCACATGATCCGCTGCGAGATCGAGGTCGACCGCCTGGACCAGCTGGCCGAGGTCCTGGACGAGGGTGGCGCAGACGTTGTTCTGCTGGACAACATGGACACGTCAATGCTGGCGAAGGCGGTGGACATGACCGCCCGTCAGGTGGTGCTGGAGGCCTCGGGCAACATGAAGCTGGACCGCATCGCCGAGGTCGCGGCGACGGGCGTGGACTATATTTCCTCTGGCGCACTGACCCATTCGGCGCAGGTCCTGGACCTTGGGCTGGACTTCTGAATCGGCAATCTACCGCGCACAGATATGACTTTTTCGTATATACAAACGCAATATTATTGCGCTGCACTTGCGAAAAGAGCCCCAAGCAGGTATCCCCTCGGAAGCCTGTCTGAGGAGGACCGACATGAGCCAATCCGCCCCGCAACGCAGCCTGACCGCGTCCGACATTCGTGCCCGCAAGGGGGCCGATCCGCTGGTCTGCCTGACGGCCTATACGACCCCCGTGGCCCAGCTGGCAGATGCGGACTGTGATCTGGTTCTGGTCGGTGACAGCGTCGGCATGGTGCTGCACGGGCTGCCCTCGACCCTTGATGTCACGATGGAGATGATGGTCATGCACGGCCGCGCCGTCGCCCGCGGGCTGAACCGCGCGCTGATGGTCGTCGACATGCCCTTTGGCAGTTACGAGGAAAGCCCGGCCCAGGCCTTCCGCAACGCCGCGCGGCTGATGGCCGAAACCGGGGCCGGTGCGGTCAAGCTGGAAGGTGGCGCGCATATGGAAGACACGATCCGTTTCATCGTCGAACGCGGCATCCCGGTCATGGCGCATATCGGTCTGACACCTCAGGCGGTGAACGCGCTTGGCGGCTACAAGGTGCAGGGGCGCGGCGCGGATGCGGACCGGATCCTGGAAGACGCCCGTGCGGTGACCCGCGCCGGGGCGTTCTCGGTCGTGCTGGAAAAGGTGCCCGCCGCTCTGGCGGATCAGATCACCGCGGGTATCGACATTCCCACGGTCGGCATCGGGGCCTCTTCAGGCTGTGACGGACAGATCCTGGTGATCGACGACATGCTGGGCCTTTTCGATGCCTTCAAGCCGAAGTTCGTCAAGCGCTATGGCGATCTTGCCAGCGACGCCCGCACCGCCATCCGCACCTACGCCCAGGAGGTTCGCGCACGCAGCTTCCCGGCCCCCGAACATGTCTTTTCGCAGGAGGAACCAGGCACATGAAGATCATCCGCACCAAGGCCGAGCTGCGCGCCCTCACGCAAAGCTGGCGTCGCGCCGGGGACAGCATCGGCGTGGTGCCGACCATGGGCGCGCTGCATGCCGGTCATCTGAGCCTGGTCGACCGCGCCTGCGACGAGAATGACCGCGTGATCGTGACGCTTTTCGTGAACCCCAGGCAGTTCAACAGCCCCGAGGATCTTGCGAAATACCCCCGGACCGAAGACAGCGATGCCGAAAAGCTGACGCCCTATGGCGCGGATGTCCTTTATGTGCCCGACGGCCCGCAGATGTATCCCGACGGCTTTGCCACGACGATTTCGGTGACCGGTGTCAGCGCGGGCCTGTGCGGCGGGGCGCGGCCCGGGCATTTCGACGGCGTGGCCACGGTGGTGACCAAGCTTTTCCTGCAATGCGATGCCGACCGCGCGTATTTCGGTGAAAAGGATTACCAGCAACTTCAGGTGGTGATCCGGCTGGCCGAGGATCTGGATCTGAAGACCAAGATCGTCGGCTGTCCGACCGTGCGCGAGGACGACGGCCTCGCCATGTCGTCGCGCAACCTCCGGCTCGGGCCCGGGCCACGCGAAATTGCGCCGGTGATCGCCCAGGTCCTGGACGACGCCGCGCGTGTCATCTCCCGCGGCGGACAAGTCGCGCAGGCCCTCGATAACGCCAGGGCGGCGCTGCTCACTGCCGGGTTCGACACGATCGACTACCTGGAGTTGCGCAGCGATCCCGACCTCAAGCTGATGAACAGGGCAGACCGCCCCGGTCGCCTCTTCCTGGCCGCCTGGCTCGATGGCGTGCGCCTGATCGACAATGTCCCTGTCGCGGGTCTCGCAAGCGTCCCGGCTCCCGAAGATCACCCGCTCGAGCCGGCCTGACCCGGGCCGCCGCCTCTCAGTCCTGGGCTCGCAAACCGGACCGCGCGAGGGCGGCGATGAGATCCGTCCTGGTGACGATGCCGACGATCCGGCCCTTTTCAAGGACCGGCACCGCATCGACATCACCATCGGCCATCATCGGCAGGAGCACTCCGACCGGAGTCGCCGGTACCGCCCGAGGCCCGGCGACGCTCATGATGTCCTTGGCTCGGACCGGCTGCGTACGATCCTGGTCGATCAGGCGCCGAAACGCCGCGAGATAGCCACGGTCGAGCCGAAGCGCATCCTCGCGCGCTCGGTCGATCAGGTGAATCTGGAAGATCACGCCAAGATAATGCCCCTCGACCCCGGTCACCGGAAGCGATGTGAAGCGATGATGTCTGAACAGGTCCGCAATCTTTGACAGCGGAGTGTCCGGGCCAATGGTCACCAGATTACGCGACATGACGTCGGTCGCGAGAAGCGGACCTGTCCGGTGCGCGGCGGCCTGCAACTCGGCCGCGCCGATCAACCGCGCCAGGTCTTCGACACCCAGATTGAACGACTGGCGATACCGGTCCAGCAGCTCTTTCAGTTCTTCTCGGGACAGCCCGATGCGCTTGGCGGGATCGGGATCTTCGGTGCGGTGGCGACTTGGCTCATCGAACTGGCGGAATGGATATCTGCGCCCCGTGAGCCGGGCGTAGATCGCAGCACAGACGACCAGCGCGAGGGTGCCTGTGGCGACGGGCGCGATCGCGAACCAGAGTCCAAGTCGCTCGACCGCCTCCGGGCTCATCGCCGCTGTCATGGCGACCGCACCCGCCGGGGGATGGATCGCGCGACACAGGATGCCGACCGTAATCGTCAGCCCGACCGCAAGGGCGATCCGCAGGACAGGGTCAGCGACCGCGGAACAGACCACCACACCGACCAGTGCCGCGAGAGTGTTGCCCACCACCGCCGACCACGGCTGCGCCAACGGGCTGTTGGGCACTGCGAACAGCAGAACCGACGTCGCACCGAACGGGGCAATCAGGTAAAGGCCGAGCGTCAGGTCGACCACGGGCGACAACAGGAATGCGCCCGTCACCCCAAGCCCGATCAGGGCGCCGATCCCGGCGCGAAGGGCCTCGGCTGGCGAGGGGCGGCCAATAACCGGGCCAAGCGAACGGAACAGGGACTCCATGACTGCTGCCTTGTCTGTTTTGCCTAAAGTTTCAGCAAGCGACGGCAGGCGCAAGCACATCCGCCCGGCATTGAACCGGGCGCTCAGCCTGATAAGCTGCCGCTCACCTAGGGGTGTCCCGACAAGGGGCTGAGATATCGCTGGCGATTGCAGCGCGGTGACCCTTTGAACCTGATCCGGATCATGCCGGCGAAGGGACAGGATCGCAGCGCTCTCTTGCCCTTGCCGGCCTCAGAATGACGAGGCCGACTTGCCATATCAACAGACAGACCCGCGCCCGATCGCGGCGACCATCGCCGTTCTTGTCCGCGACAGCCAGGTGCTGCTTGTGCGCCGGGCCAATCCGCCGATGCGGGCCTCTGGGGTTTTCGCGGCGGAAAGGTGCATCAGGGCGAACCCCTGTTCGAGGCCGCAACCCGGGAACTGGCCGAGGAAACCGGCGTCGCCGCAGAGCCGCTGCGCGTGATCACCGCCCTCGACGCCTTCGACCACGACCCCGCAGGCGTGCTGCGCCGGCATTTCATCCTGATCGCCGTTCTGTGCCGCTGGATCGCCGAGGTTCCGGTTGCCGCAGATGACGCGCTCGAGGCGCGCTGGATCGACCTTGCCGCGCTGACGGATGGTAGCCTCGCGCTCAGCCGCGATGTCGGCGCAGTTGCGGACCAGGCCGTAGCCCTGATGGCGGGGGCACCGACATGATCGCCAACGTCCTGACCATTGCGGGCACGGACCCGTCCGGCGGCGCCGGCATCCAGGCCGACATCAAGACCATGTCGGCGCTTGGCGCTTATTCCTGTTCGGTCGTCACGGCCGTGGTGGCGCAAAACACCTGCGGCGTTCGGTCTTTTCAGGCGCTGTCGCCCGATTTCGTCGCCGCACAGATCGACGCGGTGCTCGAGGACGTGCGCATCGACGCGGTCAAGATCGGGATGATCGCCAACGCGGGCATCGCCGGGGCCGTGGCCGACCGGCTGACGCATCACCGGGCGCGCAACATCGTGCTCGACCCGGTGATGGTGGCGAAAAGCGGCCATGCGCTGCTGGACCCCGAGGCCGTCTCGGCGGTGCGCGAACGGCTTGTCCCGCTGGCTTCGGTCATCACGCCCAACCTGCCCGAGGCCGCCGTCCTGCTGGACCGCCCCGACGACTGGAGCGTCCCCGCCATGCGCGCCGCCCTGCCCGCGCTGATGGCGCTCGGGTCGGACCACGTGCTGCTCAAGGGCGGGCACCTGGAGGGCGAGGACAGCACCGATCTTCTGGCCGGGCCCGAGGGCACCCAGGCCTTCCGCGCGCCGCGCATCACCACGACCAGCGATCACGGCACGGGCTGCACCCTGTCCTCGGCCATTGCGGCGCTGCTGCCGCATCACCCGATGCCCGAGGCCGTGGCCCGCGCCAAGGCCTATCTGCACGCCGCGCTGGCCCAAAGCGATGCGCTGGACGTAGGGCAAGGGCACGGGCCGGTGCATCATTTCCACGCGCTCTGGGCGTCAGACGGTTAGCGCGTCGATCCTGTCCCTGAGGGCGCGGGCGGCGGCCTTGGGGTCGGGCTGGCCGCAGATGGCGGAAACCACGGCGACGCCCTGCGCCCCGGCCTTCAGGACCTGCGCCACGTGCTCGGTCTTCAGCCCGCCGATCGCCACGGCGGGCACCGGGCTGGCCGCAACCTGCGCCGCCAGCCCCTCGAAACCCACAGGCGCCTTGTGATCCAGCTTGGAGGGCGTGGCAAAGACCGGCCCCGCACCGATGTATTCGACCAGCGCCTGATCGACGGCGGCGGCCAGCGCGGGCGTCTCGACCGACAGGCGCAGCACCATCGCCGCACCGATCCGGGCGCGGGCCTCGGTCACGGCCATGTCGCCCTGCCCGATGTGCAGACCGTCCGCACCAATCGCAACGGCGGCCTCCACGTCGTCGTTCACGATCAGCACCGCGCCGGTTCCGGCCAGCGCCGCCTTCAGTGCCCGGCCCGTCTCGATCATCCGCGCGGTGCCTGCCGCCTTGTCGCGCAGTTGCACAACCGTCGCCCCGCCCGCGACGGCAGCGCGGGCGGTTTCGACCATGCCGACCCCGGCGCACAGGCCGGGATCGAGCACGAGGTAAATCGAGAGGTCAGGGCAGCGCCTCACGCGGGCACCGCCGCGTCGTGGATCGCCGCCCGCGACAGCGCCTCGGGCGCAACCGCCGCCAGCGCATCGAGGAACTGTGGCGCAAAACTTCCCGGCCCCGAGGCGCCCTCATCCGCCTTCGCCCCCGCAACGGCGAAATGCGCCAGCGCAGCGACGGCGGCGTCGAAGGCGTCTTCCGCAACCGCAGCATAGACCCCGCAGAGACAGGTGAGCGAACAGCCAAGCGCGGTGTTCATCGGCATGAAGGGCGAGCCTCCCTCGATCCGCACGGCCCGCTCTCCGTCGATCACGTAATCCACCTCGCCCGTCACCGCGACGACCGCGCCGCTGGAGCGCGCCAGCCGACGCGCCCCCTCTTCCGCCGCCGCGACCGGATCACGCCCGTCGACTCCCTGCCCCCGGCTGGCTTCCCCGGCGAGCGACAGGATTTCCGAGGCATTGCCCCGGATGATCGTCGGCCGTTCGGCAACCAGCGCCTGCACAACCTCGCGCCGATAGGACGTCGCCTGACAGGCCACCGGGTCCAGCACCCAGGGCCGCCCCGCGACCTGCGCCCCCCGGATTGCAGCGCGCATTCCGGCGACGAAGGGCGGCGACAGGGTGCCGATATTCACCGTCACTGCCCCCGCGATCCCGGCAAATTCCTCGGCTTCCTCGACGTCGGAAACCATGGCGGGGCTGGCGCCAGCCGCGAGCAGCACGTTTGCGGCGATGTTCATGGCGACGTAGTTGGTGATGCACTGCACCAGCGGCGGCGTGGCCCGCAGCGCGGTCAGAAGGGTTTCGGGGCTCTGGCTCATGCCTTGTCCTCCAGCGGGATATACAGGTCTCCGCCTTCGCGGAACTTCTCGGCCATGCGGGCCATGCCGTCCTTCTGCGCTTCGGCGCGGATGTCGTGGCTGATGCGCATCGAACAGAACTTGGGCCCGCACATCGAACAGAAATGCGCGACCTTGTGGGCTTCCTTGGGCAAGGTCTCGTCATGCATAGAGCGAGCGGTTTCGGGATCGAGCGAGAGGTTGAACTGGTCTTCCCACCTGAACTCGAACCGCGCGCGGCTGAGCGCATCGTCGCGGATCTGCGCCGCCGGATGGCCCTTGGCGAGGTCCGCCGCATGGGCCGCGATCTTGTATGTGATGACACCGACCTTCACGTCGTCGCGGTCGGGCAGCCCGAGGTGTTCCTTGGGCGTCACGTAACACAGCATCGCGGTGCCGAACCAGCCGATCATCGCCGCGCCAATGCCGCTGGTGATATGATCGTATCCCGGCGCAATGTCCGTTGTGAGCGGCCCGAGCGTGTAGAACGGCGCCTCGCCGCAGACCTGCAACTGCTTGTCCATGTTGGCCTTGATCTTGTGCATGGGCACATGGCCCGGCCCCTCGATCATCACCTGGCAATCCCGCGCCCAGGCGATCTGCGTCAGCTCTCCGAGGGTCTCAAGCTCGGCAAATTGCGCCTCGTCATTGGCATCCGCGATGGAACCGGGGCGCAGCCCGTCACCCAAGCTGAACGACACGTCATAGGCGCGCGCGATCTCGCAGATCTCGTCGAAATGCTCGTACAGGAAGCTTTCGCGGTGATGGTGCAGGCACCACTTCGCCATGATCGAGCCCCCGCGCGACACGATCCCCGTCACCCGGTTCACCGTTATCGGGATCATGTGCAGCCGCACTCCTGCATGGATGGTGAAGTAATCCACCCCCTGCTCGGCCTGTTCGATCAGAGTGTCGCGGAAGACCTCCCAGCTCAGGTCCTCGGCGATGCCGCCGACCTTTTCCAGCGCCTGGTACAGTGGCACCGTGCCGATCGGGACCGGCGAGTTTCGCAGGATCCAGTCGCGGATGTTGTGGATGTTGCGCCCCGTCGACAGGTCCATGACCGTGTCGGCGCCCCATCTGGTCGCCCAGACCATCTTTTCCACTTCCTCGGCCATCGAGGAAGTCACCGCCGAGTTGCCGATATTGGCGTTGATCTTGACGAGGAAGTTCCGCCCGATCGCCATCGGCTCGGCCTCGGGATGGTTGATGTTCGCGGGGATGATCGCGCGGCCCTTGGCGATCTCGTCACGCACGAATTCCGGCGTGATGAAATCCGGAATTTCCGCACCAAAACTTTCGCCGTCGCGCGCCAATGTCTGTGCATGGGCCTCTGCCTGCGCCTTGCGCCCGAGGTTTTCGCGGATCGCGACGAATTCCATCTCGGGCGTGACGATGCCGGCGCGGGCATAGGCCATCTGGGTCACCGCCCGACCTTGCGTGGCGCGACGGGGCGCGTTGCGAACGGGAAACTCGGGCGTCAGCCGCGCGCCTTCGGCAAAGCCGTTGTCGGCAGGGGTGACATGCCGGCCTGCGTAGGTTTCGGTATCGCCACGGGCCGCGATCCAGCCCTCGCGCAGGCGCGGCAGGCCCCGGTCGATGACGATCGTCGCCTCAGGGTCCGTATAGGGGCCCGAGCTGTCATAGACGGTGACGGGCGGTTCCCCGGCCGTGGGGTGCAGGTCGATCTCGCGCATGGGCACGCGGATATCGGGGTGACGGGTGCCCGCATGCCAGACGCGGCGCGAGGCGGGCAGCGGGCCCGTGGTGACGGTTGGGTTGAGATCTTTCATCGGTCGGAGCCTCCATAGCTCAAAGCGTTGGAGACCCAGTTCCGCGTCGAATGGGATTGCCGGTGTGGGAATAGCCCTCCACGAAAGTGGTCGGGGCCCGCGCGGCCAGTGCACCATCCCTACGCCAGTGTGAACTGGATCAGGTTCATCGGGTCACTGCGCTGCACGGGTGCCAGCAGTATCTCAGCCTCTTGTCGAGACCCCCCGGGTGAGTGCCCGCAGGCTGTTCTGGGCGCGCGCAAATGTCAACGCATGATAAGGAGGGGCCATTATCGTTACCGCTTGGGCAGGCGAATTCGGAGCACTGAACGGCCTGTGTTGAACTGGCTGAACCGCACCACAGGAGTTCAGCATGCCCCGCTTCGATCACAATGCCTTCGTCAATGCCTGCCGCGATGAGCGCGGTGTCGGACATCACACACTTCGGGCCTTTGCTCAGGATCTGCGCGCCTTCGCGTGCTTCACCAAGACGTACCAACTTAGCGATCCGCTGCCGAGGGACGACATCCTCGCCTGTCACCGCCACCTGCGCAACGATTTGCGCGCTGGGGCGACATCGTAGCAAAGTGACCGGGCCCGCGAACGGAAAGGATCACTGTATGTTCATTGTTTGTTCTGCTAGTGTGTCCGCGAATGCCGATCAGAGGCAGTCGACTGAAGCGCGAGGTTCCCATGCAGATATCCATATTTCTGGCTTTCTGGATTGCACGAAAGCCAGAAATATGGAATTCAGGATGCGTTATCGCGGCCGAACAGGGACGGTCGTCAGGAAAGGGGATACCGAATGGCCCGAAACCAGCCGGTCGCATCCGACGACGAAAGCGACCAGGTACCCGAAAAAGGGGCCTCGCTAAACTTCAAGGTCAGCGCGGAATTCAAGAAACAATTCAAGGGCTTTGCTGTCGTGCAAGGTATCAGCATGACAGACCTGCTGAAGGAAGGCTTCGCGCTTTCCAAAAAGGAGCGGCAGAAATGACCGCTCCGGCGGTCGCATATTTGCGCTCGGGCAGGACCCGCACGGCGTCAATATGTAGACGGCAGCGATGACACTCGACACCCGAATGGAGTCAGCCGACTGGCTGTTCGCGATCGCGGAGACGCGCGATCTGCCAGTCGTCGACGGGCTTGTTACGGTCGCAGGCTACGATCACGCTGGCCGTCCGCCCGAGGAAGTCGCAATCATGGAGAAGGCACTGTCCTACGGTGCCCGCGCAGTCTTCTTCGAAGCGGCGCGCCACGGCCGCGCTGCGGTTGCACAAGCCTTCATCTTCAACGTGGCTGACGAACCCGACGACGCGCGTTTCGCCGAGCTCCACAAGCGGCTGTGGAGTTGGGGTGGCGTCCCACTCATTTACCGGGCGGGCCGCGGCGAGATCCAGCTGTTCCGCTGCGCGCACGAACCCGACTTCGCGGGTCCCGACGGCAAACCCGTCTGCCGCCCGATCCGAACGCTGATGACGGGCGCAAAGATCGCCGAGCTCGACGTCTGGTGGGATGCAGCGCGCATCCGCAACGGTACGATCTGGGACGATCCCCACGCCTGCAACCTGATGCTTTCCGCCCAGAAGGCGGCACACCGGACGCTGGTTGAGGAAGTTCGCGCACTTGCCAAGCAACTGTCCGATCGGCGCCTACTATCGCCCAGGCTACGCCGAAGACTGTTGATCCTTTCCCTCCTAATCGCCTATCTCGAAGAACGCTCGGTACTGCTCCCGGCCGATTTCAATCAGGCGCGCGAAGGCGCAGGGCGCTTCTTTGAAATCCTCGGCGACGGCCCAGCATTGATCACACTGCTCGAGGCGCTCGAAGAGCGCTTCAACGGACACGTCTTCAAATTGACAGGGGAAGACCGCGCGGCGCTGTCGGCGAGTACCGAGCTTGCCAGCTACGCCCGTCTCGTCGAAGGCTATGAGGACAGCTCTGGCCAACTCAGCCTCTGGCGGCTCTATTCGTTCCGCGACCTCCCGGTCGAGCTGATTAGCAATATCTACCAGCTTTTCGTAAAGGACGCGGCAAGCTCCATCTACACACCGCCCGCGCTCGTGCGCCTCATGCTTGAGGAAACTTTGAGCTGGGAACGGCTCGACCGCTTGATGGCCGGCGACGGCGTCATACTCGACCCGGCCTGCGGGTCGGGCGTGTTCCTCGTCGAAGCCTATCGGCGGCTCGTTCTGCACTGGCGCTGGCACCACGACTGGGCGCGCCCCGGCGTCGATGAACTGCGCCCGCTACTTCAGCGGGTTCACGGGATCGACATCGAAGAGGGCGCGGTCGAACTTGCCGCTTTCAGCCTCTGCCTGAGCCTCTGCGACGCGCTGCAGCCCGAGGAAATTCGCTCGAGCGTCAAGCTCTTCCCGCCTCTCGCCGGCACGACGCTCCATCACAGCTGCTTTTTCGATGCTAAGGCCAGAAGGCTCGTCGGCGCGCCGGTCGCCGCCATCCTCGGCAATCCGCCATTCGAATCATCGCTGCCGACTGCCGGCGCGAAACGAAGCTACGCCGCCTACACAAAGGCCAACGGCGCGCTTGCTGACAAGCAGCTAGCCTATCTCTTCCTCCACGAAGCGATGGAGCTCCTCGCTCCCGATGGCGTGCTGGCGATGGTTGAGCCTTCCGGTTTCCTCTACAATCAAAACGCGCTTGCTTTTCGGAAATCCTTCTTCAGCCGCTGGCGGGTCCGCGAGGTCCTGGACTTCGTCTCGGTCCGCGGGCTGTTCAAGAAAGGCGAAGCCGACCCCAAGATCGTCGTGGTCATTGCCGAAGCCAGCAAGCCGTCCTTCGACGGCCGCCTGCTCCATGCCGTCTTTCGCCGCAGTGGCCGCGCCACGGCCGAGCAGGGATTCGACATCGACTATTATGACTTGTTTTGGCTCTGCAATGCCGATGCCGAGCGGACATGGGATATCTGGCGTTCGAACTTGCTCGGTGGAAGTCGTGTACGGGACTTAGTCGAGCGGCTTCGGGCATTTCCAACGCTGAAAGACTATGCCGCCAAGCAGGAGTGGGATTTCGGGGAAGGTTTCATCGCGGGTCTCAGCGGTGAGTCCGCCCCGGCTGACCATCTTGTTGGAAAACCGCTGCTGCCGACGAGCGCACTTTCCGAAACCGGACTGGACACGAGTTTTCTTGAGACTGTGCCAGATCGACCGATCAAACGGCCCAAGACCGCGCGCCGTTTCACGCCGCCCTTCCTTCTAATTAAGGAGAACGATGACCTACACCACGGTGTGTGGGCCGGACACTATCTCGCATACAAGCACCGCATCGTCGGGTTCGCCGCAGATCGGCGTGACATCGACAAGCTCAGAGCCGTTGAAGCCTGGCTGCAACGTGAAAGCACCGCGTTGCGGGCCTATGTCGCGGCAGTCAGCGCCAGCCTGTTCGTCCAACGCGCGACGGCGATATTGGGCGCTGATATCTACGCTTTGCCCTATCCCGAAGACGAGGATCTCGATCTCAGCGAAAATGAGCGCATCGTCGCCCAGGATATCGTGATGCATCAACGGGACTTTATCCGGCTCGGCGCGAACGCGCCGGTCATGCGAGCAGCACCAGACGATGCTCTTGCTGACTTCGATGCTGTGTTCGTCCGTCAGCTCAACGCCGTCTACACGCGCAATCCGATACGCCCTCTCGAATCGCAAAGGTGGTCGGGCGCGATTTGCAGGGCTTACTCATTCGGTGATGGCGCGGTGGATTGGTCGGGAGCAGATGAGCTGCACGGCAGGCTCGACGCGCTCCTCCACGAGCGCCGCGGCTCGGGTTTGACAGTCACCCGGATCACCCGCCTTTACGACAAGGGCTTCGTCTTCCTGCTGAAGCCCGACCGGCACCGGTTCTGGACCCGATCAATCGCGCTGCGCGATGCCGATGACGTGCTCACCGACTTGCGCGAGCAGGGCTTCTAGGATGCTGGCCGACGAAGGCGAGTGCCGGGTGCAAGTCGGCAGGCTGGACAGCGAGGTCCATCTTCCCGGCGAGTGGATCAATGCTCTTGTCGGCTTCATTGGAAGCGTTCTGCCCGGTTGGCGCGATGATCCTCGCCGGCCCGCGCGGACCGGCGAGGATGCCTTGACAGCGCAGCTCTGCGCAAAGCTCGCCAGCGCCAGCCGTCACACACCAGGCTGGGATTTTCTGCAATTTCGGCGCGAAGAGCCTGACGCCGCGGATAGCCGACGTGCGATCGACCTCGCCGTCGCGCCGAGCGGCTCGGTCATCTGGATCGAAGGCCGCGAATATACCGAGTACCAAACGCTCCTGCCGATCGAATGCAAGCGGCTCCCAACCCCGACGGGCCACAAGCGGGACGAGCGCGAATATCTCTACAGCCGTTTCAGCACGACCGGCGGCGTGCAACGTTTCAAGGCGGGACATCACGGTTCGGTACACGATCGGGCGGCGATGATCGCCTACGTGCAAGAGCGAGATATCCCATCGTGGGCGGTCCAGCTCGACGAATGGATCGACGGTCTCGAAAGCGACGACGTCGAGGGCTGGTCTGCCGCCGACAAGTTGTCGCTCCTAGTGTATGATCCGCCATCGCGCGTGGCGGGCCTCACTTCTGCTCACGCTCGCAGTTCGGCGCTTGGCGGTATTCGGCTCGATCACCTCTGGATCGAAATGTAGTAAGGTCGCATCGCGGGCCTGAAGCTCACCTGGACCCACGGCCGCTTTCGGCAACCCGAGGAGTGACTCCTGTCAGTATTCGACGTCCGATATTGCCGACCCTCTGATCGGTCTAAGAGGGTCGCCATTTTCAGATGGGCGCTGCCAGCCAGAGACTGGACGCCAGACGTAGGTGACGCTCCGCAGCCCGAAATGTCGCGTGTCATTGTCAAGCTATTCGTGGGACTCCTTCGTACTGGCGCCCTAATTCCTGAAACTGGTAAGACTATTTGTGGGATATCAACACGGCACCGGCGCGCATTCTAAATCAGCCTTATCGCGCATTTGAACACTTTCCGTCCGATCCAGCGCTTACTCGTTCGCTTGATCAGAAAAGTTATCCACAAACAAACCGTCTCGCGAATAACGTTGCCATCTCACAAATAGCTTTACCATCCCACAGACAACCCTACCAATCCACCATTGAAAATAAACGAGAAAATCTTGAGAGAGTCTCACGAATTACATGACCATGACAGCCGTTCGGGTATCCGACGACGACGAAAAAGGCGAAAGGTCCAAAAGTATTACAACAAGGGATCGAGGATGAGGAGCGGGCCGGGGGTAATGGACATTTTGTAGGCTTCGTGCTACATAATCAGCAAATCTGTAGCGCGAAGGCTTCAAATTATGCCAACTCCACACCATCCCTCTGTTGCCGTGCGACGCACGCTCCGCAAGTTGGGGTCAGACATCCGCGACGCACGACGTCGACGCAAACTGCCCATGGCGGTCGTGGCAGAACGCGCCTTCACGTCCCGCTCGACCCTTCAGAAGATCGAGGCAGGCGACTCGAACGTCGGAATCGGGATTTACGCCTCTGTTCTGCAAGCTCTCGGCCTGCTGGATGGCCTTGGCGGCATCGCTGACATCAGCCGTGATGAAATAGGTCAGTCTCTCGCAAGCGCAAACCTACCCCGACGGGTTCACCTCAAAAACAAGTCAGGGCGGTCCTCCCGTGAGTGATATAGAAGTTCATATCGATCTTCATGGACAAACCCGACCGATCGGGATCGCCCACGCCAACCTGGTTCGCGGGAACGAAACCGTTGTGTTCGAATATATCGAGGACTGGCTCAATGACCCTGAGCGCTTCTCAATCGAGCCCGCCCTCGCATTGACACGCGGCGGCTTTGCACCACCGCAAGGCCAAGCCATTTTCGGATCACTCGGTGACTCAGCCCCGGATACCTGGGGGCGTCGCTTGATGCAGCGTGCGGAGCGTCGACTCGCTGACCGCGAAGGCAGACAGGTCCACACACTTACGGAAACCGATTGCTTGCTCGGCGTAGCTGATGAGACCCGCCTAGGTGCACTGCGCTTTCGACGCGTGGGCGAAGAAGAGTTCCAAGCTCCCATTCGGGCGGGCGTTCCAGCCGTCATCGAACTCGGTCGCTTGCTACAGGTCACCGAACGCATCCTACGAGACGAGGAGACCGATGAGGACCTGCAACTAATCTTTGCGCCAGGATCTTCACTCGGAGGCGCGCGCCCTAAGGCGTCGATCATCGACCAACATGGTCATCTATCCATCGCGAAGTTTCCGAAAGAAACGGATGAATACAGCATGGAGACCTGGGAGGAAATCGCGCTTCGGCTTGCCGAACGTGCCGGGATCAACACCCCCAGTCACGAACTCGTCGAGGTCGCCGGTAAGGCCGTGCTCCTTTCGAGGCGTTTTGACAGGGAGGGCAACAAACGAATTCCGTTCCTTTCCGCCATGTCTATGACCGGTTCGAGAGATGGGGAACGCGGTAGTTACCCTGAGATCGTCGACGCTTTGGGAGGGCAAGGCGCGCAGGCAAAGACGGATGCCGCTGAGCTCTACAGGCGCGTTGCTTTCAGTGTTCTGATCTCCAACGTGGACGACCATCTCCGTAATCATGGGTTCCTATGGGCAGGAAGGGAGGGTTGGACACTCTCGCCAGCTTACGACTTGAATCCAACGCCAGTCGATCTCAAGGCCCGCGTCCTGACGACCAATATCGACCTCGATGAAGGTACGTGTTCGGTCGAGCTGCTCGAAGGTGCTTCAGAATACTTTGGCCTCGGGATTAAAGCTGCACGCCTGATTATCAAGGAAGTAGCAGCAGCGACTTCTACTTGGCGGGAAACGGCAAAAGAACTCGGCGCGCGCCCTGCCGAGATCAATCGGATGGCTAGTGCTTTTGAACATGATGATCAAAACAAGGCCCTCAAGCTCTGAAGGGGAGGAGCCAACCAATGCAGCTCGATACAATTGCCATAAAGAATTTCCATTGTTTCGGACCTGATGGCGTCTCCATCGAACTGGCAGATCCCGTCACCGCGTTGATCGGCGCAAACGGGTCCGGGAAAACCGCCGTCTTCCAAGCTCTCAGCCGAATGTTTGGCATCGGCAGTGGGAATCGGACGCTTGAGAAGACGGACTTTCATCTCCCTTCAGAAGCTGACGATCTGGAAAGCGAGACCGAGCTACAGATAGAGGCGATCTTTTCCTTCCCAGAGCTGGACGAAGACGATGCAGGGGCCGCAGTCGCAGAATTTTGGACCCAGATGTCGGCAAGTGACCCTGACGAGCCCCTGAAGGCGCGTATTCTCCTGAAGGCAGTTTGGATTGACGATGGGACTCCGGATGGTGTGGTGGAATCCAGTCTTCGTTGGGTGCCTCGTATGGATGACGACTATACTTGGGAAGCCTGCAAGCCGGTAACTGCTGCGCAGCGCTCAGCCATTCAAGTCGTCTATGTACCCGCCAATCGAGGCTCAATCACTCAGGTCAAGGCGCTACTGCGGGGGCGTCTTTGGCGCGCCGCCCGGTGGTCCGACGAGCTGAAAGAGACAGCCGAAGATCACGCAGATACCCTTCAGGATGCATTCCAGAAGGAAGCGCCCGTAGATTTCATTAGCGAACGCCTCGTCGAGCGTTGGCATCAGGTCAATGAAGCGGGAACCCAGTCCACGCCAATTCTCAAGCTCACGGAAGATCGCTTCGACGCGATCATCCGCAATACGGATGTCAAGTTCTCACCAGATGCGGCAGGGGCTGACCGCAGCCTTGATCGGTTGAGTGACGGTCAAAAGTCGTTGTTTCAAATCGCTCTCACTGCGGCCACGTTAGAGATTGAACAGGATGCGCTCGCGCTGCCTGACAAGAAATCTCCGTTCGAGCCCACTCAACTCAAACATGTGCCTTTGACGCTGTTGTTGATCGAGGAGCCGGAAAACTCCCTGTCGCCGTTCTTCCTGTCCCGCATCATGGATCTTTGTGAGGACGTCGCTGAGATGGACACGGCGCAGGTCATGCTGTCGAGTCATAGTGCATCGATCCTGTCGCGAATAAGGCCTGAGAACCTGCGATATTGTCGCCTCGATCCCGAGGCCGGTCGCAGCACAGTCAAAGCGCTCGCCCTTCCGTCTGCAACTGACGAGGCGGGGAAATATGTCCGCCAAGCAGTGCAGGCCTATCCTGAGCTCTATTTTGCAAAGCTCGTCGTGCTCGGCGAAGGCGATTCCGAACAGATCGTATTGCCGCGGCTTGCGACAGCCCAAGGCCTTCATCTCGATAAGGCGTTCTGTCCGGTAGTTCCACTTGGAGGACGTCATGTCGAGCATCTGTGGAAACTGCTCAGAGAGCTTTCTATTCCGCACGTTACGCTTCTCGATCTGGACTACGGGCGCCAGCATGGTGGTGCCGCGGCCATTCGCAACATCGTCAAAAAGCTGGAGGCGTTTGGAGTCGCCTTCGACGATTGCAAACATGTCGCCGCGGGGAAAATCGCCTTGAAGGACATTGATTCCCTTACCGATGACGATATCGACGTTGAATACGACCCAAAGGCTGCCAAGGCGCTTGGCACCTACTGGCTTGAGGCGCTCCGTGAACTCGACGTCTTCTTCTCAGAACCGATCGATATCGATTTCTCGATGCTTTGGGAGTTCAGCGAAGCTTACATGCACGCCAACCCAGGAGGGCATGGTCCGAGCGATACAAAAGAGATTGTCGCCAAACGCAAAAAGACAACACTCAAAAAAACTGGTCATCCGGAATATTACGATGAAAGCTGGGATGATCTCTTTCGATGGTACCCCTATTTGTTTCTTTCGAAGAGCAAGCCTGCTGCACATCTCACGGCGATGAACCGGATCAAGAGGAAGGATCTTAAATCGCCACCTGCAGAGCTCGGCGCATTGCTCAAACGGATCAAGCGATATCTAGGGTGAGACATGGCGATCCTTCGACCTGATCAATGGATGCCCAAGGGTGTTGCGTCGCTGGAGCCCGCCGCGCTCCGCGCGATCAGCGAGAACGATCACAACCTTTGTGTGGTCGCAAGCGCAGGCGCCGGCAAAACCGAGTTTCTTGCTCAGAAGGCAGACTATCTCTTATCGACAGGGCTCTGCCGAGCCCCGCAGAGAATTCTCGCCATCAGTTTCAAGAGCGACGCCGCGAAAAATCTCAAAGATCGCGTTAGAGCGCGTTGTGATCCCGCTTTGTCGAGCCGTTTTGACTCTCTGACTTTCGACGCCTTCTCGAAAGGCCTGATAGACCGGTTCGGGCCGCTCGTCCCGCCGCCCTACACGCCATCGCCCAACTACGAGATTGTTTTCCCCGCGTTTCGTGACTGGGACGATTTTCTCGCTCGCCACGGCTATCGCCATCTGTCAGGCAAGACTCTGGAAAAAGCAGTCGCTCGGTGCAGGCTGCCTATCGCCGATCTCAATCTGAAAAAACCTGAGTGGAAAGACGTTTTGGAGCGCTTCTGGCGCGAGTATTATAGGGATGAGACCGCTACGCAGCTCACATTTCCCATGATCAACAGGCTCACCAATTACGTGCTTTCGAGCGACCCACGGCTGATTGCCGGGTTGAGAGCAACCTATCCCTTCGTGTTTCTCGACGAGTTTCAGGACACGACTTATGGACAATATGATCTGCTCAAGCAGCTTTTCCTCGACAGCGAAGCGCGTGTCACCGCCGTCGGAGATAACAAACAACGTATCATGGTCTGGGCTGGCGCCATGCCGGATGCCTTCACCACTTTCGCGTCAGATTTCCACGCAAAGCAGGAAACGCTGCTTTCTAATTGGCGCTCCCATCCTGAACTTGTGGAGATTCAGCATGTGATCGCGCTAACGCTTGAGCAGAGCTCTGCAAAACCCGACGCCAAACGAATTAAAGACGTCGATGGTGATGTATGCGCGATCTGGGACTATGCAGATCGAGCCTCGGAATGCGAGGGAGTCGCGCAGTGGATTGCAGACGCCGTGAGCGCTGGAGAGATGGCTCCTGAGGATTGTGCTATCCTTATCCGCTTCAGGCCCGACAAGCTTGAGACGGAGTTGGGCCCCGCACTAGCTTCGGTTGGTTTGCGACTGCGCAACGTTGCTCGTATGCCTAAAGGTGCGAAGATTGCGATTCAGGATATCCTCACAGAGGACCTGACCGTCTGTCTTATGGCCATGATCCGTGTCAGCGCATTCCCCAAAGCCCCCGATGACTGGCACGTTCTTGTCGATCGTATTTCCACTATGTGGGGCATCGATCCGAACGATGAAGACGAACAGGATGCCTTGCAGGACGACCTAGGCGCGAAAGTCGCTGAGGTCAGGTCTTATTTGGCCGGGAATTCGCCGTCTGGCGCATCTTGTGCGGAGCTGACTCAATCGATCCTGGACTTTATCGGCGAAACCGAATTGCGCGCCACGGTGCCATCCTATCATCGGGACAAAGACTATCTTCGTGCGCGTGATGGCTTTCTCCTGTTGCTTCAGGAGTCGGCGGAAGACCGAGATGATTGGGCGGAGGTTGTGAATAGCTTCGACGGTATCGATCAAGTCCCGCTCATGAGTATTCACAAAAGCAAGGGCCTGGAGTTTCATACTGTCATATTTTTTGGGCTGGACGAACGGTCGTGGTGGAACTTCGAGCCCAATGATAGTGAGGAAATGCGCGCCTTCTTTGTAGCCTTCACGCGTGCAATGCAGCGAGTGTTCTTCACGTCCTGTAGCGGCCGCGGTACGAAGCTCACTTACATTGACGATTTGATCGGTCGCGTCGGCGTAGAGCGGATTCCGGGGCCACCGAGCTAGAGGGGGGCGTCGTCTCACCCAAGCGCCATTCGGCGCAAGATGGTTGCTCAGGCAGCGCTTTCTTCCGGGACGTCCGCCGTCTTGATCAGTTCTTTCGCATAGCGCTTGGCCTGAGATATGCTCTGCTTGTAGTCATCTGCAGCCAGAGAAAGAGATTCGGGCGAGGTGGCACGGTCGAGATCGTCGCTCGACCAGTCGTCAGAGAGTCGCTTGCTGATGGCGTAGCAAGTAGCCTTCCCAACTCGGAAGGCCATGAATTTGCGAGAAGCCCTAAGTATCGCGGTGCGCACTACTTCCGGCTCGCCGGACGTCCGTAGCTCGGCATCGAGTTCGACAGCCATACGTTCCACGACAGAGTACAAACCGTTCACGAACAGCGTTTGGGCATCCTTGTAGAAGCGTCCCGCGCGGCCTTTCAGATTTTTCTCCGCGATTTCTTCGGGATCGGTGAGGATCTTGATCTCCGGCACGCGCTCCAACGACTGGGCGGAACGGGAGAGTTGTGCCCCCTCCGGCGCCTTACGCACCTTCTTATGCTTGGCGCGTTGACTCTTGTTCGGGTCGCGCTTGTCACCATTCTCATCGGGCTCGTCGCCCGTCTCCGGGAAATCAGTGTCGAGGTCGACGGGATCGGACGTATCGGTGCCCTCAGCAGTATCCTCCGTCGGGGATGCCATCGGACGACGAGAGGGACTAAGGGTCGCCGTAGGGACACGGAACTCGTCGAGGAGTTTCTGAAGGTCGGTTTGGAGATCATCCAGATTGTCGTCGGAGGATGGTGACTCGGAGCGAATGACCTCCCTGACCCATTCGGGCATCAGCTCGCGCACATAGGCGTCGAAGTCCTCAGCAACCATCGGCGACCGGTCATCAGGCCAGGTCAGTCCATCACGATACTGATTTGGCATGGCGACATTGTCAGTAAGCTCGATTTCGATTGTGAGGACCTTCGAGCCGAAGGGAATACCGAAGTTCGGGGCTGCCGCCGACCAAGCCTTCTTCGACTTGATGTCATAGCGCTCACCTTTATGCACCAGCGCGCAAAATGTTGTGGAACTCGTTGCCGGATTGGCGAGCGCACTTAGCGAATGGCTGTGCCGCTCATGCTTGGGGTCGTGGATATAGTGTACAGTAACCTCCCCGCCGGGCGCTTCGACCCTTTCATGGTTGGGCAACTCTTCGACCACATCTTCCAGCGTTTTCAATCGACGCGTTCGACCTGTCTCGCCTTTGCCGCCGCCTTTGGTCATGGCGACATCGACGCGAACTTCGACTCCCTCTCCAAAACGCGCAAAACGCCGGAAGATCGCCGACGGAATGAAGCTTCGGTCCAGACTTTTCCCCTTGCCCAGCGGCTCGGCTACGGTGTCGTGATCTTCGCTTTGACCGAGCAGGACGACTTCCGTCCAATCGAACGCGGTGCCCTGTCCCGCTTCACGGGCCACGTCGGTAACGTCATAGACAGTGTCGGAGCTGCCGTCAGGCAATTCGACAGGAAAGCGGACATAGGTGCCTTCGTCAGCATCGAAGCCGATGGTGACTTCGTTGACGATGCCACTCTTGCACGACCGATAGCGTATCCCTTCGCGCGACATGGTGAGACCTGAGACCTTCGCCCCAATCCCGAAATTGCCATCAAGCGCCATCTCTTTGTTGATCGAAGACGATAGATCGGTCGCTTGCTTCAACTCTCTATCGTCCATGCCCACGCCCGTGTTCCAGAAGGTCAGCTTGCGTACGCCATCGATCGTCGTGGGGTAGATTTCGATACGACGATTCCCCGTTTCCGCCAGAACAGCGCTTTCGTCGGCATTCTTGAAGAACTCGCGAACCAGCGTGCTCACGGGCGCCTGTTCGATCAGCCGGTTTATGAGAAATCGCTTGTCGCGAATGTTAAGTGGTTCAGCCTTCATGGATTGCGCCTTCTACAGCTTGAACTTGTCTGCGCCATCGCCCGAAGTCGATCCGAACTTTCGCTCTATCTCGCCTGTCGCATCTCGGAGCGCTTTGATGATCTTCTTCACGTCAGCATCGTTGTATTCGTAGGCCCGGCGGTTCGAGAGGTTGCCAAGTTTCCGAATGGCGTCGAGCGCTGACTGAGTCCGCCCCTCGGCCAGCCGAACAAACTTTTCCCGTTTCTCGCTGTCTTCAGACATCAATCCATCACCGCCTTCCGCATATTTCGCTGAATTTCAGGTAGTTTCTACACCGCATTGAGTCAATGGATTCTATGAATTTCATGCCATATTTTGCGATAATTTCGGGAAGTGCGTGCCGAATATCGATGCAAATGCGCCGTCCGGACGCCAACATATTGCCAACGACCTTCTTGTTGGGGCGGTGTCGCAACACTGAGATTCTGTGTTCTCGCCGGTGCAAGAGAGAGAGTGAGAGTTCGGCGGCTTTCGCCGTGACGGGTTTGGAGGTCGAGAGAGAGGCTCTCGGCCGGCCCGCCCACAGGATTGACCCATGACCTACGGGATGGAATCGAGGTCGGGCGGATCTTGCGGAAAAAGAAAACCTTACTGGAGCGCGGCCTGCCATTTGAAGACCTGCTTGAAGAGATAGACGCACTCAGGGGTAACGGCGGAGAAATTGAAAAAGCGGAGGACCTCATTCTTGCGACGCGTGTCCGTGGCTCTGTCCACCACGCAGTTCAAATCGAAAACCAACTGGAACTCGAGCAGCTGTTGGTCAGGATACTTCGGGCCGCGGCATTGACCCACGCGTTGCTGAAGCCGGTCGATACCGATTAAGGTTCAGCACTCAGCCCCGCATCCTCCAACTGCTCCCGATCCGGAAGATCGAGCAGGCTCTCCAACCCGAACGCCACTAGGAACTGTTGTGTCGTAACGTAGGTATAGGGCGACCCTCGCCGGGGCGACCGTGGCCCAGTCCCGATCAGGTCGCGCGCATGCAGCCGTCCGATCACATCACGGCTGATCTCCTTGCCGAAGATGTCCTTGAGTCCGTCGCGGGTGATCGGCTGGTGATAGGCGATGGCCGCCAGCACGGCGACGTCGTACTCGCGCAGATCGAGATCCTGCTCGCCCACATCGGCGGCCGCCCGGATCGCCGGCGCATAGGCCGACCGCGTCCGCAACAGCCATCCGCCAGCGACCTTCGCGAGCTCGAAGGACCGGCCTTCGAGATCGGCTGCAAGGTCCTCGATCAGCAGATCGACCGAGGCCCCCTGCCCCACCACCCGGGCCAGATCCTCGCGCGGTACTGGCGAGGCGGACGCGAAGAGCACCGCCTCGATCCGGCGCATCCATTCCCGCCAGCGCAGGTCGGCGGGCAGGTCAGTCAACTCGCGGTCCAGATCGGCTTCGGAGTGATCCTTGGCCATCGGTCAGACCCCATAAAGCCGGAAGGTGTCGCGCCCGGTCAGCTCACGCACGGCGCCCAACTCAACCAGCCGGTCGCAGAACCGACGTGCCGCGCGATCGGAACGCAGCGAGATGAGCGACGCCGGCGCTACCACGTCTCGGCTCAGGAACAGTACCAAAGCCTCATCGGATCCCTTCGCCCGGAGCTTCGGCGCGACCTCCTTCAAGCGCGCCACACGGCGGGCAAGATCAGTGGCCTCTCGGGTCGCTTCGGTCGCCGCCGCCGCGATCGCCCGATGACAGGCCAGTTGCAGGTCTGCGCCGCTCTTCCGCAGATCGGCACGACTCAGACCGAGCGCCAGAAGCGGCAGGACATAAGACCATCCGAGCCCTTGTGCCAAAGCCGCGTCAGCCAAGATCAACGCCGTAGCGGCATCCCGCGGGCGATCCTCGATCACGGCTTGGAATACGGCCGCGGCACGCGGGACCGGCGCTCCCTGCCCCACATCCAGCCACGTTGCGATCTGCTCCACTTCAACATTAGGCAACGCCCGATGCAGCGCCTTGGTCGAAACTGGTCGTTCGACCGCGCACTGCCAGGACAGACAGACCTCTCCCGCCGGTCCGGGGCTGTCGCCGGGCTGCAAGAATGCCACCGCATCACGCAGCTCCGACGCTCGTTCCTGGCGTCCCTGGTGCGTCACACACGCCTCCGCCGTGCGCAGCGCCAGCCGTGCCCGGAGCAAGGTCTGGGGGACATCCTCGTGTCTCAGCACAAGATGGAGATGGCCGAGTGCTGCCCCCGACAAAAAGGCCACATCCTCAAGGGTTTCGGCGCGCGCAGAGGTGACCCATGACGGCATGCAGGCTATCGTCTCGGCGTCGTCCAATGCGTCGGGTCGGGCAAAAGTCATGCTTGGAGCCTAACCCACGGCGGCGCTTTTTGCCAGAAAATAGCACACAAACCGCCCCGCCTTGGTGTTCTCTTTTATGTCCAATAAGTTTGCATTATCGGATGTGAAAAGATATGCTGGGAAGCAGTTCAATTTCATTGCCGGATTCAGTGAAAATATGCCCTCAGAGACCGAGAAATCGACGCCAACGCCCTCTGGTGAGCCTGATGACGATCGCGTCGACGCTAGCGATCAAGAGGAAAACGATGACATCGCCCTGCCCTCCCATGTCGCGGGTTCCGGCACGCTCGATCGACTGGTGGACACCGCCCGAGATTACGCCCGCGCCGCGGCTTCAGAGAACACGCTGAGGGCCTATGCGAAAGACTGGGCGCATTTCGCGCGATGGTGCCGAATGAAGGGCGCGGAGCCATTGCCCCCCTCTCCTGAGATGATCGGGCTTTACCTCGCCGATCTGGCCTCCGGGTCAGGCTCCTCCCCTTCGCAGTCGGCGTCCCGACCCCTGTCGGTCAGCACGATCGACCGCCGCCTGTCCGGTCTCACCTGGAACTACGCGCAGCGCGGGTTCATTCTCGATCGCAGGAACCGGCACATCGCGACAGTTCTGGCGGGCATCAAGCGCAAGCACGCGCGGCCGCCAGTCCAGAAGGAAGCGATCCTGGCCGAGGACATCCTCGCGATGGTGGCCACCCTGCCCTATGACCTGCGCGGGCTACGCGATCGGGCAATCCTTCTGCTTGGATACGCCGGAGGCCTCCGCCGATCCGAAATTGTCAGCCTGGACGTGCACAAAGACGATACACCGGATTCCGGCGGCTGGATCGAAATCCTGGAGAAAGGCGCCCTCCTGACCCTCAACGCCAAAACCGGTTGGCGCGAAGTCGAGATCGGCCGCGGCTCCAAGGATCAGACCTGCCCTGTTCGTGCCCTTGAGCAATGGCTGCACTTCGCGAAGATCGACTTCGGCCCGGTCTTCGTCGGAACCTCGCGTGATGGCACACGGGCATCCGAAACGCGGCTCAACAACAAACATGTGGCTCGACTGATCAAGCGCACGGTCCTCGACGCCGGCATCCGATCAGAGCTGCCCGAAAAGGATCGCCTCGCCCTCTTCTCTGGCCACTCTCTGCGCGCCGGTCTCGCCAGTTCGGCCGAGGTCGACGAGCGCTATGTCCAGAAGCAGCTCGGACACGCCTCGGCCGAGATGACCCGCCGCTATCAGCGCCGCCGCGACCGGTTCCGGGTGAACCTGACCAAGGCAGCCGGTCTCTGATCGCGCGGTCATTCGGTCGTTTATTAGTGTTATCTAAAATTGCAAATGGCCCGTTTTCATGCCCCTGATAGGCTATGCGCGCGTATCCACAGAGGATCAGACCCCCCTGCCCCAGTCCGAGGCGCTGCAATCGGCGGGATGCGCCGAGATCTTTGAAGAGCACGCCTCAGGCGGCAATCGTGCGCGTCCGGTGCTTGCACGTGTGCTGGAGCGGATCGGCAAGGGCGACACGCTGGTCGTCGTCCGGATCGACCGCCTCGCGCGGTCTTTGTCGCACCTGCTGGAGGTGATCGAGCGGCTGGAGGCCAAAGGTGCCTACTTCCGGTCCCTGCAGGACCCGATCGACACTGCATCGCCGCAAGGCAAGTTCACACTACAGGTCCTCGGTGCCGCGGCCGAGTTCGAACGCGCGCTAATCCGCGAGCGTACCAAGGCGGGTCTTGCCTCTGCGCGCGCCAAAGGGCGCGTTGGTGGCAAGCCGACATCGATCTGCATGGAGATGTAGGGGTTACCGATCGGGCGCCGCTTCAAGAGACGTCTCGAACCGCTTGTCCGCCGTCGCCGCTTCTTTCAAGAGCGCGTCGAAATCGTCAGGTGGATTTCCATCTTCCAGCATCCCTTTGAACGTCGCATAGGCATCCGTCTTGCTGCCGTAGGCGCGCAGGGTCTTATCGTCGTTCACCCAGGCCACCACGATGACCTTCGCATCGCTGTTGAACCGGTAGAACAACCGATACTGCTGGAAGAATTTCGCCCGGAACCAGTGCTTGCGGTGATCCCCGAGCGTGCTGCCTTGCCGGTAGGCTGCGGCACTCGGATCTGCCGGTATGGCCTCGGTGACCAGCTTGAAGATGGCGGCCAGCCGTTTCGTCGGGTTTTTCTTGCGCCAGGTCTTTGGATCGCGTGCCTTACGCGCCTCGACTTCCTCGATCAGCCCTTCGAGCTGGTCCAGAAAGAGCGGATGCGCATAAATCGACCATCCGTTTACGACAAGGGGCGCTTGGGCGGGCACGCTATCGCCGCTTATTCATCCTCGAGCGATAGGGGCGCATCGAGATCGACGTCAACGTCTCCGACCAGTGCTGCAAGACGATCATGCAAAGCCCCATCGAACGCCCGAATGCGGTCCGGATGCGCCTTGATATCGGCCTCGACAAAATCGAGAAACGCGCCGAGCGCGGGATCATCCTCTTCGGCGCGCACGGGCTCGATATAGACCCTGCCACTCGGCTCGGTGCAGTAGCGAATCTGGTCGCCCTTGCCCAGCTTGAGCTGCTTGCGCACACCCGCCGGCACGGTCGTCTGATACCGGTCCGTGAGTTTCGAGACGTCTTGTGCGAGCGCTGTCATGGCAGTCTCCTGAAAGAAAAGGGGCTTTGCTGACCGCAATAGGTAATGCACTTGCATTGTCTTGTCAAGACAAGCCGCAGGATCTGCTGTCGCCCGCAGGTCGATGAACCGTCCGGCGCAGCACCTATTCTCGCCCCGCGAGATACTCCGCCAGCACCGGGCTGGCAGCACCTTTCGCGGAGCTGAGCAGCTCCGAACCCGCAAGCGTGGCCTTCGAGAGGCGTACGAGCCCACCGGTTTCCTCGATCCGGTAGCAGCGGCGTTTTTGCCGCCCCCGCTTGTAGTGGGTCGCGGTGACGATCTGGCAGGTGCTGCCGTCGGTGAGCGTCACCGGTTTTGCGAGCTTGATCTTGTCGCCTTCGGCGTAGTCAGGGATCGCGGCCCAATCCCGGCAGCGCTGGCGCCAGTCCCGGGCGTAGCTGTCCGGGTCTTTCAGATCGGAGAGAAGTTCGATCAGCGCAAGGGGCGCGCGCGACGCGTTCGGGCCCGCGCTTTCCTCCATATCCTTGTAGCCCCAGCAGCCGTCATCGTATCGGGTGAGGAAGACAGCCCCGAAAGTGATCGAGCCATTCGCATCGGTCACATAGGTCGCATCCTCGACAGGGGTGCCGTCAAGACTTGTGACCTTTGCCGCCGCATACCAGGTGGAGCCAACCTTGCAAGCCTTGACCAGTTCGGTTCTGCGCCTGTCGCTCTCGAAGTTGCAGAGCCGGGTGGTCGTGCCATCAATGCCGTTCGAGCGCAGATGCACGCCATTGCCGACGATGAGGATCAGGGCGGGCCGGTCAACGGGTCCGTTCCAGTTGGGCAGGAAGGTCTTGCAGGCACGCGCGTGGGCGATCTGCGCCGCGACAGCGGAGGTGGAGAACTTGAGAATAGCCATGGGGATGTCTTTCGGTTGAGTGTGGGAAGGTCCAACCGAGTTGAAGGAACGTTCCGCCTTCTCCGAAGATGACATGGGCATTCGGCAGCGTCGCCGCCTGCCTGAGATAGGCGAGATCGCGGAGAACGGCCTTCCGCTCGAGCTGCCGTGCCAGCCCTGTCTGACCGGCTCGGCGCAGCTCTATATGCCGCCACCAAGAGGCAGCGGTCGCGCGTAACACGCGCAAGACACCTGATTGCATGGGAATGCCCTTCATCCGTAACGGCAGACCGGAACCCGGCCCGAACTCGTCAGAGGCACCCCAAAGGCCCTCATCCGTCGGTCACAAAAACCCGAAGTCCACTTTCCCTTTTCACTAGCCAACTGGTCCGGGGTAACTGCCGAGGGTCCGACACCACCGCGGACCCCCGTGACTGGATGCAGTAAGTGGCGGTTCCGATCCAAGATCGGCAACTCCGGTCCGACTGCTGCAGCCTTTCTCATATTATCAATAACTTATCTGACGTTCTCGATCGGCAAAAGCGCTCTAACGGCGACTTCTCAAGCCCAAAAATCAGGATTTGCTTCGTTCAGAGCAATGCAGCGTTACGGATTAGCACGGGAAACGAAGGCGCAGTATCTCCTATCAACTTGAAATTCAGCAATATTGTCGCTATATACCGTCAGTATCACTGTAGGAGCATAGATCATGCATATCACGAACTTTGCTGAAGCTGGGCAATTCGAACCGCGCAAGATCGCCGCTGTGCTACGCACATCAGCAGAAGAGATCGCATTGACCGTCGGCTTGGGCAAAGACGCGTTGCAGAGGCGAGCCCGCATTGGTTCGGACAAGACGCAGCGCCGCCTGCGCGAATTGGTAGAGGTGCTGAACAAAGTCGAACCCCGCTTCGGCTCGGAACTGATGGCCTATGCATGGTACCGGTCAGAGCCCCTGCCCGGCTTTGATGGCCGGACAGCCATGCAGCTGGTGCAGGAAGGCAAAGCTCAGCAAGTTCTGGAATACATCGATGCGGTCGATGCGGGCGTCTTTGCCTGATGCCGCTGAAAGATGGACGCTACTCAGGGCCGCTCTACCGCGCCCTGAACGCCGTCTATGCGCGTGAACCTTTGTCCGGACGGGGCGCCGAACTCTATGGAGGGCGCTTTAATGCCAAGGGCACCCCTGCCCTCTACACCTCGCTGGATCCCGCGACCGCTCTTAGAGAAGCCAACCAGGTAGGCAGCCTGCAACCCACGATCCTGGTGTCGTACAATGCCGACCTGGGGCCAATTTTCGATACCCGCGATCAGGACAGGCTCGAACGGTATGGTGTGACAGCGTCAATACTTGCCGACCCTGCATGGCGCATGAAGATGCTCGACGGTCAACCTGTGCCGACACAGGATTTAGCAAGCGCCCTTATAGCGGATGGGTTTGCGGGGTTCCTGATCAAGAGTTTTGCGAAGGGTGCGTCGTCATCGGACTTCGACATCGTCCTGTGGGCTTGGGATGGCAAGGGCGGTTCACTTGACGTCGTGGATGACGAAGAACGGCTGTCACGAATGTGAGGTGTGAGACTTGGTGCCGGATCTGTCCACCGCGGTGGACATCGACCGGACGGAGGAACATGGAATGACCGCGCAGTATCGCCCTATTGGAATTTGGCTCGGTGGCTTTGATGCATGTGGAGAGACCACGCGTAATTGGACTAGTTGCCAGTCAGACGTCCACCGCGGTGGACACTAGGCGGGTTGCATAGCAGTTTTGGATAGACGATTGATCAAAGCCACTGGATCAAACTGGTCTTGACGTTGGCCCAAGGTAATACTGTGAAAATACGCTCCAAAGTCCCTGATGCGTCTTCCAAGTTGTAGCATGATGAAGATGGCGCATGACGCTTTCTGAGCTCCTACTGCATTCTTGGCTTTTTCGAATGTATCTGGGTGAACCCCCATCATGGGTGCAAGTGTTCGAGCATGGTTTTCAATGTCCAACCAGTTTCTAAGTCTCTCTGTGGAGAACGACGTCGCTTGATCGCAAACTGAGGTTAGCAAGTCTGGTTTCAGAGCTTCATTGCCTATGTTGCTATCTAAATCTTTTTTTTCTTCTTCAGACTTAGATTGGTGCCGGACAGTTTGTCCGTCATTGGCGGGCAATTCCACAGTTTCTGGTGGGTCATCTGGTGTACTCAAATTCCGGCATTCTTTGTCCGTGTCAGCGAGCAGCGCGTGGTATTCGGGCAGGCTCAGCTTCCTGCGTAGAGCTCTCCGTGCGTGGGTGATGAATGTGTTGCAGGGATCATGCTTTTCCAAATTGGCGAGCTTTGTAAGGATCTGTTTGCGGATAAATATCCGATCCCGCCGGTTATTTTCCATCTCATGTGCGATGGCGATAAGCTCGCTTGCACGTTGGATGAGGGGGGTTAGAGACAGTCCATAGCTGATGCATTCCCCGCTGGACGAGCGAACGCGGTATCGCTTCCGGTTCGAGCTATCATTGCGTTTGATGAAACCGAGTTCGACGAAGCGGTTGATGTGTCTGCGGAGTGTCCGTTCGTCGATACCGCCGACGCGCTGGCAAATCGAGTCGTTGGACGCGAAAACCGTTTCGCCGTGGCCGGGCTTCAAGAAACTGAGCATGGCTTGAAGTGTTTGGATATGGCCAGGACGCAGACCGAATACGCTCCGTGCATCTCTCAGTGCCCTGAAGATGGTCCAAATGTCGGTTTCAGCCGCAGAAATTGAGCCGCTTGATGCAACAGCACCAGCGGTTTTGATCGATAGTTTTGTAAATGCCATGGTTTGTTCACGACGACCGTTCGGCCCACAGCTTCCCAGTCTTTTCCCGAGATTTTGCTCAGGAAAAGGCAAAAAAAACCGTCCACCGAATCGGTGACTCTTGACCGGTTTGTTGGAGGTTGCTACATCATGAGTGCTAATCGAATGATGAGGGCTCTCCAGGGGAAACTTTGGGGGGCTCTTTTCTTCTGGTCTTCGCTTTTCTCCTCTGCTCGCGTTACTCTGTGTGGCTTGGGTTAGGACCCAGAGCCGCTCTCATTCCGCCACTGTTCGAAGATCTGCAAAAGCGCTGCCTCTGCGCGCTCTTCGAGCCATTGGCCGAATTCTGGGTTGTCCTTCTTGGCGATCTTGATGGCGATCGTTTTCTGATCGACCGTCAGCGTTCCCACAGAGCTACCGTCCGCATCTTTGACGACGGACTTTAGGCTGCCGTTGGCTTGCTTCTTGTCGCTACGTGCCTTGTTCGAGCAAGCCGAGTAGACTGCCTGAAACTTTTCCGCGCTTGGAGTGTCGTCGGGCAGGGCGGCAATCACTTTTTTGGCCGTGTTCACCAGATCTATCTTTTTCGAGAAAGCAGCCAGATCACCCCATTGCCGTCGTCCGATGCCATGTGCCGGCCCTATCAACTGTACAAGCCCTTCTGGCAGTTGCTCTATGACGACGCGATGGTTGGACACGCCCTGCCGTGTCAAACCGAGAGCATCCTGGATGACGTTTGGCTTGTAGCCTGATTCCTGCATCTCTTTGATAAAAAGAGATTTCTCAATGAAAGACGGGTCTAGTCGGAGATTGTTCTCTTGGCCCTGTGCGATCAGAGATGCGTCGTCATCCAAAGTTCGGACGATCGCCTTGACCGTTCCACCGATCATGCGGATCGCTGCAAGCCTGCGTCGGCCGTAGATGATACGGTATCTGTCCGGTTGGGCCGATGGACGGACCATAATTGGCACTTGTTGCCCATGCTTGCGAATGCTTTCGGCCAACTCATCAATACTGGAATCCTCCAGCACTAACCGATCGCGCAGACCATCCATCTCAATCTGATCGGGCTCGATGTCCCGAATGGAATTCGCGGTGATCTCGCGCAAAGAGTCGCGCAATCCGCCAACAGATCCTGGCAATTTTGCCGCTTTTGGCGCGGTAGGGGAGGGGGCCGCGCTCTCCTTCTCGTCCTTTGGTGGCTGATTGAAGATGTTTCGGGCCATCAGCGGCGCCCCCATGCCATTTGGATTGTCTGTTCCAACTCATCTCCAACGCCGTTCACGCTGGTCAGAGCGCGATCAATCGTTTTTCTGATGAATTGGCTCGGATCAACTTCGTAGACGGTTTGCTGGGTCATACCAGCGTCTGAGATCGCCGTAGATTTCAGCATTGGTTCAGTCATGACCTGTCCGGCCAAGATCGATCTTAGGTAGCCCGCCATCTGCGTCTGAGGCCCGTCCGACGGTTCGTATCTCGTGATCAAGAACTTTACGAAGTCCCAGGTCACGCGCCGGCCAATGGCTTCTTCCACGGCCTTGACCGTTTCCGAAGCAAGTTTCAGAAACTGGCTCATGGAAGCGATGTCGAGCATGCCAGGTACCACGGTTACCAAAAGTCCCGTTGAGGCTGCCAACGCCGTAAGGGTCAAGAAACCAAGTTGAGGTGGGCAGTCGATCAGAACGATGTCGTAATTCGCCTCTACTTCCTCAAGCGCTAAGGCGAGACGCTCCGCAAATATGGGCTGCACCCGGCGGGCGAGGGCATTTGCCGTCTCAGTTTCGTATTCCGAGAGCATCAAGCCCGCTGGGACCATATCGAGCTTATGGAAGTAGGTTTTTTGGATGACGGCTGAGAGCGGAACTTGCTCCTCATATCTCAGGGCATCATAGATTGTGCCGCCTTCGGCGAACTCGAGCTCAGGCCGAAAGCCGAAAAAGGTGGTCAAACTTGCCTGCGGATCGAGATCCAAGACCAACACTCGGTAGCCTCGCAAGGCATACCGTTGTGCAAGATGTATCGTTGCTGTCGTTTTTGACGATCCGCCTTTGAAATTGACGACCGATATTACCTGGAGACGATCGCCCTCTCGTCGACCAGGGCGGTAACTTTCTACGTTCTTTCCAGTGCGCCCTAGAATATCACGCAACTCATCAATCTCTTGGGCTGTGTAGAACCGGTGTCCGCGGTTGTCTGTATGCACTTCCGGGAAGCTGCCGTCCTTGTGCCGGTTGCGCAGGTTAGATGTGCTTACGCGCAGGAGGCTGGCGACCTCGGTTGAACTGAAACGGCGCAGGGACTTTCGTTCTTCGGGCTCGAAAGCGATCTTCATCTGGCGATCCAAAGATTCAGCCAGATTGTCGGCAAATGCTCCGATGTCGGAAGAGCCTATGCCTTGCGCGTATCCAACGTTACGATCATCCATGTCCTGCCGCCCACTCTCGGCCTCTGTTGAGGCTCTTGGTCATTCTGACGGTGTACAGCGCGTCTGACGCGTTTTGCCGTCAGAACGGGAATGCCACGATCAAGTGAGTCCGGCAAGAAGAATCTAGATGTAGTGTGAAAGTTATCCACAGCACCAATACGTAAGTCACATAAAGATACCCGCAAGTTTTTGATTTTATGGTAATAAATCCACAAGACCGTGCTTCAGGCCACTCATGAGCATTTTTTGGACGGTATTGGCTAAACCCATGCAACCAATGGCACAATTGACCTTCTGACGGTGTCTGGAGCGATAGATTCAGCTGTTTGGGTCTCTGCTAGTTACGGTTGGGGGTGAGCCGATTCTGATGAAATTAGGCCAAGCCGCTCCGCCCGTTCCAACAGCATCCTGACGGAGGACGGTTGCCAGCTGGTGCGGCCTCGAGGGGTGCGCTCACGCATGGATTCCAACCGGTCGCAGATCGCTTGTAGCGTGATATCTGGGTCCGACCCTTTGATGGCCGCCACGATGGCCGGCAGGCGGTCATCGGTTTCGCGGCGTCCGGCGCGCCGAAGCACCTCGGCAGGCAGGAAACCGTCTCTGACATAGGCCTTCACAGCGCGGAGCAGGCGGCTTTGGGTCCAATGGCGATCTGGGGGCAGGGGGGCCATTGATAATCCGCAGCACGTCTTCCCAAGCAATATCGGGGCGCAAGCGGCGCACGTGGGGCACCCAATCCTGCGCGGTCTCGTCCAAGCGCTCCATATAGCCGTCCTGTCGCGCCAGCCGCACCTTGCGCAGCGCAGCGGGGTCTTTGGCGCGCGCAGAGACAAGCCCGGCCTTCGTGCGCTCACGGATTAGGGCGCGTTCGAACTCGGCCGCGGCGTCCAGAACCTGCAGCCTAAACTTGCCTTGCGGCGATGCAGTGTCGATGGGGTCCTGCAGGGAGCGGAAGAAGGCGCCCTTGGCCTCCAGACGCTCAATCACCTCGAGAAGGTGCGACAAAGACCGCGCGAGGCGGTCGATCCGGACGACGACCAGCGTGTCGCCCTTGCCGATCCGCTCCAGCACACGTGCAAGCACCGGACGCGCACGATTGCCGCCTGAGGCGTGCTCTTCAAAGATCTCGGCGCATCCCGCCGATTGCAGCGCCTCGGACTGGGGCAGGGGGGTCTGATCCTCTGTGGATACGCGCGCATAGCCTATCAGGGGCATGAAAACGGGCCATTTGCAATTTTAGATAACACTAATAAACGACGGATTGGCCGAGCAGGGCAGGGGGAGACGGTTGCTTGATGGCAAAGCTTGCCATATCCTCGCCGCGAAGGAGACAGCCATGGGCACCATGAACATCTCGCTGCCGGATCCGATGAAGTCCTGGGTCGAGGATCAGGCGAAGTCGGGACGCTACGCCAACTCGAGCGATTATGTCCGTGACCTGATCCGGCGCGACAGGATGCGGCACGATGCAATCGCTGAAATCCAGGCAGCGGTTGATGCCGGAATCGCCAGCGGCCCGGCAAAGTCGTTTGACTGCAACGCGTTCAAGGCCCGGATGCACGCGAAGCATGCCGGAAAATAGCAGATGGACCATCCGTCCTGCAGCGGAAGCCGATCTTGCGGACATTTGGATCCAGGGCGCGGCGGAATGGGACATGAGTCAAGCCGAGCGCTACGCAGATGGCCTGTTCGCGCTCTTTGACTTGCTTGCAGCTTATCCAGAGCTATGCTGAAATCTGGGTGATGCGGCTTGATCACGCGGCGCGGTTTTCGGTGTCGTTCTCGGCGACACCGTCGG
>NZ_PGTB01000029.1 GCF_002786325.1 Pseudooceanicola lipolyticus | reverse complement strand
CGCCACCGGCGGCACCGGCGCCACCACGGTGGCGGCGACGATGATCGCCGCCCGCCAGGCCGGGATCGGCGTGTTCGCCACCGGCGGCATCGGCGGCGTGCACAAGGGCGCCGAGCACAGCTTTGACATCTCCGCCGACCTGCAGGAGCTGGCCCAGACCCCGGTGACGGTGGTGGCGGCGGGCGCCAAGGCGATCCTGGACATCGCCAAGACGCTGGAAGTGCTGGAAACCCTGGGGGTGCCGGTGATCGCCTTCGGGCAGGACGTTTTCCCGGCCTTCTGGTCGGCGCGGTCCGAGTTCGCCGCCCCGCTGCGGATGGACAAGCCCGACACCATCGCCCGCGCCCATGCGCTGCGCGGCGCGCTGGGGCTGCCGGGTGGCCAGCTGGTCGCCAACCCGATCCCCGCCAAGGCCGAGATCCCGGCCGAGACACTGGCCCCGATCATCGCCGCGGCGCAATCCGAGGCCGTCCAGCGCGGCATCACCGGCAAGGCGGTCACGCCCTTCCTGTTGCAGCGCATCTTCGAGGCAACCGAGGGCCGCTCGCTGGAGGCCAACATCGCCCTGGTCCGCAACAACGCGCGGCTGGCGGCGCGCATTGCACAGGCATTGATCAAAATTTTGCGCTGATCGCAAATGCCTGTCCAAGCCCATTGTGAAGCGACGACAATGCACTTAGTTTTCAGTGGGTTTTTGCGGGAAGACAATGAATACCCCATTTGACGAAGACCGGCACCGCCGGCCGGGCCTGCTGGCCCGGTTGCGGGGCTCGTTCCTGACCGGGCTGGTGGTGATCGCACCGGTTGGCCTGACCATCTGGCTGATCTGGACGGTGATCGGCTGGATCGACGGCGTCGTGCTGCCGCTGGTACCCCAGCAGTTCCGGCCCGACCAGTATATCGGTATCAACCTGCGCGGCGTCGGCGTCATCATCTTCCTGATCTTCACCATCATCGTCGGCTGGGTGGCCAAGGGCATCATCGGCCGGTCGCTGATCCGCTATGCCGAAAGCCTGGTGGACCGGATGCCGGTGGTGCGGTCGATCTATTCCGGGATCAAGCAGATCTCGGAAACCGTCTTTGCCCAGACCGAACGGTCGTTCGAAAAGGCCTGCCTGGTGCAATATCCGCGCAAGGGCATCTGGGCCATCGGCTTCATCTCGACCGAGGCGCGCGGTGAAGTGGCCAGAAAGGCGGAGACCAGCGGCCGGTTGCTAAGCGTGTTCATCCCCACAACGCCGAACCCGACCTCGGGCTTTTTGCTCTATTTCCCGGAAGAGGATGTGATCGAGCTGGACATGTCGCTGGAAGACGCCGCCAAGCTGGTGATCTCGGCGGGGCTGGTCTATCCCAACGGCAAGGAGCCGGCAAAACCGGCCTAACCGTACATCTTTTCCAGGTTGACGGTGCTGCGGCTGTTCAGGTCCTGCTTGTGCCGGGACAGGAAAGTGTGGGCGGTGGCCCGTCCCGCCTCTTTCAATTTGTCGACGAAGAACCCGTTCGGCACCAGCTTGGTCGCCACCGACAGATCGGTCATCAGGTCGTCATCGGCGATCATGTGAATCAGCACATTGGATTTTTCTGCCGCGGTCAGCCTGCCCTGTTTCAGCAGCCGCTGCACGAAGGCAATCGCGCGCAATTCGCGCAGCAGTGACGAGTTGAAGCTGATCTCGTTGATCCGGTTCTGGATCTGCTGCGGCGTCACCGGTACCTCTTCCCGCTCCAGCGGGTTGATATTGACGATTACGATATCGGCGGGCAGCGACCGGTCGAACAGCGGGAACAGCGCCGGGTTGCCGCTGTAGCCGCCGTCCCAATACGCCTCGGTCCGGCCGGTCTTGGGGTCGTCGATCTCGACCGCCTGGAACAGCGTCGGCAGGCAGGCCGAGGCCAGGATCGCGTCGGTGGTGATCTCGTCGCCGGAAAACACCCGGATCTTGCCGGTCCTGACGCGGGTGGCGCAGATGAACAGCGCCGGCCCCACATCGGCGCAGACCGGGTCCAGGTCGAAAGCCTCCACCACCTCGCGCAGCGGGTTGCGATAAAACATGCCGAAGCTGTAGGGCGAAGTCATCCGCGCAAAGGCATCGGCCCAGGCGAAGGCCGGGGAATATTCCAGCGCCCGCGCCACCGGCGCGGTCTCCATCCACGACATCCAGGCGCCGAAACCCACGGCATTGACCCCGCCAACCCGGCGCCACAGCGCATCCAGCTGGTCCTTGGCCCCCTGGCGGCCGCCCACGACCAGGCCGGCCTTCAGCGCGGCGCCGTTCAGCGCCCCGGCCGAGGTGCCCGAAATGCCGGCAATTTCGACATCTTCCTCTTCCAGCAACCGGTCGAGCACGCCCCAGGTAAAGGCCCCGTGTGCGCCGCCGCCCTGCAGGGCCAGATTGATCCGCTTGGTCGCCATCCGGCACCTCCTATCGCGTCTGCCTCGGTTCAGGCCGGCACGGCCGCGCAAATGCCCGCAGGCGTTGCGGGCATTGGGCCGGCGCGGTTTCTGCCCGGTCTCGCAGACATGTGAATCGCCACTGCGAGGCCAAGCCACTATGAGTGCGGCGAAAATCAAACGACGCCGAGGCCCGAGCATGTCCCGACTGAACCGCCGCCTGTTTCTGACCACCGCCGCCGCCCAGGCCGCGCTGCTGCCTGCCGCGCCGCTGCTGGCGCAATCCGCCGACCTGGCCGAGGGTGTGCGCCGCAACATGTCCAGCTTTGTCACCCAGGATTGGCGCGATCATTTCGACGATCTGGGGGTTGCCAGCATCGTCTGCGACACCACCTCGCGCGCGCTGCATTTCTGGAGCGGCGACGGTAGCGATTACCGCCTGTATCCGACCTCGGTGCCGCTGCGCGAGGAACTGACCAAACGCGGCTATACAAAGGTGGTCCGCAAGAAAGTCGGCCCCGACTGGACCCCGACGCCGTCGATGATTGAGCGCAACCCCGAGTTGAAATATATGCCGCCGGGCCCCGGCAACCCGCTGGGCACCCATGCGATGTATCTGGACTGGCCCGCCTACCTGATCCACGGCACCCATGACACCCGCAAGATCGGGCGCCGGTCGTCGGATGGCTGCATCGGTCTCTATAACGAGATGATCGAGGAGCTTTTCGCGATCACCCCGATCGGCACCCAGGTGCGTATCATCTAGGCCCGTGCAGCAGCCGCGCATGATCCCGGCGGATGGCACTGCCCTACAGTGCCGTCCAGCCGCCGTCGACACTGATGGTCGTGCCGGTGATCTGCGCCGCCGCGTCCGAGCAGAGAAACACGCAAGTGCCGCCCAGCTGTTCGACGGTGGCGAATTCCTTCGAGGGCTGCCGTTGCAACATGATGTTCTTGATCACGTCCTCGCGGCTCATGTCATATTCTTTCATGGTGTCGGGGATCTGCGCCTCGACCAGCGGGGTCAGCACATAGCCCGGACAGATCGCATTGGCGGTGATCGGCTCTTGCGCGGTCTCCAGCGCCACCACCTTGGTCATCCCGACGATGCCATGCTTGGCCGCGACATAGGCCGATTTGTAGGGCGACGCGGTCAGGCCATGCGCCGAGGCGATGTTCACCACCCGGCCCCAGCCCGCCTTGCGCATCATCGGCAGCGCCGCGGCGGTGGTATGAAAGGCCGAGTTCAAATTGATCGCGATGATCGCATCCCACTTGTCGCTGGGAAATTCGTTGATCGGCGCGACATGCTGGATGCCGGCATTGTTGACCAGGATGTCGCAGGCGCCGGCCTGTTCGATCAGCGCGCGACACTCGTCGCCCTTGGACATGTCCGCCTTGATGTAGCGTGCGGTGACCCCGGTTTCCCCGGCGATCTTCTGCGCCAGGGCATGGTCCTCGTCGGTGTCGGTGAACGAGTTCAACACCACGTCGGCGCCCGCGCGCGCCAGTTCCCAGGCGATACCAAGTCCGATGCCCGAATTCGAGCCGGTGACAACCGCGGTTTTTCCCTTGAGAGACATGCAACGTCCTTTCGAATGGCAATCCGGTTGCGGGCAACCTGCCATGCTGCATCTGCGAAGGGAACGGGAAAGATCAAGCGCACGACCGCCGCCTGCCACGCAGGCGTGCGGGCAGAAAAAAAACGCCCGCGCAAGGCGGGCGTTAAGTTATTGAGGCAGGTTTCATACAGGCAAGAAACCTATCGAGCAGTAACACCGTTATAAGCAATTCCGCCGCGGCATCCAAGCTAAAAGTTTGAAAATACGTGAATCCCTCGCTAGCCTTAGGGCCAAGAAAATAAGGCCAGAGCGGAATTGTTGCCAATATGCGTCCAGATTTTTTCTCACGCCTGCGCGTGATCGCAACCGGATTCGCCCTCGTTTTCGCAGCGCCGGCGGTGCTTGCGGAATCGCAGCATGGCATAGCTATGTACGGCGCGCCGGCCCTACCACCGGATTTTGTGTCGCTGCCTTATGCCAACCCCGAGGCCCCCAAGGGCGGCCGTATCGTATTCGGCAATACCGGTGGCTTTGACTCGCTCAATCCCTTCGTGATCAAGGGCACGTCGCCCTGGCAATTGAGCTTCCTTGGATACGAGTCCCTGATGGGGCGATCGATGGACGAACCCTTCTCGTTATACGGGGTTCTGGCCGAATCAATCGCCACCGCACCGGACCGGTCCTGGGTCGAATTCACCCTGCGGCCCGAGGCGCGGTTCTCCGATGGCAGCCCGGTCACCGTCGAGGATGTGATCTGGTCTTACGAAACCTTGGGCACCCAGGGGCACCTGCGCTATCGCGGATTCTGGTCCCAGGTCGAGTCTATCGCGCAGACCGGCCCCCGGTCGCTGCGGATCAGCTTTGCCAGCGACGACCGCGAATTGGCGCTGATTGCCGGAATGCGCCCGGTTCTGAAAAAGGCGCAGTGGCAGGGCAAGGACATCGCCGATGCGCCGCTGTCGGAGATCCCGATCGGCACCGGACCCTACGTGGTCTCCAGCTACGAGGCCGGGCGCCGCGTGGTGCTGAGCCGGAACCCCGATTACTGGGGCGCCGACATCCCGTTCCGGCGCGGGACGATGAATTTCGACGAGATCCGCCTGGAGTTCTTCGGCGACGAAACCGCTCTGTTCGAGGCGTTCAAGGCCGGCGAGGTCACCGCGCTGCGCGAATACAATGCCGAGAAATGGGCGACGCAATACGACTTTCCCGCGATCACGCGCGGCGAGGTGGTGAAATCCGAACTGCGCCACGGGCGGCCCACCGGCATGACCGGGCTGGTGATGAATACCCGCCGCCCGCAATTTGCCGATTGGCGCGTGCGCGAGGCGATGCTGCTGGCCTTCAATTTCGAGTTCATCAACGACACGGTGACCGGCGGCGCCCAGCCGCGCATCGGCTCGTATTTCGACAATTCCGACCTGGCCATGCGCCCCGGACCGGCCGAGGGCGCGGTGCGTGCCCTGCTGGCGCCCTTTGCCGACACGCTGTTTCCCGGCGCGCTGGAGGGCTATGCGCTGCCGGAATCGGACGGCACCGCGCGCAATCGCGGCAACCTGCGGGCGGCCGCCGACCTGCTGGCGCAGGCCGGCTGGACGGTGCAAGACGGCCAGTTGACCGACGCGGCGGGCACGCCTTTTGCGATCACCGTGCTGCTGCGCCAGGGCGATACCGGCAACGAGACGGTGATGGATATCTACGCGCGGGCGCTGGCCCGGCTGGGCATCGCGGTGCGCATCGACCGGGTCGACAACGCGCAATACGCCGCGCGCGAGGCGCAGCAGGATTTCGACATGACCGCCTTCCGCCGCGACCTGTCGCTGTCGCCGGGCAACGAGCAGCGGCTGTATTGGGGCAGCGCCGGGGCCGAGGCCGAGGGCACCCGCAACCTGATGGGCGCGCGCCAGCCCGCCATCGACGCGATGATCGACGCGATGCTGGCCGCCGACAGCCCCGAGGCCTTCACCGCCGCGGTGCGCGCGCTGGACCGGGCGCTGATGACCGGGCGCTATGTGATTCCGCTGTGGCAATACGATGTCGACCGCATCGCCCATGCCAGTGACCTGCAATTCCCCGATCACACGCCGGTCTATGGCGATCGTCCCGGTTTTCTGCCCGAGGTGTGGTGGCAGGTTCCCGACTGAGCCCGTCGTTTTTGGCACTAACCCGCGGTCGGGGCGCAGCGGACCGGCGGAAAATGGCCGGTTTTCGCCCGCCAGAATCTTCCGGAATCGATTCTCCGAATCTTCTTGTTAGCGTCACAAATTACCGAAGCGAGCGACGAGGATCCGGGGGATGAACTGGTCCGACGCAGCAGATGACTGGCCGGCCTGGAGCCGGCGCATAAGGGACCGGTTCCCGCAGCTTGAACCGGGACAGATCGCGCGCGCGCGATATGACCGAGAGGCCTGCGAAGCCTATATCGCCCGCCGTCAAAACATCTCGTTGATCGAGGCGCGGGAAGAGATCGAGGATCTGCTGTATATCGAGACGCTGGCGCGCGAACTGGCCGCCGCGCAATAGCGCCCGCCCCTTCCGCACAGCGTGGAGCATCGGGCCATCAAGGCAGCCACGTCATCGGGGTGGAACGCTTGCAACGGGTTCGGGCGCGGGATAGCTGTGAACCCATGCTATCGGTTTTCGATCACGGCGCGCCGCCGCCCTGCCCGGCTCCGTTCAACCTTGCCGCGCATGTGTTGGGCCGGGCCCCGGAACTCGGGCCAAAGACGGCGCTGTCGGTGCTCGGGCGCGGTGATCTGCAAGACTGGAGCTATGCCGCGCTGGAATCCGCGGTGCGCGGCACCGGCAGCGGCCTGCTGCAGGCCGGGATCGCGCCGGGCGAGATCGTGCTGCTGCGCCTGGGCAATACCGTGGATTTCCCCATCGCTTACCTGGGGGCCATCGCCGTCGGAATAATCCCGGTGCCGACGTCGTCGCAGCTGACTGAACCCGAGGTCGCCGCCATGGTGGCCGAACTGTCGCCCGCCGCGATCCTGCGTGCGCCCGAGGTTGCCGCGCCGCCACACCCGCGCGAAATCGATCTCGACGCGCTGCGTGCCATGCACAGCCTGCCACCCTGCGCCTATGCCATGGGCGATCCAGACCGGATGGCCTATGCCGTCTATACCTCGGGCACTTCGGGCAAGCCGCGCGCCGTGGCCCATGCCCATCGCGCGATCTGGGCGCGGCAGATGATGTTCGACGGCTGGTACGGCATCGGCGCGGACGACCGCCTGCTGCATGCCGGCGCCTTCAACTGGACCTTCACCCTGGGCACCGGGCTGATGGATCCCTGGACCGTCGGCGCCACCGCGCTGATCCCCGAACCGGGCGCCGACCCGGCCGACCTGCCGCGCCTGCTGAGGGCGCATCGTGCCACGCTTTTTGCCGCCGCGCCGGGAGTTTACCGCAAGCTCCTTCAGCACCACCCCAGGCTGGACCTGCCCGATCTGCGCCATGGCCTCTGCGCCGGGGAAAAACTGTCGCCCAGCCTGCATTCCGCCTGGCAAGCGGCCAGCGGGACGGGATTGTTCGAAGCCTATGGCATGTCGGAATGTTCCACCTTCATCTCGGCCAGCCCGGCGCAGCCGGCACGCGGCGACGTTCTGGGTCAGCCGCAACAGGGCCGCCGCGTCGCGATCCTGGGTCCGGACGGCCCGGTGGCGCGGGGCACGGAAGGCACCATCGCCGTGCACCGCGACGATCCCGGCCTGATGCTGGGCTATCTCGGCGACCCGGCCGAAACCGAGGCACGGATGCGGGGCGACTGGTTCCTGACCGGCGATACCGGGGCGATGGCGGCGGATGGGCAGATCACCTATCTGGGCCGCAGCGACGACATGATGAACGCCGGCGGCTATCGCGTCTCGCCGGTCGAGGTCGAGGCGGCGCTGTCGGCGCATCCCGGCATCACCCAGGTTGGCGCCGCCGAGGTCGAGGTCAAGGCCGACACACGGATCATCGCCGCCTTCTATTCCGGGCCCGTTCCGCTGGACGAGGCCGAGCTGCGTGCCTGGGCGGCCGAGCGGCTGGCCCGTTACAAACAGCCCCGCGCCTATATCTATCTCTCCCGCCTGCCCACCGGGGCCAATGGCAAACTGCTCAGGCGGGCCCTGCCCGCCTATTTCCAAAAGGTGGCTTCATGACCGCATCCCCCGTTCAACTCGATATCCTGTCCGACCCGATCTGCCCGTGGTGCTATATCGGCAAGGCCAACCTCGAAGCCGCGCTGGCCGCCGAACCGGATCATCCCTTTGCCATCCAGTGGCACCCGTTCCAACTGAACCCCGACATGCCGGCCGGTGGCATGGACCGGCAAGCCTATCTGCAGGCCAAGTTCGGTGGCGCCGAGGGCGCGACCCGCGCCTATGCCCCGGTGGCCGAACATGCCAAGGCCGCCGGGCTGAACCTGGATCTCGACGGGATCAGCCGCACGCCCAATACGCTGGATGCCCACCGCCTGATTCACTGGGCCGGGATCGAGCAGCGCCAGCACCAGGCGGTGACCGCCCTGTTCGAAGCCTATTTTGTCCACAGCCGCGATATCGGAGACAACGAAGTGCTGGCCGATATCGCCGACAGCATCGGCATGGACGCTTCGGTGGTGATGCGCCTGCTGGCCTCGGATGCCGACCGCGACGATATTGCCAAACGCGACACCCAAGCGCGCGAGATGGGGGTGCAATCGGTGCCGACCTTCATCGTCGCCGGAAAACATGCGGTTCAGGGCGCCCAGCCCGCCGAATTGTGGCGCAAGGTGATTGCCGAACTGCGTGAAAGCATCCCGTCTGACTAAGCGGATTGGTACACATGGTTATCCACAGAAAAAGTTGACCTAGCGACAACTCTTCCGGTGTCGCGTTGCGGCGGTGAATCGTTGTGTGCGCAGCTGCGCCCACCGCTGTTCGTGGGTGCAGTAGACAAGCCAAACGCTGTATCTGGCCGGTGTCTGTCTAACGTGTTAAGGGCCTTGCAAACAAGGATTCCCGCAATGCGCAGCATGTCCCGGCCCGAATTCATCGCCCTGATCGCGATGATGTTCGCGACCATTGCCTTTTCCGTCGATGCCATGCTGCCGGCGCTGCCGCAGATCGGCCAGGAGCTGAGCCCTGACAACGTCAACCGGGCGCAACTGATCCTGATCTCTTTCATGGTCGGCATGGGCGCCGGCACCTTCATCGTCGGCCCGCTGTCGGACAGTTTCGGGCGCAAGCCGGTGATCCTGGCGGGCTCGGCCATCTACATCGCCGCTTCGGCGGCCTGTCTCTTCGTCGAATCGATCGAGCTGCTGCTGCTGGCGCGGCTGATGCAGGGTCTGGGCGCGTCGGGGCCGCGCGTGGTGTCGCTGGCGATCATGCGCGACCTGTATTCGGGACGGATCATGGCGCGGATGATGTCCATCGCGATGATGATCTTCACCCTCTTTCCCGCCTTCGCCCCGCTGCTCGGCACCGGGATCATCGCGGTGCTGGGCTGGCGCGGCATCTTCCTCGCCTTTATCGTGTTTTCGCTGATCGCCTCGACCTGGATGGCAACCCGGCTGCCGGAAACCCTGCCGAAACCGAACCGCCGGCCGTTCCGGCCGCGGTTGATGATCTCGGCGCTGCACGAGATGGTGACCCATCCGACCGTGCGGCTGTCGATCATCGTGCAATCGCTGTGCATGGGAATGCTGATTACCATGTTGACCATGGTTCAGCAGATCTATGACCTGGTGTTCGACCGTGCCGATGTCTTCCCGTTCTGGTTTGCGGCGTCGGCGCTGGTTGCCGGGCTTGCGAGCCTGCTGAACGCCACCATCGTCGTGCGGATCGGCATGCGCCGGATCGTGACCTGGGTTCTGTTTCTGCAGGTGGTGCTGGCCGCCGGCATGGCGGTGGCCAGCGAACTGACGCTGCCGCACAGCACTTTTTTTGCCCTGTTCGTGGCCTGGCAGGCGACGCTGAACTTTGGCGTCGGCACCACCCTGGGCAATCTCAACGCCATCGCGATGGAGCCGATGGGCCATATCGCCGGCATGGCCGCCTCGGTCATCGGCGCGCTATCGACGATCCTGGCCGCCTGCATCGCCACGCCGGTGGGCCAGTTGTTCAACGGCACCATCCAGCCGATGGCGTTCGGCATCCTGACGATGGCCGGCGCCGGTTACCTGCTGATGCTGCGGATGAAGCGGGTCGAAGAATTGCAGGCGGTATGAGACGGCCCACCGCGATGCTATGATCGCGGTGGCGAACACAGGCGGAGGCGTTATGGCGGATGAATATGGCTATGATCTGGGGGCGTATGGCCTTGCCATCACCACCGGGTCACCCGAGGCGCAGCTGTGGTTCGATCGCGGGCTGAACTGGACCTATGGTTTCAATCACAAGGAGGCGATTGCCTGCTATCGCCGCGCGCTGGAGCATGACCCGGCCTGCGCCATGGCCTGGTGGGGCATCGCCTATGCCGCCGGGCCGAATTACAACCTGCCCTGGGAACTGCTGGACGAGCGCGGCCGCGCCGACGCGCTGGCCGAGGCCTGGGACGCGACACAGGCGGCGCTGAAACATGCCGACACCGCCAGCCCGGCGGAACAGGCGCTGATCCACGCCCTGCCCGCCCGCTATCCGCAACGCGCGCCGGTCGCCGATATGACGGTTTGGGACCGCGACTTTGCCGATGCCATGCGCGCGGTACAAAAGGCGTTTCCCGACCATCTCGACATCCGTTCGATCTGTGTCGAGTCGCTGATGGACCTCACCCCCTGGCAGATGTGGGATCTGCGGCTGGGCCGGGCCAAGGACGGTGCCTGCACCGAAGAGGCGCAGCAGCTGCTGGAAGAGGCGCTGCAGCACCAGCCGGGGGCGATGGCCCATCCCGGCCTGCTGCACCTGTATGTGCATCTGATGGAGATGTCGCCACATCCGGAAAAGGCGCTGCAGGCAGGCGATGTGCTGCGCACCCTGGTGCCAGATGCCGGGCATCTGGTGCACATGCCGACCCATATCGACGTGCTGTGCGGCCATTACCACGACGTGGTGTTCTGGAACCAGAAGGCGGTCGAGGCCGACCTGAAGTATTTCCAGCGCGAAGGCGCCTTCAACATCTATACCGGCTATCGCCAGCACAATTACCATTTCGTCATCTATGGTGCGCTGTTCCTGGGCCAGATCGAACCGGCGCTGGAGGCGGTGCGCGGCCTGTTCGCGACCGTGCCCGAGGAGATGCTGAAGGTCGAAAGCCCGCCGATGGCGGATTATTTCGAAAGCTACATGGCGATGGAGCCGCATATCCTGATCCGCTTTGGCCGCTGGCAGGAGGCGATTGCGCTGACCCCGCCTGAGGATCCCGACCTCTGGGCGACGCTGAACGCCACCGTGCACTATGCCCGCGCGGTGGGATTTGCCGCGCTGGGGCAAGTGGCCGAGGCCGAGGCGGCCGAACAGGAGTTCCTGGCCGCCTGCGCGCGGCTGCCCGAGACGCGGCTGCTGCACAACAACCGCGTGGTCGACCTGATGGAGATCGGCAAAGAGATGGTGCGCGGTGAGATCGCCTATCGCAAGGGCCAGTACGACCAGGCCTTTACCCATCTTCGCCGCGCCGTCGCACTGGATGACGGGCTGCCTTATGACGAGCCCTGGGGCTGGATGCAGCCGGCGCGCCACGCGCTGGGGGCGCTTTTGCTGGAACAGGGCCGCGTGGCCGAGGCCGAGGCGGTCTATCGCGAGGATCTGGGCCTGGGCGGGCAGCTGAGCCGCGCCACCGTGCATCCCGACAATGTGTGGAGCCTGAAGGGGCTGCATGATTGCCTGGCCGCGCGCGGCGAGGCGGTCGAGATCGTGCAGGTGCGCCAGCGGCTGGAACTGGCCCGCGCCCGCGCCGACCGGGCGGTCGGCGCGTCCTGTTTCTGTGCGCAGGCGGCGATGCGGGCGGCGGAGTGATCCATCGCCCGCTGGCGCGGCCTCACACCGCCAGCGCCACCGGCTGGTGCACCGCGTGGCGCGGCGGCTGCATCACCAGGTTCTCGCCGATCTCGCGATAGTCGCAGGTGATCTCCACCCCCGCCGGGATGTCGACCAGCGCATAGCCGTGATCGAGCGCGGTAAAATCGGTGTTGGGCCGGTCGGAATGGTTCATGAACCGCCCCTCGTCCGATTCCAGCACCAGCATCGCCGGGTTCTTCACATCGACATAGGCATAGCGTTCGATGAACTCGCGCACATGCTCGGGATACTGTCCCAGATGATCGATCGGGATCCGCATGTCGAGCAGCGGATCGCTTTGCCAGATCACCTGGCCCTTGGCGATGGGGTCACGACAGAAGATGCCCAGCCCCTCGATCGACGACGGAGCCAGGTAGCAGCGCACAGTCATCATGCGCCATATCCTTTTCAAAGAGACCGGCCCGCCGTCCGGACTGTGAGAAAGGGGACACCCCCACGCCCGGCGGTCGGCGCATAACAAGCTAAGCGATCAATCCGGGGCGTTTGCAACAGCTATTTGCCGCGACCCGCGGCGGCACCCGCGGTGGGCATTCGGCCGCTCAGCCGGCGCGGCCCTGCGCCGCCTTGACCTTTTCCGCCAGGTCGCGGGCGATGGCGAAGGCGCCCTTGATCTTGTCGCTTTCCTTGTTCCAGTCGCGCCGGACCACGATCTTGTTGTCCTTGACCTTGGCCAGGCCGTCCTGCGCCTTGATGAAGTCGACCAGCCCCTGCGGATTGGCGAACTTGTCGTTGTGGAACTGGATCGTCGCGCCTTTCGGCCCGCCATCCAGCTTGGCGATGCCGGCCCGTTTGCACATCGCCTTGATGCGCACCACCAGCAGCAGCGTGTTGACCTCGCGCGGCAGCTTGCCGAAACGGTCGATCAGCTCGGCGGCGAAGCCTTCCAGCTCGACCTTGGTCGACAGCGACGACAGGCGGCGATAGAGGCCCAGCCGCACATCGAGATCGGGCACATAGGCCTCGGGGATCAGCACCGCGACGCCCAGGTTGATCTGCGGCGCCCATTGCTCGTCGATCTCGGACAGCCCCTCCATCGCACCGGAGCGGATCTTGGCAATCGCCTCCTCCAGCATCGACTGGTAGAGTTCATAGCCGACGTCGCGCATCTGGCCCGACTGTTCCTCGCCCAGCAGGTTGCCGGCGCCGCGAATGTCCAGATCCTGGCTGGCCAGCGTGAAGCCGGCGCCCAGCGTGTCGAGCGAGCCCAGCACTCGCAGCCGTTTTTCCGCCGCCTCGGTGAGTTTCGCGCGCGGCTTGGTGGTCAGATAGGCATAGGCGCGGGTTTTCGACCGCCCGACCCGGCCACGGATCTGATAGAGCTGCGCCAGCCCGAACATGTCGGCACGGTGCACGATCATGGTGTTGGCGGTAGGAATATCCAGGCCCGACTCGACGATGGTGGTGGCCAGCAGCACGTCGTATTTGCCATCGTAGAAGGCGTTCATCCGGTCGTCCAGCTCGCCCGCCGCCATCTGGCCATGGGCCACGACATAGGACAGTTCGGGCATCTGCTCTTTCAGGAACTCCTCGATCTCGGGCAGGTCCGAGATGCGCGGCACCACGTAGAAACTCTGCCCGCCGCGGTAATGTTCGCGCAGCAGCGCCTCGCGCACCGTGACCGCGTCGAATTCGCTGACATAGGTGCGGATGGCCAAACGGTCGACCGGCGGCGTGCCGATGATGCTGAGATCGCGCACCCCCGACAGCGACAGCTGCAACGTCCGCGGGATCGGCGTGGCGGTCAGCGTCAGAACGTGAATGTCGCTGCGCAGCTGTTTCAGCCGCTCCTTGTGGGTGACGCCGAAATGCTGTTCCTCATCCACAATCAGCAATCCGAGATTGCTGATCCGGATGCCCTTGGCCAGCAGCGCATGGGTGCCGATCACGATATCGACCGTGCCCTTGGCCAGCCCGTCGCGGGTCAGCTGCGCGTCGCGGGCCGAGACAAAGCGGCTGAGCTGGCGCACGGTGACCGGGAACCCGCGGAAGCGTTCGGCAAAGCTGGCGTAATGCTGCCGCGCCAGCAGCGTGGTGGGCGCGATCACCGCCACCTGCACCCCGGACATGGCGGCGACAAAGGCGGCGCGCATTGCCACCTCGGTCTTGCCGAAGCCGACATCGCCGCAGACCAGCCGGTCCATCGGCGTGCCCGAGGTCATGTCGCCCAGCACGTCGGAAATGGCGCGCAGCTGGTCGTCGGTCTCCTCATAGGGGAAACGCGCCGAAAACGCCTCCCAGGCGTGATGGTCGGGCTCCAGCACCGGCGCCTGGCGCAGCGCGCGTTCGGCGGCGACGCGGATCAGCCGGTCGGCCATCTCGCGGATGCGTTCCTTCAGCCGCGCCTTCTTGGCCTGCCAGGCCCCGCCGCCCAGCTTGTCGAGCAGGCCTTCCTCATGGCCATAGCGCGACAGCAATTCGATATTCTCGACCGGCAGGTACAGCCGCGCGCTGTCGGCATATTCCAGCGCCAGGCATTCATGCGCCGCGCCGGCCGCGGTGATCACCTCCAGCCCATGATACCGCCCGATGCCGTGATCGACATGCACCACCAGGTCGCCGGGCGACAGCGACTGTGCCTCGGTCAGGAAATTCTCGGCGCGGCGTTTCTTTTTCGGCGCCCGGATCAGCCGGTCGCCCAGCACATCCTGTTCCGAGATCACCGTCAGATCCGGCGTTTCGAAGCCGTGTTCCAGCGCCCAGACCGCCAGGTGCAGCCCGCGCTTGCCGATGCGGATGCCATTGGGCACCGGGATCGCCTCGGCCAGGCCCTCATCCTCGATCAGCCCGGTCAGGCGTTCGCGCGCGCCTTCGGAATAGGAGGCGATAACCACCGGGCCCTTTTCAAGCTTTGCCTGAACATGGGCCGCCAGGGCGCCGAACAGGCTGATATTTTCCTGCTGGCGTTCGGGCGCAAAATTGCGCCCGATCCGCCCGCCGGCATCGATCACGCCGGGGCCGCTGGCCTGCGGCAGCGGATGGAATTGCAACTTGCGCTGGTCGCGCACCGCCGCTGTCCAAGCGGCGTCATCGAGGTAGAGCAGCCCCGGCGGCGCCGGTTTATAGACGCTGTCCAGCCGGTTCTTCTGCTGCAAGGCCAGGCGGCGGGTTTCGTACTGGTCGGCGATGCTGTCCCAGCGGGCCAGGCGCATCGGCGTCGACTGGTCGTCCAGCGTGACCGAGGCATCAGGCAGATAGTCGAACAGGGTTTCCAGGGTCTCGTGAAAGAAAGGCAGCCAGTGTTCGATGCCCTGGTGCTTGCGCCCGGCGCTGACCGCCTCGTAGAGCGGGTCGTCGGTGCCCGCGGCGCCGAACTCGATGCGATAATTCTGCCGGAACCGGGTGATCGCCGCCTCGTCCAGGATCACCTCGCTGACCGGGGCCAGTTCCACCACCTCCAGCTGTTCGGTGGTGCGCTGCGTTGCCGGGTCGAAGCGGCGCGCGCCGTCCAGCACATCGCCGAACAGGTCCAGCCGCACCGGCCCGGCCTCGCCCGGCGGATAGATGTCGATAATGCCGCCGCGCACGGCGTAATCGCCCGGCTCCATCACCGTGGGGCTTTGCGAAAACCCCATGCGCACGAGAAAGCCGCGCAGCGCCTCCTCGTCGATCCGGTCGCCGACCCGCGCGCTGAAGGCGGCGTCGCGCAGCACCGCCCGCGCCGGGATTCGCTGGGTCGCGGCGTTCAGCGTGGTCAGCAGCACGAAGTGTTTCGGCATCTGGTGGACCAGCGCCGCCAGCGTCGCCATCCGCGCCGCCGAGATATCGGCATTGGGCGACACCCGGTCATAAGGTAGGCAATCCCAGCTGGGGAAGGCCATCACCGGCATGTCCGGCGCGAAGAAGGCCAGCGCCGCCCGCATCGCCGCCAGCCGCTTGTCATCGCGCGCGACATGGATCACCGGGCCGTCGCGGCGGGCGACCTCATCCAGGATCAGCCTTGCGTCGAAGCCTTCGGGCGCGCCGCCAACTGTGATATGTTCCGGTGCCGTCATGGGTAAGCGGGCCTGAAGGTCTGGAGGCGTCAGAGCACGCCGATATGCAGGTTCTGGTACATGCCCCAGAGCGCGGTGACAAAGATGGACACCACGCCGATCAGCTGGGTGTAAAGGCGATGCCGGGTCAGCCGCTTGCGCAGCTGTTCCCCCTGGGCGTTGTCAACTTCGATCCGATGCGCGGTGTTCAGGCTCAGCAGGGCGACCATCGACATCGGAAAGCCCAGCAGGAACAGCGCCTGGGCAAATTCGATCTTGTAGTAGAACCCCAGCATCGCCAGCGCCGACAGGATGAAACATCCAAAGCCCAGCAGCCAGAGCCCGGACAGCCGGCCGATATAGAGCAGCCGGTTGACGTTGACGCGGGTGATGTCCTCGAGATCCTGCTCGGCCTGGCCGCCATGGCGGCGGGCGCGGTGCACCATGTCGAAGGGCACGCCGATCACCCAATGGCTTGCCGTCGACCACACCACCGCCAGCGCGATCCAGAACCAAAGGTTCGAAAAGGACCGCATGTCGATCAGCTCGAAGATCGAGGTATACCAGTCCACGAATGCTGCCCCTTACCCTGCTGCCTGCCGCGCCGCCCGGATGGCAGCAATTGACACTCTTGTGACGGTCGGCATTCCATGCCACCCAGAGCCGGAATGTGCAAGGAGACCGTGCCATGAAACCGACCGTCGCGCCCTACCCCTCGGCCCGCCTGCGCCGTGTGCGGAAAACCGCGGCGGTGCGCGGTCTTGTGCGGGAAAACCTGTTGTCGGTGCAGGATCTGATCTGGCCGGTTTTCGTGCGCGAGGGCAAGGGCGAGGAAGAACCGATCGCCTCGATGCCCGGCGTGATGCGGCGCAGCGCCGACCTGATCGCCAAGGCGGCGAAAGAGGCACATGGGCTGGGCATTGGCGCGATCTGCATCTTTCCCTACACGCCGCTGCACCAGCGGACCGAGGATTGCGCCGAGGCCTGGAACCCCGACAATATCGCCAACCGCGCGATCCGCGCGGTCAAGGAGGCGGTGCCCGAGATGGCGGTGATGACCGATGTGGCGCTGGACCCCTATAACATCAACGGCCATGACGGTTTTGTCGTCGACGGCAAAATCGTCAATGACCGCACGGTCGAGGCGCTGGTGCGCATGGCGCTGGCCCAGGCCGAGGCCGGGGCCGACATCATCGGCCCCTCCGACATGATGGATGGCCGCATTGGGGCCATCCGCAACGCACTTGAATCTGGCGGCCATCACGAGGTGATGATCCTGAGCTATGCCGCGAAATACGCCAGCAGCTTTTACGGCCCGTTCCGCGACGCGGTGGGCGCGACCGGCGCGCTGACCGGCGACAAGAACACCTATCAGATGGACCCGGCCAATTCCGACGAGGCGCTGCGCCTGGTCGAACGCGATCTGAACGAGGGCGCGGATATGGTGATGGTGAAACCGGGCATGCCCTATCTGGACACCTGCCGCCGGGTGAAGGACATGTTCGGGGTGCCCACCTTCGCCTATCAGGTCTCCGGCGAATACGCGATGATGCAGGCGGCGGTGCAGAATGGCTGGCTGGAGGGCGACAAGGTGATGATGGAAAGCCTGATCGCCTTCAAACGGGCCGGATGCGACGGGGTGCTGACCTATTTCGCCCCAGCGGCGGCGCGGCTGCTGAACGGCTGAAACCGGCGTCAATCGAAAGATTCAGATCCGGGCGGGAACCCGCCGGCCCGGGCGGCTTCCTGCGTGACAATGTGACGAGTTCGCCTTATATCTTGTGGCAAGGCCGTGCAAATCGGCCATATCGTGCAGCACTACAGGCAGACATCATTATGAGCATCTCACCTTCAAACCGTCTGACGCGGCGTGGCTTCACGCTGGCCGCGCTGGCCGGGGTTTCCATGACCGCCGCCTGCGGTAACGGCGTCGGCAACAGCAATGCGGCCAAGATCGACGCCCGCGTCGATGCCACCCTGAACGAAATGTACGCGCTCTATCCCAACACGGTGACGCTGTCGCAGAAGGCCACCGGGTTGCTGGTGATGCCGCTGGTCACCGAGGCCGGGTTCTGGTTCGGCGGCGCCTTCGGGCGCGGGGCGCTGCGGGTGAACGGCGTGACGGTGGATTATTATTCCACCACCAAGGCCAGCGCCGGCCTGCAGATCGGGGCGCAGCAATATGCGCATGTGTTGTTTTTCATGACCGACGCGGCGCTGGCCGATTTCCGCAGGTCCTCGGGCTGGGCCGCGGGCGGCGATCTGGAATACGTGATCCGCGATGTCGGCGACTCGCTGGCCACCGATACCACGATCCTGCGTACGCCGGTTCTGGCGGCGGTGTTCGGCCGCGCGGGCCTGCGCGTGGGGGCCACGCTGGAAGGCACCAAATACACCCGGATCATTCCCTGATCTTGAGCGGTTTCCCGCACCTGATCGGGACATGAAAAACGCCGGACCAAAAGGTCCGGCGTTTTGATGTGGCTGGCACACCCGGTAAATTTTGACGGCGTTAGCTGTCCGAGCCGGTGACAAGTTCTTCACCTTGCAGGTTGCCTTCACCGCGCGATTGGGTCTCGACGGTGCTGCTGATGCCGCCGGTGTAGCTTTCACCTTCGTCTTCGACAACTTCAGCGCTCTGCTCGTTCTGATTGCCGCGCGAAGCGTCTTCAACATCCGATTCCATGCCGTCGCCCGGTTCGATCAGCTTGGCTTCCGTTCCGATCTCTTCGCTCTGCAGGTTCTCTTCGCCGCGCTGGGCCGAGTCGACGCCGCCGCTGGCGGCAAAGGCGCTGGTGGCAAACAGTGCGGTGGCGAGTGCGGTAGTCAGTGTCAGTTTCATCTTGTTTCCCTTTCCGCGACCGTCTGGGCCGCTGTTGCACGTCCCCAACCCCGGCCCGCATGGAAAGGTTCCTCACGCCATATAACGGCTGCGTGAGACTGGCCGCCGCTAGCCGGCGGCGCGCAGACGCTTGAACAGGCTCGACGTGTCCCAACGCCCGCCGCCCATTTTCTGCACGTCCTTGTAGAACTGATCGACCAGCGCGGTCACCGGCAGCGACGCGCCGGTCTCGTCGGCGGTGGCCAGACAAATCCCCAGATCCTTGCGCATCCAGTCGACGGCAAAACCATGCTCGAAATGATCGTCCAGCATGGTTTCATAGCGGTTCGCCATCTGCCACGAACCCGCGGCGCCCTGGCTGATCACCTCGACCACGTCGCGCCCGTCCAGACCGGATTTCTCGGCCATGTGCAGCGCCTCGGACAGGCCCTGCACCAGCCCGGCAATGGCGATCTGGTTGCACATCTTGGTCAGCTGCCCGGCGCCGCTGTCGCCCAGACGGCGGCAGATCTTGGCATAGGCTGCGATGATCGGCTCGGCTCGGGCATAGGCGCCCTCGTCGCCGCCGCACATCACCGACAGCGCACCGTTTTCGGCCCCCGCCTGCCCGCCCGAGATCGGCGCATCGACAAAGCTGATCTGCTTGGCATCGGCCGCGGCGTAGAGTTCGCGGGTGACCTTGGCCGACACCGTGGTGTGATCGACAAAGACCGAGCCGCTGCTCATCCCGGCAAAGGCGCCGTCCTCGCCCAGGCAGACGCTGCGCAGATCGTCGTCATTGCCGACGCAGGACATCACGAAATCGGCGCCCGTGGCGGCCTCGCGCGGGGTCGCCGCAGTGGCACCGCCATGTTCCTCGGCCCAGCTTTGCGCCTTGGTCGCGGTACGATTATAGACGGTGACCGTATGCCCGGCCTTCTGCAGATGCCCCGCCATCGGGTATCCCATCACGCCCAGGCCCAGAAACGCCAGCTTTGCCATCTGCTTTCCCCTTGAGATCACTTCCCTTACACTGACGCATTAATTATCAGGCATACCGGTCCGGTCAATCGCGTTGCGGGCCATCGGCTACGGGTTACCCATCAGCACAGGGGAAGATATGGCGCTTGTCTTTCGATGGCTTCTACGCCTTGCCGGGGCGCTGGTCCTGCTGGTGGTGCTGGGGGTGGGCCTGATCTATTTCCTCGCCTCGCAGTCGCTGCCCGATTATGACCGCACGGTCAGCGTGCAGGGCGTGACCGCACCGGTGGAAATCGTGCGCGACAACGCGGCGGTGCCGCATATCTTCGGCGAGACCGACAGCGACGTGTTCTTCGGCCTCGGCTATGCCCATGCGCAGGACCGGCTGTGGCAGATGACCATGCTGCGGCGCACCGCGCAGGGGCGGCTTTCCGAGGTGTTCGGCACCCGCACCGTGGGCATCGACCGGCTGTTGCGGCGGCTGGACCTGTACCGCCTGGCGCAGCAATCGGTCGAGGCGCAGGATGCACCGACCCGCGCGGCGCTGACCGCCTATGCCGCTGGCGTCAATGCCCGCCTGGCCGAGATCAATGAACGCGCCCTGGGCCGTGGCGCGCCCGAGATGTTCCTGTTCGACGTCACCGTGGCGCCTTGGCAGCCGGGCGATTCGCTGGCGATCATCAAGCTGATGGCGCTGCAGCTGGCCGGGCATCTGCAGGACGAGGTGCTGCGCGCGCGCACCTCGCTGATGCTGGAGGATGCCGACCGCCTGGCCGATATCCTGCCCGATGCGCCGGGCAGCGGCATCGCCGCGTTGCCGGAATATGCCGCGATGTTCCCCGGCCTGCCCCGCTATGCCGAGGCCGGCCCGGATCCCGACACGCCGCTGTGGCCGGTGCCGGCACGCGGACTGGCCGGGGCCTCCAACGCCTGGGCGGCCGCCCCCAACCGTTCCGCCGCGGGCGGCACCCTGCTGGCCAATGACCCGCATCTGGGGTTTACCGCCCCCTCGACCTGGTACCTGGCGCGGCTGGAACTGGCGAAGGGTGGCGTGATCGGCGCCACCGTGCCGGGCATGCCGGTGGTGCTGAGCGGGCGCAGCGCGCATCTGGGCTGGGGCCTGACCTCGTCCTACCTGGACGATCAGGATCTCTATATCGAGCGGTTGAACCCGGACAATCCCGAGGAATACCTGACGCCCGACGGCTATAAGCGCTTTGACTCGCGCCCCTCGATCATCGAAATCAAGGATGCGCCGCCAATCACCCTGACCCTGCGCTGGACCGAGAACGGACCGGTCCTGCCCGGCAGCCGATACGCCCTGGAAACGATCACGCCGCAAGGCCATGTCGTGTCGCTGGCCTGGACCGCGCTCAGCCCGCGGGACACCTCGATGTCTGCCGCGCTGGCGGTGATGGGTGCCTCTACGGTGCGCGAGGCAATCGCCGCCTCGGAAGGCTATATCGCGCCGTCACAGAACCTGATGCTGGCCGATCAGGAGACCATCGCGCTGAAAACCATCGGCGCGGTGCCCCGCCGCGATCCGCGCCACCAAAGCCGCGGCCGCCTGCCCAGCCAGGGCTGGCGCGCCGAGAACCGCTGGCAGGGGCGGATGCCCTATGCCTCGAACCCGGAATTCGTCAGCCCGCGCGGCGGTATCCTGGGCAACACCAACAACAAGATCGTCGAACGCCCCTTCCCCAACCACATCTCGTATGAATGGGGCGATACCCAGCGGATCAACCGGTGGCAGCGCCTGATGCAATCGCGCGAGGTGCATACGCGCGACAGCTTTATCGAGGCACAGCTGGACCCGGTCAGCTTTACCGCCCGGTCGCTGCTGCCGCTGATCGGCGCCGACCTGTGGTTCACCGGCCAGGCCGCGCCCGAAGGCACGCCCGAGCGGCAGCGGCAGATCGCGCTGGCGCTGTTGGCCGACTGGAACGGCGAGATGAACGAACATATGCCCGAGCCGCTGATCTACGCCGCCTGGCTGCGGGCATTGCAAGAGCGGCTGATCCGCGACGAGTTGGGGCCGCTGGCGGAAGAGTTCAAACATGTCGAGCCGCTGTTCATCGAACGGGTCTACCGCGATATCGACGGCGCCGCCGCCTGGTGCGATATCCGCCAGAGCGCGCCGCGCGAAACCTGCACCGACATGGCGCGGCTGGCGCTGGACGACGCGCTGATCTGGATCAACGAACGCTATGGCGGATCGCTGGAATCGCTGCGCTGGGGCGACGCGCACCAGGCCACCCATGACCACCCGGTTCTGGGCGAGGTGCCGGTGCTGCGCTATTTCGTCAATATTCGCCAGTCGACCAGCGGTGGCGACAACACGCTACAGCGCGGCCGCACCTCGGGCGAAGGCCCCGACCCGTTCCAGAACGTGCACGGGGCAGGCTTTCGCGGCGTTTATGACTTCGCCGACCCGAACAGCTCGGTCTTCATCATCTCGACCGGTCAATCCGGACATTTCCTGTCGCGCCATTACGACGACATGGCACAGCTGTGGCGGCGGGGCGAATACGTGCCGATGTCGCTGGACGTGAACCTGGCGCGGGCGGCCGCGGTCGGGGTGACCCGCCTGATGCCCCGGACTCCGTGAGGGGCAGAAACTACGGATAACGTTTGGCAAATCCTGTCGACAGAATTTGCCCTACCCCCGGTCAGAGCGCGGCGAATTGCGCCGCCTGCCGCGCCGTCCACAGCACCGTCAGGTCGAACCCGTCCTCGGTCTGTGTCTCCTCGCGCACCACGTCCTGGTCGAACAGCCAGGCCCGTTTGCGCCCGTCCTCGAACTTCAGGTGCAGCTGCGCCTCGTGGCGGGCGCCGCGCAGCTGAACCGCGATCTCCTGCAGCAGCAGCTCCAGCCCCTCGCCGGTCAGCGCCGAGATCGCGAAGACCCCCGCGCCGCGTTCCGCGCGCGCCAGCAGCGCGGTGCGTTCCTCTTCCGGCAGCCGGTCCAGCTTGTTCCAGACCTCGATCTGCGGCCGGTCCTGTTCCACCCCCAGCGAGCTCAGGATGCTGTCGACCTCGGCGGCCTGCGCCGCGGTTTCGGGATGCGAGATGTCGCGCACATGCACGATCAGGTCGGCGCCCAGCACCTCTTCCAGCGTGGCCCGGAAGGCGGCGACCAGCTCGGTCGGCAGGTCCGACACGAACCCCACCGTGTCGGACAGGATCACCTCGGGCCCGTCCGGCAGCTGCACCCGTCGCATGGTCGGGTCAAGCGTGGCGAACAGCATGTCCTTGGCCATCACCTCGGCCCCGGTCAGCCGGTTGAACAAAGTCGACTTGCCGGCATTGGTATAGCCCACCAGAGCGACGATCGGATAAGGCACCTTGGCCCGCGCCGCGCGGTGCAGCCCGCGGGTCTTGATCACCTTGTCGAGCTGCCGGCGCAGGCGCACCAGCTGGGTGTCGATGGCGCGGCGGTCGGCCTCGATCTGGGTTTCGCCGGGACCCCCGACAAAGCCCAGCCCACCGCGCTGGCGCTCCAGGTGGGTCCAGGCCCGCACCAGCCGCGTCCGCTGATAGCTGAGCGCCGCCATCTCGACCTGCAGCACCCCCTCGCGGGTGGCGGCGCGGTCCGAGAAGATCTCGAGGATCAGCCCGGTCCGGTCCAGCAGCTTGACCTTCCATTCCCGTTCCAGGTTGCGTTGCTGCACCGGGGTCACCGGCCCGTCGACCAGCACCAGTTCGATCTTGTTCTCGGAAAAGGTCTGTTTCAGTTCCGCAATCTTGCCCGAGCCGAACAGCAATCCGGGCTGTGCGCGGGGCAGCGGCACGATATTTGCGCCGATCACCTCAAGATCCGGCAGGGCCGCGGCCAGCGCCACGGCCTCGTCCAGCGCCGGCTTGGCGGCGCGGCGGTCTTCATCGGATTTGATATCGGGATGCAGCACCCAGGCGCGGGTGTGCAACCTCTCATGCGCCGTCAAGAGTTGTCTTCGCCCTCGTAAAGGCTGATCGGCTGCGCCGGCATGATGGTCGAGATCGCATGCTTATACACAAGCTGGGACTGACCGTCGCGGCGCAGCAGCACACAGAAATTGTCAAACCAGGTGATCACGCCCTGCAGCTTGACGCCGTTGATCAGGAAAATGGTGACCGGAACCTTGGTTTTGCGCACATGGTTCAGAAACGCGTCCTGAAGATTCTGTCTGTCCGAAGCCATTTGTTGATAAACTCGCCTTTTTTTCTTGCTACGCGCCGTCCAGTTCCGCGCCCCTTCGAACAAGTATGGAGTGTGCAGGGGGGAGATTCCACCCAAAAAAACAGCCTGTTAAACTCGGGCTTTCGGACCGCTCTCAGCGCCGCCACAAATCCGGGGCCAGCAGGGCCACAATTGCCAGCGTTTCCAAGCGTCCCAACACCATGGCACCGCACAGGACGCCTTTTGCCGCGGCGTTCAGTTCGACCAGCCGGATCGGATTTTCCGCCACGCTTTCGATCAGCGGCCCGGTGGTGGACAGCGCCGCGATGCTCAGCACCAGCGCCTGGTCGAAGGTCACTCCCAGGGCGGCCAACGTGCAGGTGACAAAGGCCATCGACAGCGCGAACAGCATGAAGAACAGCCAGGCGATAAAGGCGCCGTCCTTCTGAATACGCGCGCCCTGCATGCCGCCGCCGCCGACCGAAGAGGGATGCACCAGCCGCTCCAATTCGCGCAGGCCGTTGAGATACAGCACATAAACCCGCAACAGCTTGACCCCGCCGGCGGTGGTCGCCACCCCGCCGCCGATCAACGCCAGGCCCATCAGGATCAATCCCGGCGTGCCAAGTCCCGACCATTGCCGCGCGGTGTCCCAGTCGGCGCTTTCGAACCCGGTGGTGGTCAGGAAGGACATCACCGTGAACAGCGACCCCCATAGCGCGCGCAGCGCCGAGACCGCCGGTTCGCTGGCGGTGATGTCCAGCGCCCCCCACCAATGGCGCAGGAACAGAAGCAGCGGCAGCACGACCACCACCAGCAGCCCGATGCGGAATTCCGGGTCGCGGTCCAGCCGGGCATAGCCGCGCACCGCGGTATCACCTGAAAAGGTCAGCCGCGACAGCGCAAAAAACATGAACAGGAACAGGATCGCCTCGCCGGACACGCCCGATTGCGCCCCCGACAAGCCGCCGACCGGGGAAATGCCCGAGGTCGCCATCACCGACATCGCATGGCACAGCGCGGTCAGCGAATCATCGCCCAGCAGCAGCAGCAGGATCCAGATCACCACGGTCAGGGCGGCATAGATCGGGGCCAGCGTGCGTGCCACCCGTGCCAGCCTGAGGCGCGGATCCAGGCGGCGCATCTCGCCCGGCCCGCCGACGCCGCGCCCGGGTTCACCGCGCGCCGTCACCTCGAACCCGCCCAGGCTCATCGGCGCCAGGATCGCCGACGCGGCAATCCACATCAGCAACCCGCCCAGCCAGCCGACCTCGGCCCGCCACAGGTGCAGCGTACTGACCAGGCGTGCCGGGTCGCCGAAGATGTCGGCGCCGGTGGTGGTCAGGGCGCTGACCATGTCGAAATAGGTATTCATGAAGCTGGTGGTGCCCAGCGCATGGTGCAGCGGCACGGCCAGGAAGGCGGGCAACAGCAGGAAGGTCGCCAACAGCGACAGCAACTGGCTGACCGGCCCGTGGCGCGACGGGCGTCCACCCATCGACAGCGCCACCAGCGTCACCACGATCAGGCCCATGGTCCCGGCATAGAAGAACGACCGCGACGCCGGGTGATCGTCGCGCACCAGCGCATGTGCCGCGGGCAGGTACATGGCCAGCGAGGCGATGCCGCAGATTTGCAGGAACAGCGGCAAACGCATGAACGGGCCGGGAATATCCTGAGCCCGCATCGGTCAGAAAAAATCGATCGAGACCTGCAGCAGCCTCTCGACCTCTGGCACATCCGCCGCCATGGCGAACAGGGTGATCACATCGCCGGCCTCGATGCGGAACGACCCGACCGGGCGCTTCACCTCGCCACCGCGCATCACCGCGCCGATCAGCACACCCTCGGGAAAGTCGATATCGCGCACCGCCTGCCCGGCCAGCGGCGAGGTCGACATCACCTCGGCCTCGATCATCTCGGCCTCGGCATCGCCGATGGAATAGACCTGGCGCACCCGGCCATGGCGGATATGGCGCAGGATCGAGCTGACGGTGGTGGCGCGCGGGTTGATATAGGCGTCGATGCCCAGCGGTGCCATCAGCGGCACCAGCGTCGGATCGTTGATCAGCGCCACCACATAGGGGCAGCCCTCGGCCCGCGCCCGCACCGCGGCCAGCATGTTGGTCTTGTCATCGTCGGTCACCGCCAGCATCGCATCGGCGCGCGAGATCCCGGCCTCGCTCAGCAGCGCGCTGTCCAGCCCGTCGCCATGCAGCACGATGGTGCGCTCCAGCGCCTCGGCGGCGCGTTCGGCATTGGCGCGGCTGCGTTCGATCACCTTGGTGCGCAGGCGGCGCTTTTCCAGCGCGCGCGCCACCGTCAGGCCGACGTTGCCGCCGCCGACCACGACGATGCGCTCCTGCTTCTTCTGGCTTTTGCCGAACACTTCCAGCGTCCGGGCAACATCGTCGATATGGCTGAACACATAGCAGTCATCGCCCGGAAACAGCTGGTCCTCGGGATCGGGCGCAAACAGGGTGCCGTCGCGCCGGATCCCCACCACGATCGCGCGCAGGGTGGAAAACAGGTCGGTCAGCTGGCGCAGCGCCGTGTTGATGATCGGGCAATCCTCGGTGATGTTGATGCCCATCATCTGCGCCTTGCCATCGAGGAAGGTCTCGGTGTCGAAGGCCGCCGGCGCCGACAGCCGCTGCATCGCCGCGGCGGCGACCTCGCGCTCGGGCGAGATCACCACGTCGATCGGCAGATGCTCGCGCCGGTACAGGTCGGAATAGATCGCCGTCAGGTAGGATTGCGCCCGCAGGCGCGCAACCTTGCGGTTGATCGAGAACACCGAATGCGCCACCTGGCAGGTCACCATATTGACCTCGTCGGAATGGGTGGCGGCGATGATCATGTCGGCATCGCGCGCGCCGGCCCGTTCCAGCACGTCGGGATAGCTGGCAAAGCCGGCAATCCCCTGCACATCCAGCGTATCGGTGGCGCGGCGCACCAGGTCGGCATTGTTGTCGACAACGGTGACATCGTTCATTTCGCCCGACAGGTGCCGGGCGATCTGCCAGCCCACCTGCCCCGCGCCGCAAATGATGACCTTCATGCCCTTCGCCCTCTGGCCCGGTCTGCCAAGACCCGTGCATGACAGAAGCCCCAGTCACGGTCAATTCAATTGTCTTTGCTCCCGCAGCGCGCGAAACTGCGGTCATGAGATCCGTTTTCTTTCTATCCGCGGTTCTCGCCGGCCTGACCGCCTGCGCGCCGCTGTCGATCTATCACCAGCCCGGTGTCAGCGTCACCCGCCTGAACACCGACCGCACCGATTGCGAGGTCGCGGCCCTGCGCGACGCGCCGGTGGCCAACCAGATTCGTCGGCATCCGCCCACCTTCGTCCCCGGCCCGCTGGTCTGCGATGCCAATGGCAACTGTTTCCGGCGGCCCGGCTACTGGGTCAGCGGCGGTTACTATACGGTCGATGTGAATGCCAACCTGCGCGGCCGGGTGGAAAACATCTGCATGGCCCAGCGCGGCTATCAGCCGGTCAGCATCCCGCGCTGTTCCGAGGCGGTGAAACGCGCCGCCCCTCCCCGCAGCACGCAGCGGCTGCCGCAGCTGACCGAGGCCTCCTGCGCCATCCGCTACGACGATGGCAGTTGGCAGATCGTCAACCCGGTGAGCGCGAACTAACCGCCGCGCTGGGTCCGGGCGTTATTCCGCCGCCTCGACGGCGTGTTCGTCCACATGGGCGACGCGGGCACCTGATTTGGTCGAGGTCACCACGCCCAGCGATTTCAGCTTGCGGTGCAGCGCGCTGCGCTCCATGCCGACGAACGAGGCGGTGCGGCTGATATTGCCGCCGAAACGGTTGATCTGGGTCAGCAGGTATTCCCGCTCGAACGCCTCGCGGGCCTCGCGCAGCGGCAGGGTGGCCAGGGCGCCGGACAGCACCACGCGGCCCTCGCCTTCGCCCTTGTCCTCGTCCGAGGGCAGTTCGCGCGCCTCGATCGGGCCGTTGCCGTCGCCCAGGATCAGCACCCGTTCGATCAGGTTCTTCAGCTGGCGCACGTTGCCCGGCCAGGTCATCGTCTGCATCAGGGCCACCGCCTCGTCGCTCAGCGGGCGCAGCGCCAGCCCCTGCGACGCGTTGCACTGGCTGATGAAATGTTCGGCCAGCAGCGGGATGTCCTCGCGGCGTTCCTCCAGCGACGGCACCGCGATCGGCACCACGTTCAGGCGGTGATACAGCTCTTGCCGGAACCGTTCGGCGCGGATCTCGGCCTCGAGGTCGCGGTTGGTCGAAGAGATCACCCGCAGGTCGACGCGCACCTTGTCGCTGCCGCCGACGCGCTGGAACTGCTGGTCGACCAGCACGCGCAGGATCTTGGACTGGGTGCCCAGCGGCATGTCGGCGACCTCGTCGAAATAGATCACCCCGCCATGGGCCTCTTCCAGCAGGCCGGATTCAACCCCGCGCTCGGCGCTTTCGCGGCCAAACAGCACCTCTTCCACCCGCTCGGGTTCGATCCCTGCACAGTTGACGGTGACAAACGGCCCGGAGGCACGGTTGGAATGGGCGTGGATATAGCGCGCGGCAATCTCCTTGCCCGACCCGGCCGGCCCGGACAGCATCACCCGGCCGTTGGACTTGGTCACCTTGTCGAGATGGCTGACCAGGGTGCGATAGGCGGCGCTCTGGCCGATCATCTCGGCGGTGGTCACCTCGCGGCGTTTCAGCGCCGAATTCTCGCGGCGCAGGCGCGACGCCTCCATCGCGCGGCGGATCACCACCATCAGCTGGTCGATATTGAAGGGCTTTTCGATGAAGTCATAGGCGCCCTGCTTGATCGCGGCGACCGCGATCTCGATATTGCCATGGCCGGAAATGATGACCACCGGCACGTCCGGGTTGTCGCGTTTGACGGTTTTCAGGATGTCGATCCCATCCATCCGACTGTCCTTGAGCCAGATGTCGAGGATCAGCAATGCCGGCGGCTCGACATTGATCGCGTTCATGCATTCGTCGGAATTGCCTGCAAGGCGTGTCGCGTAACCTTCGTCTTCCAGGATATCCGACACCAATTCGCGAATATCGCGCTCATCGTCTACGATTAGAATATCACTCATTTCGATCCTGCTTCTTCTGTTGGTTTCTTCGCCAAATCTTCCGGCGTCTCTGGGGGGGGACAGGCCGCAAGCGGCCCCGCGGACAGCCGGATCACGGCCATCGCGCCATAATGGGATTGACCTTCGAAAACCGGCGCGTCGGTTAATGCCAACGTGCCACCATGTTCCTCGATGATCTTCTTGACGATCGGCAGACCCAGGCCGGTGCCTTCGTCGCGGGTGGTGACATAGGGTTCGAACAGCCGCGCCCGGTCTTCGGGCAGGCCGATGCCATTGTCGGCGATGGTGATTTCATACTCGGTCCCATCGCGGCGCAGGGTGACCCGGATCTCCGGCTTCAGGTCATCGGGCGGACCTTTCTTCTGTAATGTTTCAATGGCTTCGCCGGCATTCTTGATCAGGTTGGTCAACGCCTGGCTGATCATCGTCGCGTCGACCTCGACGGTCAGCGATTCCTGCGGAAGATCGGATTTGACCGCCACCTCCGGCTGTCCGGTCTGCTGCAGCAGCACCGCGTCGCGCACCAGCGCGCTCAGGTCCTCGGCATGGCGGTCGGGCTGCGGCATCCGGGCGAATTTGGAAAACTCGTCGACGATGCGGCGCAGATCGCCGGTCTGGCGCACGATCACGTCGGTCATCGATTCCAGCCGGTCCCGGTCTTCGCCCACCATCGGCGCGAACTTGCGCTTGATCCGTTCGGCGCTGAGCTGGATCGGGGTCAGCGGATTCTTGATCTCATGGGCGATGCGGCGGGCGACATCGCCCCAGGCCGCCATGCGCTGGGCGCTGACCAGGTCGGTGACGTCGTCGAACGCCACCACATAGCCTTCCAGCCCGCCATCCTCGCGCCGCCGGGTCGCCATGCGCACCAGCAGGTTTTCCAGCCGGCGCTGGCGCGACACCTTCACCTCGCCCTGAATGGTCTCGGCCCCCGCCGCCTTCATCTCGTCAAACAGCGGGCCGAATTCCGGGACCGCCACCGCAAGCGCCACCGAATACCCCTCGCCGGTCCAGTCCAGCAGCCGCTGGGCCGAGCGGTTGGCAAAGGCGACCCGGCCCTGCGCATCCAGCCCCACCACACCGGAGGTGACCGAGGACAGCACGGAATCGAACAGCCGGCGGCGGCTTTCGATCTGGCGCGTATTGTCCAGCAGCGCGTCGCGCTGGGCCTTCAATTGCCGGGTCATCTGGTTGAAATAGCGCCCCAGCATGCCGATCTCGTCGCGGCTGTCGCCCTCGATCACATGCACGTCCAGATCGCCGGCGCCGACCTGCTGCGCGGCCAGTGTCAGCCGCCCGACCGGGCGCGACAATCGCTCGGCAAACCACAGGCCCAGCCAGATCGCCGCCAGGATCAGGATCACCGCGAAACCGACGTACAGCAGCCCGAATTCCAGAACCACGCGGCCCCGTTCGCTTTCCAATTGCTGGTAAAACCGGATGGTTTCCTGGGTTTCGTCCAGCAGGCTCAGGATTTTGCCGTCGACATTGCGGCTGACATAGAGGAACCGGTCGACAAAGGCATCCAGCCGCACCAGGGCGCGAAACTCGTTATTGTCCCAGTCCTGGATCACCAGCAGCCCGTGCTGGCTGGCATCTTCGATCTGTTCCGCGCTGGGACGTTCGAAATCGAACAGGTAAGAGCGTTCGCCCCGCGCCCGGATCTCGCCGGTGCCGTCGATCACATAGGCCTCGCGCAGCCCGCGCTGGATCTGCGGCTGGGTCTGCGCCAGGATCTGGCGCAACTCGGCATCGTTCATGAACACGATGGCGCGGCGGCTGGTGTTCAGCACATTGGCCAGCGCGGCGGCGTCCTCTTCGAGGTCTTCGCGCTGTTCGGCCTCATAGGCCTCGGCCGCGGCCAGCGAATTGCCCACCACCCGGCTGACCCGATCCGAGAACCAGCCTTCCAGGCCGATATTGAAGGTGAGGCCGGCAAACACCGCCATGGTGATCGAGGGGATCAGCGCCAGCAGGGCAAAGGCCCCGATCAGGCGCAGGTGCAGGCGGGATCCGGCCGATTTGGCCCGCCGCGCCACGATGATCCGGCCGATCTGGGCCAGCACCAGCGTCACCACCACCAGCACATAGACCAGATCGGCCAGCAGCGCGAATCGCAGGGCGTTGTCCGACGGGCCGCGTTCCAGCGTGCCCATGGCCAGGAACGTCACCAGCGCCAGGATAGGCCCCAGCACCACGAGCCCGAGGGCCGCGACGTTTTTTGCACGCCGGGTCCGGCGCCACCTGTTGAACGCCAGGAAGGGTCGGCTTTGTGACCGGGAAACCACCCGCTGCCCTCACCTTGATGTACCGCTCTCGCGGCGAACCGCCATATGTCGTGGTCATCCCGGCCAATGAAACCGGGCCGCCACGCTTCTGTGGCGTTTTTACATCAATTTGCGGCGCCGTGTCACCTGTATATCGAGATCCGAGATCTTCTTGCGCAAAGTATTGCGGTTTATGCCCAGAAGGTCCGCGCATTTAGCCTGATTTCCACCGGTCGCTTCCAGCGCGATTTCGATCAAGGGCGATTCCACTTCCTTCAGGATTCGAGCGTACAGCCCCGGCGGCGGCAGCATGTTCCCGTGCAGATCAAAGTAGCGGCGCAGGTGGCGCGCAACCGATGCGGCCAGCTTTTCGCTGTCACCGCCGCCCAGCACCGGTTCCATCTCGGGCTGCGAGCCCAGCACCTGTTCCACCTCGGCGCGGGCGATCTCGTCGGCGCGGCTGGTCAGCACCAGCCGGCGGATGGCGTTTTCCAGCTGCCGCACATTGCCCGGCCAGCTATAGGCGCGGAACAGTTCCTCGGCCTCGTTGCTCAGCCAGCGTTTGGGCGCACCCTCGCGCTCGGCCCGGCCCAGGAAGTGTTGCGCCAGCAGCGGCACGTCATCCACCCGCTCGCGCAGGGCCGGCACATGCACGATGGCACCGCTCAACCGGTAATAGAGATCCTGGCGCACCTGGCCCGATTCCATCGCGGCGGTCAGGTTGGTCTGGCTGGTCGCCATGAAGCGCGGAACATTGTCGCCCGGCGCATCCATCATCCGCACGATACGGGCCTGGATCTCGTCATCGATATCGCCGATCTCGTCGATCAGCAGCGTGCCGCCCTTGACCCGCGCCAGCACCCGCGCCGGGCCTTCCAGCTCCAGCAGATCGGCCGAGGTCACGGTGACAAACGGCATCGAACGGCGGTCGGAAAAATCGTGGATCGCCCGCGCGATCAACGATTTGCCGGTGCCGCTTTCGCCCGAGATCAGCACCGGCAGGTCGGTGTTCATCACCCGCGCCACCAGCCGGTACAGCGCCTGCATCACCTGGGTGCGGCCAACCAGCGGCAATTCGTCGGGGCGGTCGTCGCTGGGCGCCTGCGCGCTGGCCGGCGCGTGCCGCTTCAGTTCCAGCGCCCGCGCCGTCCGCTTCATCAGATCCGGCAGGTCGAAGGGTTTCGGCAGATAGTCATAGGCTTCCGCCTCGGCCGCCTGGATCGCGGTCATGATGGTGTTCTGTGCCGAGATCACGATCACCGGCAGGCCGGGCCGATCCTGGCCGATCTTCGGCAGCATCTCGAGCCCGTTGCCATCCGGCATGATCACATCCGAGATGACCACGTCGCCCTTGCCCTCGCCGACCCAGCGCATCAGCGTGGTGAGCGAGCTGGTCGCGTGCACCTTGCACCCCGCGCGGGTCAGCGCCTGGGTCAGGACCGTGCGAATCGTGCGGTCGTCATCGGCAACCAGTACTGTGCCATCCATTAACTTGTCTCCTCGAGTTGCATCCCCCGCGGCACACGCGGCAGGGACAGGCGGAATACGGTGTGGCCCGGAACTGAACTTACGGAAATCCAGCCGTCGTGATCGGAAATGATCTTGCTGACAAGCGCGAGCCCCAGGCCTGTGCCGTTTTCGCGCCCTGAAACGAAGGGATCGAATATGTCGTCCCTGATTTTGTCCGGCAAGCCCGGCCCGTCGTCAATAATTTCGACCTGCAGTGGCAGAGACTGGCCGGTGCCGTCGCTGCGCCGCAGCCGGAAGGAATGTTCGAAATACGAGTGGATGCGGATGTTTCCACCCTTTGGATCAGCGGCTTCCGAGGCGTTCTTCAACAGGTTCAGCACCACCTGAAGCAATTGGTCGGGATCGCCATAGGCCAGGGGCAGCGACGGATCGTAATCCTCGATGATCTTCATATGCGCGCCGAATCCCAGCAGCGCCGAACGCCGCGCCCGGTCCAGCACGTCGTGAATATTGACCGGTTTCTTGTCCGGCGCGCTGAGATTGCCGAACTGTTCGACCTGTTCCAGCAGCTTCACGATGCGCCGGCTTTCGGCGACGATCAGATCGGTCAGTTCCAGATCCTCTTTCGACAGGCTCATGCTCAGCAATTGCGCCGCGCCGGTGATCCCGGCCAGCGGGTTCTTGATCTCATGCGCCAGCATCTCGGCCATGCCGATGGCCGATTGCGCCGCGGATTTGACCGAATGGCTTTGCGTCATGCGCCCGGCCAGTTCGCGCGGCGTGATCATCAGGATCATGTGGCCCGGACAGCCCTGAAGCGGGGCGATCTGCAGCGCACATTGCAACGGCGCGCGGCTGCCCGGCCCGACATCGACATCATTGACGAACAGCGGTGTGCTGTTGGTGCGGGCCTTGTCGAAGGCTTCGGCGATCGGGGTCTCGACCGAGATCAGATCCCAGATTGGCAGCCCCGACACGGTACGCGCCGAGGCGTTGAGAAACCCCTCTCCCGCCGAGTTCACATCGACGATGGCGTCATTCGCCCCGATCAGGAAAGCGGGCACCGGCAGCGAGGCCCAGATATCACAATCCTTCCTCATGCCGCCGCGGTCTCCTGCCTGCCATCGTCGCTGTCGGCCAGCGCATCGGCCAGCAGGCGCAGCACCTGCGCGGGGTCGCGTTCGGTCAGCACTGCGCGGCGCAGGGCCGGGCCGGTGCCGGCCTGATCCATGTACCAGCCCAGGTGTTTCCGGGCGACGCGCGTGCCCAGTTCGGTGCCGTAGAATGACAGCATCGCCTGGTAATGCGCCGCCACCATCTCGGCCAGTGCCGCGCCCTGCGGGACCTGCGGTGCCGGCCCGCCGAACAGTTCCTGCGCGATCCGCGCCAGCTGCCAGGGCCGGCCCTGCGCGCCGCGCCCGACCATCACGCCATCGGCGCCCGACAGGGCCAAGGCCTGGCGCGCATCGTCGACACAGGTGATATCGCCATTTGCAATCACGGGCACAGTCACCGCCTCTTTCACCTCGCGTATCGCCGCCCAATCGGCGCGGCCCTTGTAAAACTGACACCGGGTGCGGCCATGGATGGTGATCATCCCGACCCCGGCCGCCTCGGCGCGCCGGGCGATCTCGGCGGCGTTGCGCATGCCGTCATCCCAACCCAGCCGGGTCTTCAACGTCACCGGCACGTCGACCGCCTTCACCACCGCCTCGATCAGCGTCAGGGCGTGGTCCGGCGTCTTCATCAGGGCCGAACCGGAATAGCCGCTGGTCACCTTCTTGGCCGGGCAGCCCATGTTGATATCGATCACCGCCGCGCCGTTGGCCTCGACCCGGCGGGCAGCTTCGGCCATCCAACGCGCCTCGCGCCCGGCCAGCTGAACCGCGGTGTTTTCCACCCCGGCCCCCAGTTCGGCGCGTTCGCGCACTCCCGGCTTGGCCTGTACCATTTCCTGACTCGCCACCATTTCACTTACCACCAGCCCAGCTCCGAAGCTCATCACCAGATCCCTGAACGGTCGATCCGTGATTCCGGCCATGGGGGCCAGAAAAACCGGCGGGGTCAGTATGTTGTCAGCGAGTCGAACGGTCATATGCCTAATCCTTGAGCATATATTTGGTATCTAATGAAAATGCTGCAATTGCACAACGAAGCGCGACAATCTTGACAGGTTCACGGCTCTATATGCCTAATTATTAGGCAACTTCCAGCCCGCGATTGTCTTGCCCCGCGTCACCGCATACACAGGCGCGGCACCATCCGGGAAGGACTCCAGCCGATGCCGACCGCCGCATTGATCGTCGCCGCAGGACGCGGTTTGCGCGCGGGCGGGGCGCGGCCCAAGCAATGGCAAACCCTTGCGGGGCGGCGGATGGTCGAACACTCCATCGCGGCGTTTCGCGCCGCCGAGGGGATCGACCAGATCGCCCTGGTGCTGCATCCGGAGGACATGGCCGAAGCCGACGGGTTCCGCGAAACCGGGCTGATCGTCGCCCGCGGCGGCGCCGACCGCGCCGGATCGGTGCGCAACGGGCTGGAGGCGCTGGCGGACAGCGGTCCCACCCGGGTGCTGATCCACGATGCCGCCCGCCCC
>NZ_PGTB01000297.1 GCF_002786325.1 Pseudooceanicola lipolyticus | reverse complement strand
GGCCTGGTCGGCGCAGCGGCTGGACCCGGCCACTGTGCTGCGGGAGGGGGCGTGATGCGCCGGCTTCTGCTGTCCCTCGCGCTCACCGCCTCGGCGGCGCAGGCGCAGGACTGGCCAATTGAGTATTACGATCCCGCCGCCGACGGCGCGCCGGCCGACCTGGTGCTGCCGATGCCCTGCGGCGGCGCGATGGCGTTCCAGAAGGTCAGCGTGCCGGTCGAGGCGGATGACCCGCTGGCCGACCGCCGCATCCGGCTGGGCCAGACGCTGGATGACTCGGGCTATTCCGACTATCTCCGCCCCGCCTATCTGCGCGGCCCGTTTGCCGATTCGGACAGCGGCACAACCTATTACTACATCGCCCGCTACGAGCTGACCCAGGGCCAATTCCGCGCCCTGCAAGGGGATTGTTCACCGCTTGAACGGACCGACCGGGTGGCCCAGGGCGACCTGTCCTGGTTCGGCGCGCTGGAAGTGGCGCAGCTCTATTCCGGCTGGCTGATCGCCAACCGCCCCGAGGCGCTGCCGCAGGCCGACGAGGTCCCCGCCTTCGTGCGCCTGCCGACCGAGGCGGAATGGGAATACGCCACCCGGGGCGGCGCCCGGATCGACGCCACGCTGTTTTCCGGCCGCACCTTCTTTGGCGAAGGCGAGGACATGCGCGCCTATGCCCGCCACCAGGCCCCCGGTTCGGCGCGGGGCAGGCTGGGGCCGGTCGGGCTGCGGCAGCCGAACCCGCTGGGCCTCTATGACGTCTATGGCAATGCCGAGGAACTGATGCTGGAACCGTTCCGCCTGAACGCCATCGGGCGCGAGGGCGGGCAGGCCGGCGGCATCGTCACCCGCGGCGGCTCGGTGCTGTCCTCGGCCGACCAGATCTACAGCGCGCAGCGCACCGAATACCCGCCCTACGACCTCGCCACCGGCGCACCGCTCAGCGCGCCGACCTTCGGGCTGCGGCTGGTGCTGTCCACCCATATCGCCACGTCCGATGCCCGGCTCCGGGCGATCCGCGACCGCTGGTCGGCGCTGGCCGGTGGCCAGGACCGCGAGAACCGGGCCGGCGCCGACCCGCTGGGGCTGCTCAGCGGGCTGATCGAGGCCGAGATCGACCCCAACCGCCAGGATGCGCTGAACGATCTGAAACTGGAATTCCGCCGAGCCAACGACCGGGCACAGACAGCGCTGCAGCAATCGGCGCGCGCCACGCTGCTGGCCGGCGCGGTGTTTGTCGAGTCGCTGAACGAGAACGCCGGCGAGATCGCCGCCAAGGCCTCCAATATCCGGATGCTGGTGGAATTGCAGCGCGCCGGCAGCCAAAGCACCGTCTATGCCCGCCAGCTGGACAAGCATGTCGGCGAAATCGATGACCTGCGGCGCCTGCAATCGACGTACCTGCTGTCGTTCCGCGCGGCGCTGGAAACGCTTGGCACCGATATCGCGCCGCAGGCGCGGCAGGCGGCCTATGGCGTGTTGCGGGAGGAAATGTCGCTGGCCGGGCGCGACAATATCCTGCTGATGCTGGACCGGTTCTGGGACGATCTGGCGGTCTATGCCCAGGCGCCGGACCTGTCTCCGGACGCCCTTCTGAACCTGGCGCTGGACTAGATATCGCGTCGGCGCGGATCCGCAGTATTGCCGCAATCGGGTTTCACAAATGCTTCAATTCGCGTATAGTTTGCGCGTGGGCTCAGCGGTAAAACTTGACTCTTTGCCCGGCCTTTGTTCGTCTGATGTTCTGTCAGTTGAACAAATGTCTTTGACGACTGCTCTTGTCCGGAACTGCTGCCGGGTCGAGATGTCACCGGAGGGTTTTAGAATGTTGAAACGAAATTTATGTGCTTCGCTGGTCGCGGCCAGCGTAATTGTGGTGCCGGTGCAGCGTGCTCAAGCGGATGAAGGGGCGGCCCTGCTGGGCGGTCTGATCGTCGGCGGCCTGATCGGCAATGAGATTGCCAAGAACAAACAGCGCCGGACGCGCACCACCACCACCTACAGGCCGACTTACAGTGCCGAACGGGAACAGAACCGCCAGGTTCAGCACGCGCTGAACTATTTCGGCTATAACGTCGGCGGTGCCGATGGCGTCCTTGGCCGCCGCTCGCGCGCTGGCATTTCGCAATTCCAGGCCCAGATGGGGTTCAACCCCGATGGGTATCTCGACGGCTACGAACGTGACTTCCTGCTGGGCAGCCACCAGCGCGCGCTGGCCAGTTCGCATGTCGCGCCCTACAATCAGATTTTGGCCTCGCAGGGGCCATCGGGCCTGCTGCGCACCTATCGCAATGAACAGCTGGGCATCACCACCACCACGGCGCAACAGCCGGTCGCGCCCGCTCCGGTGCCCGCCCCGGTGCCGCAGCCTGTGACCGCGCCGGCCCCGGTGCCCGCGCC
>NZ_PGTB01000296.1 GCF_002786325.1 Pseudooceanicola lipolyticus | reverse complement strand
GCCGCGGCGCGGGTGAAGTCCCGGCCGCCGGTCAGCGTCAGCGCCGCCACCGCCAGCACCGCAACGCCCAGCGAGACCGGATCGTCCAGCAGGAACAGCCCCACCGTCGCCACCGACAGTGCCGCCAGCTTGGCGCCGGCCGGCACGCGATGCGCCCAGGTTTCAATCGGCGAGGTGAGCGAGATCATCGAGGCCTCCCCAGGTGCGCATCTGCCGTTCGAATTCCGGCAGCACCGCCGCGGCCGGTCCATCGCGCCGGATCCGGCCGTCATCCAGCCACAGCACCCGGTCGAAATCGCGCACCGTCTGCGGATCATGGGTGATCTGCACCACATGCGCCGCGATGCCATCGACATAGCGCATCAGCTGCAGCCGGGTCGGGATGTCGAGCCCGGAATAGGGCTCGTCCAGCACCACCAGCGCCGGGTTCATCGCCAGTACCGACAGCAGGCAGACCAGCTGTTTCTGGCCCTGCGACAGCGCATGCGTCGCCGCCTTGGCCCAATGCGCCTTGCCGAAGCGGGCCAGGATTTCGGCGGTCTCGCGCGCCGCCTGATCGCGGCTGCGTCCCAGCTGGACCAGACCAAAGGCGATCTCTTCCTCGACGGTGGGAAAGATGATCTGGTGATCGGGGTTCTGGAACAGGATGCCGACGCTGCGCAGCGCCGTCTTGCGGTCGCGCGCCAGGTCGGCGCCATCCACCCGCGCCTGACCCGAATCCGGCGCCTGCAACCCGGCAATCACCCGTCCCAGCGTGGTTTTCCCCGATCCGTTGCGCCCGACTATGGCCACCCGCCGCTCTTGCATCTCGAACGAGACGCCGCTCAGAGCCTGTTTCTGGCCCAGCCGTACCGAGACATCGCGAAAGGCCAGCCGCGGCATTTTGACAGCAACATCCATCTTTCGCGCGTTCGCTCACCTTCGGGGAACAGGGCAGGGCGGGCTTTGGGTCCGCAGCGATGTACATGGTTTTGCGGTCCAGTCCAACAGCGGAGTGCGCAGCGTCCGACGCCCGGCCAAGCCAGCGAAACCGGCCTTGGGCGGGTGAACCACCTTATAAATGCCACGCGGCGGCAGCCGTTTAAGGGGATCGGCAGGCCCGAACCCCTGAGAGGTGCACTCGGCAATTGCTGGTCGCGCCGGATCACCGGTGAACCTCGCTTCGGTCATCGGCTAAAGGGCAACGACCAGATGCAAAGCCTGGAAGTCGCCCAATGGCGCGATCACCATTGAGCAGCCGAGCACCGCCTCGCTATCCCGTGCCCGCGTCAGAACCCGACGGCGCAGCCGTCCTTGCGATGGTCGGACCCGGCGATATAGCCGCCGTCGATGCGGCGGATCAGCTGGGCGCCGCCAAAGCCAAACTCGGCATTGCGGCCCTCTCGTTCCACCTGGTGGCCCAGCTGTTCCAGCGCGCGGACGGTGGCCTCGGGCATCGCCGCTTCGACGGCAACGCGGCGGCCGCTCAATACTTGCCAGCGCGGCGCGTCCGAGGCGGCCTGCGGGTCCTGCTCCCACAGCATGGTGCGCAGCATCATCTGCAGATGCCCCTGCGCCTGCATCGGGCCGCCCATCACCCCAAAGCTCATCTCGGGGCGGTCGCCCTGCATGACAAAGCCCGGAATGATGGTGTGGAACGGGCGCTTGCGCGGCCCGACTCGGTTGGCATGGCCCGGCGCGGTGGTGAAACCGGCGCCGCGATTCTGCAGGTGGATGCCGGTGCCCGGCACTACGACGCCCGAGCCGAACCCCATGTAGTTGGACTGGATCCACGACACCATCCGCCCCGACGCATCTGCCGCGGTCAGATAGACGGTTCCCCCGGCGGTCGGCGCGCCGGCGCCGGGATCGCTGGCGGCATCGGCCCGGATCAGCGCCGCGCGCTGGTCAAGATAGGCCGGATCCAGCAACGCCTGCGGATCGAAGGGCATTGCCGAGGGATCGGCGACATATGCCTCGGCATCGGCCAGCGCCAGCTTGGTCGCCTCGATCTGCAGATGCAGCGACAGCGGATCGTCCGGCGCCCGCGCACCGATCCCGGCGCGGTCCACCAGCGCCAGCGCGATCAGCGCCGCGATACCCTGGCCGTTGGGCGGGATCTCGTGCAGCGTCCGGCCGCGAAAGCCCATCTTCACGGTGCCGCACCAGTCGGGGGCGTGGTTGCCGAGATCCTCGGCGGTCAGCACCGCGCCGTTGTCGGCGGCGGCGGCGGCGATCGCCTCGGCCAGCGGGCCGCGATAGAACGCCTCGCCCTCGGTCTCGGCGATCAGTTCCAGGCTGCGCGCCAGGTCGGGGTTGCGAAAGATCTCGCCCGCACGAGGCGCCCGCCCGCCGGGCAGGAAACAGTCGGCAAAGCCGGGCTGGTCGCGCAGCACGGCACCGCCCTTTGCCCAGAGCGCCGCGATCGCGGGCGAGACCGG
>NZ_PGTB01000295.1 GCF_002786325.1 Pseudooceanicola lipolyticus | reverse complement strand
CGGCCGCGCGCCATCGTCACCCGCGCCGCCGACGCCTTCCTGCCGCGCCCCGAGGCGCTGGCACAGGCGGCGCCGGGCGCCACCTCATTGCTGATCAATTCGCCCAATAACCCGACCGGGGTGGTCTATGACCGCGCCACGCTGGCGCATGTCGCGCAGACCTGCCAGGACCATGACCTGTGGCTGATCTCGGACGAGGTCTATGACACCCAGGTCTGGGAGGGCGAGCACCTGTCGCCCCGCGCCCTGCCCGGCCTGGCCGACCGGACGCTGGTGATCGGCTCGATGTCGAAAAGCCACGCGATGACCGGGTCGCGCTGCGGCTGGATCGCCGGGCCGCCCGAAGCCATCGAGCGGCTGATCGACCTGGCCACCAACACCACCTACGGCGTGCCCGGCTTCGTGCAGGATGCCGCCGTGTTTGCGCTGACCGCCGGCGACGAGCTGGAGGCCGAGATCGCCGCGCCGTTCCGCCGCCGCCGGCAACTGGCCCATGCCATCCTGGCCCAGCAGTCCTGCGTCGGCCTGATCCCGTCGCAGGGGGCGATGTACCTGATGCTGGATATCCGCGCCACCGGCCTGGATGGCGAAGGCTTTGCCACTGCGCTGTTGGAGACGCATCATATCGCGGTGATGCCGGGCGAAAGCTTTGGCAGCGCCGCCGCCGGCCATATCCGCGTGGCGATGACCATCGAGGACGACGCCTTTGCCGCGGCGCTCAGCCGGCTCTGCACCTTTGCCGCCGACCTGGCGGCGCAGAACACCCAGGTTGCACAGTAAGGCAAAGAGGTCAGGCAGCACCTGCTGGGGGGACCGGCAGGCACTGCCCTGCGGGGCCGGGTGAAGGGCACCCGCCGCGGGCGATCGCCGGATCAGAACCGGAACGATGCCCTAAGGTTGAAACTGTCCGAAGTCAGGTCGGATCGGGGGATACCGAAGGTGTCGAAATCGTCGCGCAGCCACTCGCCGCTCAGCGTGATACCGTCGCGCAGCGCATAGGCCACGCCCAGGCCATAGACCGCGCCGGTTTCGTCCCCCAGCGAGGTATCGGCCCGCGAGGTCCCGGCAACGACATAGCCCAGCGCCGGGCCGAAATCATAACCGGCCCGCAGCTTGAGCCGGCTGAACGTGTCGACCACGCCGCCGCCGCCCAGTTCGATATCGGCCCAGTTATATTCCAGCTCGGCGCCCAGAACCACGCTGCCCATGTCATAGTCATAGCCAGCATGGAAACCATAGGTGGTGCCGTCGCCATCCTGGGCGCCCGGGCCGTCCACGTCACCGCGCCCGACACCAAGGCCCGCATAGGGCCCGGTCCAGTCCTCGGCGGCAACCGGTGCTGCAAGGGTTGCGGCGACGGCCAAGGCCAATAATCCCGCTTTCATCCCTGGTCCTCCTGTACTGCTCATGCCTCAGCCTCGGATCGGGATCGCCGCGCAAGGCGAAGGCCCCCGATCAGGGCTGTGTTTGACCAAGAAATGAGGTGCCGGCGGCCGGGTTCAAGGGCCGCCCTGTCACGTCTTCGGGAGCGGCCAGGGCATCGCGAAACCCGCCCTGCGCCCAGGCGGTCGATGCCGCATATAAAAAACGGTGCCCGGCCTGTTTGGGGACAGGCCGGACACCGCGGCAAACCTGGCGGCCGGAACGGGTTGGGCAGACGACCGCCAGGCGGACCGTATTCCGGTTAGCCCCGGCTGTCGGGCATCACGCCTGCATTCTGCGCGGCGACGATCTCGTCCTCGTCCAGGGTGCCATCGGCATTGGCATCCATCGCGGTAAAGATCTCCTCGGTGATGTCCGGGTGCACGACTTGCACCTCGTCCAGTGTCACCCGGCCATCGCCATCGGCGTCCAGCTGGGTTGCGGCCCAGGCGGGTGCGGCCAGGCAAAGGATGGCAAATGCAGGTGCTACAAGGGTTTTCATCTTTTCACTCCACGTTTGGTTTTTAAGAAGGCGCGGTTTCCGTCGCCTTCACGGGGTCAGACGCGCCAGGAGCGATTTGCGTTCCGCGCCAGATCCGGGCGCGCCATTCCCCGCCGATTTCGCCCCTGGCTCCGGCAAGGCACCGCTGAAAACACCCCGTCAACCGCCATCGGCGGAAAGCCCCGTCTGGGCAAAGGCAAAAGCGCACGTATCTGTCAGGGCATGGTGAATTATTGAGGGGGCTCAACATGAGACATCACCACGACACCGCGTCCTTTGACGCGGTCCTGGCCCGCCTGCACCGGCGGGCAAAGCGGCTGACCTCGGACCGGGAAGCGGCCGAGGACATGGCGCAGGAAGCAGCGATGAAGGTTTGGCAGAAGTCGCGCGGCGCCGGCATCGACAATATCGAGGCCTATGCGATGACCGCGCTGGGCAACCTGGCGCGGTCGCACTGGCGCGCCCGCCGCCCGGTGGATGCCTACTGCGACGACATGGCCGCCACCCCGCCCGACGCCTTCCGCCGCCTGGCCTGCGCCGA
>NZ_PGTB01000294.1 GCF_002786325.1 Pseudooceanicola lipolyticus | reverse complement strand
GGGCCAGAGGCCGATGCCTGCGGGATCGTGGTGGCCGGCGCGCGCATGCAGGGGCCGCCACAGGACTGGTGCGCCTATGTCCTGGCCGACCGCACGGTGCAGGGGGTCAGCCCCCATGGCTGGGCACAGGCGGCGGTGGCGGCGATGGAGGCTTTCGGCGCCGAACGGCTGGTGGCCGAGGTCAACCAGGGCGGCCAGCTGGTGCAGGAGGTGATACGGCAGGTGGACGCCTTTGTGCCGTTCACCGCCGTGCATGCCGCGCGGGGCAAGGCCGCGCGGGCCGAGCCGGTGGCGGCGCTGTACGAACAGGGGCGGGTGCGCCATGTCGACAAGCTGGACGCGCTGGAGGACCAGATGGGCCGCATGACGCTGCATCGCTACGAGGGCAAAGGCTCGCCCGACCGGGTCGACGCGCTGGTCTGGGCCCTGCACGAGCTGATGATCGCGCCGGCAGCGAAGTATCGCTTTCCGCGTGCGCGGATGGCCTGAAGGGGCAGCGCCCGCCCGGGGAGCGGTCGGGCGCTGCCCGGCGGCACTTCGTGCCTTTGTTCCGGGCAAGTAGACCTTCGAAATATTACCCCCTCCCTGACCTTTCCCCCTACCTGACAGGGGAAGGGAATCGCGTTGGCGCGGGGAGGCGGGGGCACCGCACGGTGGCTTTCCGGCGCGTTAGCGAATTGCTGGCAAAACTTCCCGGACCTGAACCACGGCCCATGCGGCCGGCCACCGAGGAGCTTGCGACATGGTACTGGATTTCCTGCGCCGCCGGTCCGCGCCCGCCGCACCCGAACGCAAGGCCAGCGCGACCGAGCCGGTGGTGGCCTATCACACCGCCGGCCGCGTCGCCTGGAGCCCGCGCGACACCGTCTCGTTGACCCGGTCGGGATTTGCCGGCAACCCGGTGGGCTTCCGCTGTGTCCGGCTGATCTCGGAAGCGGCGGCGGCGTTGCCGCTGGTGTTGCAGGACCAGCGCCGCCGGTTTGACACGCATCCGGTGCTGGGTCTGGTGAACCGGCCCAACCTGGCCCAGGGGCGGGCCGAACTGTTGGAGGCGCTGTTTGCCCAGCTGCTGCTGACCGGCAATGCCTATGTCGAGGCGGTGCAGGGCGAAGCGGCCTTTCCGCTGGAACTGCATGTGCTGCGTTCGGACCGGATGCGGATCATTCCCGGTGAAACCGGCTGGCCGGTGGGGTATGAATACGCGGTGGGCGGGCGCAAGCACCGGTTTGACGCCACCGGGCCGGTTGCGCCAATCTGCCATATCAAGACCTTCCATCCGCAGGACGATCACTACGGCCTGTCGCCGCTGCAGGCGGCGGCGATGGCGCTGGACGTGCATAACAGCGCCTCGCGCTGGTCGAAATCGCTGCTGGACAATGCGGCACGCCCCAGCGGCGCGCTGGTCTACAATGCCGGGGACGGGTACGGGATGTTGGCCGATGACCAGTTCCGCCGCTTGTCGGACGAGATCGAGGCGAATTTCCAGGGCGCGCGCAATGCCGGGCGGCCGATGGTTCTGGAAGGCGGGCTGGACTGGAAGCCGATGGGCTTTTCGCCCTCGGACATGGAGTTCCAGAAAACCAAGGAAGCCGCCGCGCGCGAAATCGCCCTGGCCTTCGGGGTGCCGCCGATGCTGCTGGGGATTCCCGGCGACGCCACCTATGCCAATTACCAGGAAGCCCACCGCGCCTTTTTCCGTCTGACGGTGCTGCCGCTGGCGACGCGGGTGGCGGTGGCGCTGTCGCATTGGCTGTCGGGGTTTGCCGGCGCGGCGGTGGAGCTGAAACCGGACCTGGACCAGGTGCCGGCGCTGGCAGCCGAGCGCGACGCGCAATGGGCGCGGGTTGCGGCGGCGGCGTTCCTGACAGACGCGGAAAAACGTGCCCTGCTGGGCCTGCCGGCGGTGGCGGAAGGCGGGCGGGATGACTGAGCGCTGGCCGGGATATGAACCCTTCGAATGCGCGCCGGGGCTGCGATTGGCCGCGCATGAACGGGTTACGCAGATCCATCACGAGAACCTCAACCGGCGGCTCGACCGTCTGGAAGAGATGATGGAGCGGCTGGAAAAGCGAATGTGGCTGGCCGTCTATGGCGTGGCGGCGGCGATCCTGTCGCAGGCGCTGCAATCGCTGCTGGCGGTAGCACCATGAATTCAACGAGATACGAGGCTGGCATGATGCAGGATGAGACCGGGCTGGAGCGCAAGTTCGCCCGCTTCGGAGACGATTTGGCGCTGAGCGGCGAGGCGGTGATCGAAGGCTATGCGAGCCTGTTTGGCCAGCCCGATCAGGGCGGCGATATCGTGCAGCCCGGCGCCTATGCGGCCTCGCTGGCGGCGCTGGCGGCGGCGGGGCGCAAGGTCAAGATGCTGTGGCAGCACGACCCGGCCCAGCCCATCGGCGTCTGGGACGCGGTGGCCGAGGATGCCCGCGGGCTGCGGGTGAAGGGGCGGTTGCTGGACATCACCCAGAAGGGGCGCGAGGCGGCGGCGTTGATCGC
>NZ_PGTB01000293.1 GCF_002786325.1 Pseudooceanicola lipolyticus | reverse complement strand
CAGCGCGATGCGCGCGGCGTCGGGGAAGGTGGTTTGCAGGGTCAGCAGGCTGGGCACGCCGCCGGCATTGTCACGCAGCGCCGCCGGCACCTCGACCCCTGACGCGGCCAGTTCCTCGACCAGGCCGGGATAGGCGAGACCATCGTCGATGGCGCCCTGCAGCCGGGCTAGCACCGCCTGAACGGCGGCGGCACGTGCCGATTCCTGAGCCTGGGCATCCAGCGCGCGGGCCTCGGCGACCAGCGCCTCGACCTCGCCGCGCTGATCGGTGACCGCCGCGCGTAACCGGTCGAGCTCGCGTTCGTAGGCGTCGATTGCCGCCTGTGACACGCCTTCCGATATCGGGCGCTTTTCCACCGCGTCGAGGCGGGCGAGGATGTCGTCCAGCGTGGCACGGGTTGCTTCGGTTTGCGCAGCCATAGGCTCGATTTCAGCGCGCAGGCCCTCGATCCGCTCAGCCAGCGGGGCAAGATCGGGGATGGCGATTTCCGACACCCGGCTCTCCAGCGCGGCGAGTTCATCGCGCTGCGCGTCCACCGAGGCTTCGAGTGAGGCCAGCGCTTCGCTGTTGTTGGCGCTGCGCCAGCTTGGCGGCAGCATCGGGTCGAGCATCTCGCTGCGGGCAGCGACAAAGCCCAAAACCGCGGCCAGCACCCCGCCCAGCAGCGCGGGCAAAAAGCCGCCGCGCCGTTCGACGATGGTTTCCACGTTTTGTGGGGCGGTGGCGGTTTCGCTGCCCGGGCGTTCGACCTCCTGCGGCGCGGTGTCTTCTGCGCCGGCGAGGGTTTCGATCGGCGCCACGCTGTCGGCGGGCGAATCGGCGTCGGGCGCGTCCTGCGACTTGGATATGTCGTCCGGCTTGGCCGCCTCGGTGTCATCCGCCCTTGGCGGTTCGGGCTGGTCCGGCGCCGCCTCGTCAGGGGCGGCAGGGTTGGTTTCCGGGGTCGGCTTGGGCTGGGATGCGGGTGCAGTGTCCTGCGGGTCCGCGGCATCGCTGCCGGTGGTATCATCCTGATCGGTCGTCTTTTTGCCTGTCACCTCAATCTACCCTTTCGATTCCAAATACCTATCAGGACCCGCAAACTCTACTGCGCCCCCCGGTCCCCCTCAACCCGAGTCAGCCTATCGGCGCAGGTTTCGATCGCCCTGACCATGTGGCAGGCATCCGGTTTTTGCGAAACGGTGACCGATGCAGGCCGAAAATCCTGCAATTCGGCAGCCGCGGCGGCACTTATGGCGACAACGTGAACCGCCTGCGCCGCCATGGTCAGCCCGGCAAAATGCCGCACGATGCGGGGCGAAAACAGCGGCACGATCACCGGATGGTCGCCGGCCAGCGCGGTTTGCCCCTGCGGCGCCAGCGGCAGCAGCACCTGTTCATAGATCACCTGATCGCGCATTGCCCAGCCGGCTTCGCGCAGGCGCGCCACGATATTGCCACGTGTATGGGCGCCGCGCAGATGGCAGAGTGGATGGTCCGGGTGCCGTTTGGACAGCGTGGCCACCAGCGCTTCGGCGGTCTCTCCAACACATTCCGCTTGCCAGCCGGCCACACGCGCGGCTGCGCTGGTGGCCTGGCCGACGCAAAACGCGGGCCGCCCGCCGGTCACGCCAAGCGCTGCGGCGATGGTGACCGCGTTGGACGAGGTGAAAATCACCGCCTCATCCGGCGCCAGGTCGATCGGGGTGGAAATTGGCCGGATCTCGACCAGAGGTGCAATCACCACCTCCAGCCGCGCCCGCAGGGCGGCGGGCAGATCCGCCACGAACCGGTCCGACGCGGCGCGGGGCCGGGTCATCAGCAGAACGGGTCTGGGCCGGGCCATCAGCCGCCTCGGGATTGTGAGCAGGGATTTTGGGTGATACCTCCCCGGATGTGATCATGCAACGGCTGCGGGCGATGACAGGGCAGACGACGATTCTGGGACTGGAAAGCAGCTGCGACGATACCGCGGCGGCGGTTGTGCGCCAGAACGGCGATCAGGTGACAATCCTGTCCTCGGTGGTGTTTGGCCAGACCGGATTGCACAGCGCCTATGGCGGCGTGGTGCCGGAGATCGCCGCGCGGGCACATACCGAAAAGCTGGACCTGTCGGTGCAAGAGGCGTTGCAGCAGGCCGAAATCCGCTTGAGTGACCTCGACGCCATTGCCGTCACCGCCGGGCCGGGGCTGATTGGCGGGGTGCTGGCCGGGGTGATGTGCGCCAAGGGGCTGAGCGCGGCCACCGGCCTGCCGCTGCTGGGGGTCAATCACCTGGCCGGCCATGCGCTGACCCCGCGGCTGACCGATGGCGTTGCCTATCCCTATCTGATGCTGCTGGTTTCGGGCGGGCATTGCCAATTCCTGATCGTGCGCGGGCCAGAGGATTTCACCCGGCTGGGCGGCACCATCGACGATGCCCCGGGCGAAGCTTTCGACAAGGCGGCGCGCCTGCTGGGGCTGCCGCAGCCCGGCGGCCCGGCGGTCGAGGCCGAGGCGATGCAGGGCGATGCGGCCCGCTTTGCCCTGCCCC
>NZ_PGTB01000292.1 GCF_002786325.1 Pseudooceanicola lipolyticus | reverse complement strand
CCGCGCGCCAGCTGATGCCGGGCCGGGACGTGCATGCGCTGGAGGCCGAGTGGCGCGGCGTCTGGGCCCGCACCGGGGCGCAGCGGCTGAGGAAACCCGATGCCGCCTTTCTCGGCTGGGTGAAGAAGCGGGCCGGGGACTGAGCGGCGCCGGGCGGCGGCGCGGGGTGACAGCGGGAATGGCCCTTGCTAAGCACAGGCACAGATTTGACGAGGTGATTTGAGTATCCATGCAGGTTGAAGAAACGGCACTTGACGGCGTCCTGATCCTGACACCGAAGCGGTTCGGCGATGCGCGCGGCTTCTTCAGCGAAAGCTGGAACCGCAAAACCCTTGCCGACAAGGGGATCACGCTTGATTTCGTGCAGGATAACCACTCGCTTTCGGCGGCGGTGAACACCGTGCGGGGGCTGCATTTCCAGGCGCCGCCGCGGGCCCAGGACAAGCTGGTGCGCTGCGGGCGGGGCTGCCTGTTCGACGTGGCGGTGGATATCCGCAAGGGATCGCCCAGCTATGGCGCCTGGATCGGGGTCGAGCTGTCGGCGGAGAACGGGAAACAATTGCTGGTTCCGAAAGGCTTCTTGCACGGATTTGCGACACGCGCGCCCGACACCGAAGTTATTTACAAATGCACCGATTACTATGCGCCGGACTGTGACGGCGCGGTGCGCTTCGACGATCCCGACATCGGCATCGACTGGGGGCTGAGCGGCGCCGCGGTGCTGTCGGAGAAGGACGCGGCGGCGCCGCTGCTGGCCGATTTCGACAGCCCCTTTGTCTGGGAGGGCGGGCGATGAAACTGGTCGTCACCGGAGGTGCGCCATGAAACTTCTCGTCACCGGCGGCGCCGGTTTTATCGGCTCGGCGGTGGTGCGCCGTGCCATCGCCCAGGGCCACGCGGTGGTCAATCTCGATGCGCTGACCTATGCCGCCTGCCTGGACAATGTGGCGCCGGTGGCCGCCGCGCCGGGCTATGCGTTCGAGCAGGCCGATATCCGCGACCGGGCGGCGCTGGACCGGGTGTTTGCCACCCATGCCCCCGATGCGGTGATGCATCTGGCCGCCGAATCCCATGTCGACCGCTCGATCGACGGGCCCGGCACCTTTATCGAGACCAATATCACCGGCACCTACACGCTGCTGGAGGCGGCGCGCAGCTATTGGGTGGGGCAGGGCCGGCCGGAGAGCTTCCGCTTTCACCATATCTCCACCGACGAGGTCTTCGGCTCGCTGGGCGCGGAGGGCAAGTTCACCGAGGACACGCCCTATGATCCGCGCTCGCCCTATTCCGCCTCCAAGGCGGCCAGCGACCACCTGGTGCGGGCCTGGCACGAGACCTATGGCCTGCCGGTGGTGCTGACCAATTGCTCGAACAATTACGGCCCCTATCACTTCCCGGAAAAGCTGATCCCGGTGGTGATCCTGAACGCGCTGGCCGGCCAGCCGATCCCGGTTTACGGCCAGGGCGAGAATGTGCGCGACTGGCTGTATGTCGAGGATCACGCCGAGGCGCTGCTGCTGGTGGTGCAGAAGGGCGCGCTGGGCCGGTCCTATAATATCGGCGGCGAGAACGAGGCGAAGAATATCGACCTGGTGCGGATGATCTGCGCCATCCTCGACCGGCTGCGGCCGCAAACCAGACCCTATGCGGAGCAGATCACCTTTGTGGCCGACCGCCCCGGCCATGATCTGCGCTATGCGATCGCGCCGGGCCGGATCCGCGACGAGCTGGGCTGGCGGCCCTCGGTGACGCTGGCGGAGGGGCTGGAGAAGACGGTGCAATGGTACCTGGACAACGAGGCCTGGTGGCGGGCGCTGCAGGACCGCCACGGCGTCGGCCAGCGGCTGGGGACCGGGTGATGCCGCCGGGGCTCAGGTTCGGCGACCGCGCCGCGGGGCGGGAGAACAATTTCAACCTGATCCGCATGTGCGCCGCCTCGGGCGTGCTGGTCTCGCATGCCTGGCCAATCAGCCGCGGCCCCGGCGCGGTCGAGCCGCTGCAGGCGCAGCTGCACGGCCTCACCCTGGGCACCGTCTGCGTCTATATCTTCTTTGCCATCTCCGGCTTCTTCATCACCAAGAGCTTCGAGCGCAGCGCCAGCATCGCCCGGTTCCTGCTGGCCCGGGCGCTGCGGCTGTTCCCGGCGCTGGTGGTGGTGCTGGGCCTGACGGTGCTGGCCGGGCTGTGGCTGACCCGGGCGCCGGCCGCGACCTATCTGGCGGCGGTGCCGGAGTACCTGATCCGCAACCTCACCCTGTTCCGGCTGCAATATGCGCTGCCCGGGGTGTTCGAGGCCAACCCCTATGGCCCGGCGATCAACGGCTCGCTCTGGACCCTGAATTACGAGGTGCTGTGTTATCTCGGGGTGTTCCTGGTGGGGATTGCCGGGCTGCTGCGGGCGCCGCGCGGCGTTGCCGTGGTGTTTGTCGCGGTGGTGGCGCTGTGCCTGGCCGTGCCGCTGCTGCCGGCGCATCCGCGGCTGGTCAAGCTGCTGGATCTGGGGCTGCCCTTCGCGCTGGGGGCGGCGGCCTATATCTGGCGCGACCG
>NZ_PGTB01000291.1 GCF_002786325.1 Pseudooceanicola lipolyticus | reverse complement strand
CAACGCGGCGGCACAGGCCGCCGGCCGCCCGGTGCGGCGCGGCGTCGGGCTGGCGGCGGGCTGGTATGGCTGCGGCAATACCTCGCTGCCCAACCCGTCGACCATCAAGGCGGGGATCCGCGCCGATGGCGGCGTGGTGCTGCACCAGGGCGCGGTGGATATCGGGCAGGGCGCGAACACCGTCATCACCCAGATCTTTGCCCAGGCGCTGGGCGTGCCGGTGGACCAGGTGCAGCGGGTCGGCGGCGATACCGACGTGACCCCGGATGCCGGCAAAACCTCGGCCTCGCGCCAGACCTTCGTGTCGGGCAATGCCGCGCGGCTGGCCGGCGCGGCGCTGCGCCGGCAGATCCTGCACCTGTGCAACGCGCCCGAAGCGGCGCAGCTGCGGATCGGTGCCGGCGAGATCATCGTCGGGGACGAGTACGACCACCGGATCGAGCTGGGCAAGCTGGCCGCCGATGCCGAAGGCTATGTGCTGAGCGCCTGCGAAACCTATGACCCGCCGACCAAGCCGCTGGACCGGAACGGCCAGGGCGAACCCTATGCGCAGTTCGGCTATGCCGCGCATCTGGCGGTGGTCGAGGTCGACACCGCGCTGGGCACGGTGCGGCCGCAGCGCTTTGTCGCGGCGCATGACGTGGGCAAGGCGATCAACCCGATCCTGGTGGAGGGGCAGGTGCAGGGCGGCATCGCGCAGGGGCTGGGCATGGCGCTGATGGAAGAGTTCATCCCCGGCCGCACCGAGAACCTGCATGACTACCTGATCCCGACCAGTGGAGATATTCCGCCGGTAGAGACGATCATTGTCGAGGTGCCGGATGCGCATGGCCCTTATGGCGCCAAGGGGCTGGGCGAACATGTGCTGATCCCCACCGCGCCGGCGCTGTTGAATGCGATCCGCAATGCCTGCGGCCGGCGCCTCTACCGGGTGCCGGCAACCCCCGCGGCGGTGCGCGCGGCGCTGAGAGGGGAGCTGGATGACTGAGCGGGAGAAACCGGAAAAGATCCGCTGCGACGCCTGCCCGGTGCTGTGCTATATCGCCGAGGGCCGGTCGGGTGCCTGCGACCGCTATGCCAACCATGCCGGTCAGCTGGTGCGGCTGGACCCGTTGACCATCATCGAGGGGGCGCAGCAGAAGGGCGTGAAGGCGGTGCCGTTCCTGCAGGGCGGCGAGGGCGCCGAGTGGGACGGCGACCTGTTGCAGGGCAGCCGCCCCTTCGTGACCGCGATTGGCGCCGGCACCACCTATCCCGATTACAAGCCCGCTCCTTTTATCGTCAGCCAGGAGGTCGAGGGGGTGGATATGGTCACCGTGGTGACCGAGGGCATCTTTAGCTATTGCGGCGTCAAGGTGAAGATCGACACCGACCGCCACCTGGGCCACGAACGCGCCATCGTGCGCGCCGAGGGCGAGGCCATCGGCCACGTGATGACCAGCGAATACGGCTCGAAAATGCTGTCGCTGGGCGGGGTCGAGCATCTGACCGGCGGCAGCAAGAAGGAGGGCCGGGTGACCTGCGACGCGCTGCTGCGGCTGTGCAACCGCGAGGCGGTGGAGGTCAGCATCGACGATGGCGCCACGGTGGTGATCCAAGCCGGCCAGGCGCCGATCGTGAACGGGGTGGCGGAAAAGCTGATGCGGGTCGGCTGCGGATCGGCCGCGATTGGCATGTTCGCTTCGCAATGGGTCGATCACGTCGATGACGTGATCGTGGTGGACGACCACATCACCGGCCAGCTGTCGGAACACCAGGCGGGCAAGTTCCTGGGGATGCAGCCCACCGGCATCCGGATCAACGGCCGCCGGTCGACGCCGGGGCGCTATTTCCAGGTGGCCCAGCCCGGCACCGGCTGGGGCGGCACCGATGTCGAGAACCCGCTGGATATCCTCAAAGAGTCCGATCCCAGATTCGCCCGGCCCGGCATCAGGCTGTTCATGGTGTCGACCACCGGTGAACAATCGGCCTATTTCGAACTGGACGAGGCGCTGAAGCCGGTGGCCAGGCCGATGCCCGAGGCGCTGCGCGCCTCGGCCGCGCGGATCGCGGAGAATTGCGAACCCTCGGTCTGTTCGGTGCTGTTCATGGGCGGCGCCGGCGGGTCGCTGCGCGCCGGGGTGACGGAAAACCCGGTGCGGCTGACCAATTCGGTGCGGCAGTCGCTGGCGCATGTGTCCTGCGGCGGGGCGGAGGCCTATGTCTGGCCCGGCGGGGGCATCACCGTGATGGTCGATGTGATGGACATGCCCAGCAATGCCTTTGGCTATGTGCCGACGCCGGCGCTGGTTGCCCCCATCGAGTTCACCATGCGCATGGAAGATTACGCCGCGCTGGGCGGCCATGTGAAAGAAGTGCGCGCGCTGGGCGATATCCTGGCGCGCGAGGTGCGGCGGGTTGGCCAGGTCGACCCGGAGAGCGACCCGCACAGCCGCCGCAACTTTCGCTGGGGGGCAAAGCCGTGACCGGGCCGGTCGCGGCGGTTCTGAGCGGCGGGCGCCTGCATTTGCAGCACGGGCCGATCGACCTGATCCTGGGTGCGGAGGGCGCCGTGGCGCGCCGCAGCGCCTTTGCCGCCGCCACCGCCCGCTTCGAGACGGTGCTG
>NZ_PGTB01000290.1 GCF_002786325.1 Pseudooceanicola lipolyticus | reverse complement strand
TCCTGCTGGTCAAGATGGTCAACCGGTGGGAAGCGCGCCGCCGGCCAGCGAGGTGCCCGAACCGCGCTGGCCCGCCGCGAAAGCCGCGGCGCGCATTTCCGCGCGGATTTCCCCGCCACCGGGGCCGATGCCGGCGCGCGCTCGTCGCTGACCCTGGCGCAGGCCCAGGCCATCGCCGCCTCCGACCAAATGGAACCCACATGACCCACGCTCCCCTGCCCGACCTGATCCTGGAACCGCTGGTGCGCGCCGCGCTGATGGAAGATCTGGGCACCTATGGCGACATCACCACCCGCACCGTGATCCCCGCCGCCACCCGCTATGTCGCGCGGCTGAATGCGCGCGAGGCCGGGGTGGTCTCGGGCCTGCAAATCACCGCGCTGGCCTTTCGCCTGGTCGATCCGGCGCTGACACTTACCGCGCATCGCGCCGATGGCGATGCAATCGCCCCCGGCGATCTGCTGATGGAGATCGAGGGCAGCGCCGCCGCGATCCTCTCGGCCGAGCGGGTGGCGCTGAACTTCGCCGGCAGGCTGTCGGGCATTGCCACGCTCACCGCCGCCTTCGTGGCCGAAACCCGGGGCAGCCACGCCCGCGTCACCTGCACCCGCAAGACCACGCCGGGCCTGCGGCTGGTCGAGAAACAGGCGGTGCTGCATGGTGGCGGGTTCAACCACCGCTTTTCCCTGTCGGACGCCATCCTGATCAAGGACAACCACATCGCCGCCGCCGGCGGCATCCGGCCGGTGCTGCGGGCGGTCAAGGCACAGGCCTCGCATATGCTGCGCTGCGAGATCGAGGTCGACCGCCTGGACCAGCTGGCCGAGGTACTAGACGAAGGCGGCGCCGATGTGGTGCTGCTGGACAATATGGACACCGCAACCCTGCGCCAGGCGGTGGATCTGGCCGGCGGGCGGGTGGTGCTGGAAGCCTCCGGCAACATGCGGCTTGACCGCGTCGCCGAGGTGGCCGCCACCGGGGTCGATTACATCTCGTCCGGGGCGCTGACCCATTCCGCCCGCACGCTGGATCTGGGCCTCGATTTCTGAACGCCGGATTTGGCGAAGACCCGCGCAATAATCTTGCGCGGGCCTTGCAGTGTCGGCCCCGCTCCTCTAACGGGTTGACGCTAGGTCAAGTTGGAGGAGAGAGATGAACCAGAACGCACCGCAACGGGCGCTCAGCGCCAGCGATATCCGCGCCCGCAAGGGCGGCGATCCGCTGGTCTGCCTCACCGCCTATACCACGCCGGTGGCGCAGATTGCCGACCGGCATTGCGATCTGGTGCTGGTCGGCGACAGCGTCGGCATGGTGTTGCATGGCCTGCCCTCGACGCTCGAGGTCACCATGGAGATGATGATCCTGCACGGGCGCGCGGTGGCACGCGGCATCGACCGGGCGCTGATGGTGGTCGACATGCCCTTCGCCAGCTACGAGGACAGTCCGGCCCAGGCGTTTCGCAATGCCGCCCGGCTGATGGCCGAAACCGGCGCCGGCGCGGTCAAGCTGGAAGGCGGCCGGCACATGGCCGAGACCATCCGCTTTCTGGTCGAGCGCGGCATTCCGGTGATGGCGCATATCGGCCTGACGCCGCAGGCGGTGAACGCGCTTGGCGGCTACAAGGTGCAGGGCCGTGGCGCCGATGCCGCGCGGATTCTCGAAGATGCCCGCGCGGTCGCCGCGGCCGGCGCGTTTTCCGTGGTGCTGGAAAAGGTGCCCGCCGCGCTGGCCGACAGGATCACCGCCGCGCTCGCCATTCCCACCGTCGGCATCGGCGCTTCGGCCGGCTGCGACGGCCAGATCCTAGTGATCGACGACATGCTGGGCCTGTTCGATGCCTTCCAGCCGAAATTCGTGAAACGCTATGCCCATCTGGCCGCCGAAGCCGATACGGCGGTCGCCACCTATGCCCAAGAGGTCCGCGCCCGGAGTTTTCCCGCCCCCGCCCATGTTTTCGCCGACGAAGGAGCAGGCTCATGAAGATCATCCGCCGCAAAGCCGACCTGCGCAAGATCACGCAAACCTGGCGCGATGACGGTGCCAGCATCGGCGTCGTGCTGACCATGGGCGCGCTGCATGCCGGCCATCTCAGCCTGGTGCAGGCCGCCAAGGCCCGCGCCGACCGGGTGATCGTCACCATCTTCGTCAATCCACGCCAGTTCAACAATCCCGAGGATCTGGCGAAATACCCAAGGACCGAGGACAGCGATGCGGCAAAACTCGCGCCGCTGGCCGTCGATGTGCTTTACGTGCCCGACCCCGATCAAATCTATCCCGAGGGGTTTGCCACCACCATCTCGGTCACCGGCGTCAGCGACGGTCTGTGCGGCGCCACCCGGCCCGGCCATTTCGACGGCGTCGCCACCGTGGTGGCCAAGCTGCTGCTGCAGACCGATGCCGATTTCAGCTTTTTCGGCGAAAAGGACTATCAGCAGCTTCAGGTGGTGCGGCGCCTGGCCACCGATCTGGACCTGAAAACCCGGATTATCCCCTGCCCCACCCTGCGTGAACCGGACGGTCTGGCGATGTCCTCGCGCAACCTGCGCCTGGGTGCCGAGGCCCGCGCCGCGGCGCCGGTGATCCGCGATGCGCTCACCATGGCGGCGCGCCGCATCGAAACCGGCGGTGACGTCGCCGGCGCATTGGAGGACGCACGGCGCGCGCTCA
>NZ_PGTB01000289.1 GCF_002786325.1 Pseudooceanicola lipolyticus | reverse complement strand
CGTCGCCCGCCGCGCAAAGGCCGCCGCGCGCGCCGCCGCCTTCTCGCCCGCCGGCCCGATCACAGCAGGTACAGGGCGGCAAAGCCCAGGAAGGCGAAGAACCCCACCACGTCGGTCACCGTGGTGACAAAGGCACCCGAGGCTAGCGCCGGATCGACCCGTAGCTTGTCCAGCAGCACCGGGATCACCGTGCCGGCCAGCCCGGCCACCACCAGGTTGATCACCATCGAGGCGGCGATCACCGCTGCCAGCCCCAGCGAGCCGAACCAGACCAGCCCGACCAGCCCCATGATCAGCGCGAAGGCCAGCCCGTTCATCAGCCCCACCAGCACCTCGCGCCGGATCACCCGCCACACGTTCGAGCCGGTCAGGTCCTTGGTGGCGATCGCCCGCACCGCCACGGTCAGCGACTGGGTGCCGGCATTGCCGCCCATCGAGGCGACAATCGGCATCAGCACCGCCAGTGCCACGAATTGCGCGATCACCCCTTCGAACTGGGCAATCACCAGCGAGGCCAGGATCGCGGTCACCAGGTTCACCCCCAGCCAGGGAAAGCGGCCGCGCACCGTGTCGATCACCCGGTCCGCCAGCGAGCCCTCGCCCACCCCGGCCAGGCGCAGGATGTCCTCCTCGTGTTCCTCGTCCAGCACGATCATCGCGTCGTCGATGGTGATCTGCCCCACCAGCCGCCCGTCCTCGTTGACCACCGGCGCCGAGATCAGGTGATACTGGTTGAAGGCATAGGCCACGTCGCCCTCGTCCTGGGTCACCGGGATCACCCGGAACATCTCTTCGGTCAGCTCGGCCAGCGGCACCTCGCGCCGCGACGCCATCACCTTGCCCAGGGTGACATTGCCGATCGGGTGCATCCGCGGATCAACCAGCACGATGTGATAGAACTGGTCCGGCAGCGTCTCGGCCGAACGCATGTGGTCGATCGCCTGGCCGACATTCCAATGCTCGGGCGCCACCACCACCTCGCTCTGCATCAGCCGCCCGGCCGACCCCTCGGGATAGGACAGCGCCTGCTCGACCGCGGCGCGGTCCAGCTCATCCAGCGCGTCCAGAATCGCTTCCTGCTGCGGCTCTTCCAAATCCTCGACCAGGTCGACCACATCGTCGCTGTCCAGCTCGCGCACCGCCTCGGCCAGGACATGCGGCGACAGGATGGCGATCACCTCCTCGCGGATGCCCTCGTCCAGCTCCGACAGGATCTCGCCGTCGAATTCGCGATCATAAAGCCGGATCAGCCGCGCCCGGTCATAGGCGTTGATCTGTTCCAGCAGGTCGGCGATATCGGCTTGGTGCAGCGGCTCCATCAACTCGACCAGCTTGTCGCGGTCGTCGATGTCGACGGCATAGAGAATCGCCGCCACCGCCTTGCGGTCCAGCGTATAGGCGCCGTCCTCGCGCTCCTGCTCTTCGGCCAGGTCCTCGGCGTCCGTGTTCATCTTTACCCCTTCCGCGACTGGATTGAATTTTGAAGAAGGTCCAACCGGAAAACAATGACAATAGCATGATTTACCCCGCGCCGGGCGAAGTCTAACCTAGCCCGGATACCAAACGGCCGGGGCGGCGCAAGATGGAAGACGACATCATTCTGACAGGCCGGGTTCTGTCCTTCACGCGCACGCCCTTCGAGGGCGACGCGGCGGGCGCCGCGCGCACCGACGAGGCGGTTGCGCTTTCCGGTGGCCGGATCGCGGCGCTGGGCCCGCTGGAGACGCTGCGCCGCGCCTTTCCCGGCGCCGGCATACGGGACTATGGCAACCGGCTGATCACCGCCGGCTTTGTCGATGCCCATGCGCATTACCCGCAGACCGCGATAATCGCCAGCTGGGGCAAGCGGCTGATCGACTGGCTGAACAGCTATACCTTTCCCGAAGAGATGAAATTCGCCGACCCGGCCTATGCGCAGGAGATCACGGCGCGCTATCTCGACCTAACGGCGGCGCATGGCACCACCACCATCTGCACCTATTGCACCATCCACCCGGCCAGCGTCACGGCGATCTTCGCCGAGGCCGAGAAGCGCGGCCAGCGCCTGGTGGCCGGGCGCACCTGCATGGACCGCGACACCGCGCCCGAGGGGCTGCGCGACACCGCGCAAAGCGCCTATGATGAAAGCCGCGCGCTGCTCGAGACCTGGCACAACCGCGGCCGCCTCTCCTATGCCATCACCCCGCGCTTCTCGCCGACCTCGACGCCGGACCAACTCGCGGCGCTGGGCAGCCTCTGGGCCGAACATCCCGACTGCCTGATGCAGACGCATCTGTCGGAACAGACCGACGAGATCGACTGGGTGCTGGGCCTCTATCCGCAGGCGCGCGACTATCTCGACACCTATGAACGCTTCGGCCTGCTGGGCGCCCGCGGGCTCTATGGCCATGCCATCCACCTGGAACCGCGCGAACGCGACCGCCTGCGCGAAACCGGCGCGGCGCTGGTCCACTGCCCGACCTCGAACACCTTCATCGGCTCCGGCCTGTTCGACCTGCCCGGCCTTGCCGGCGACGGCCAGCGCATCGGCCTGGCCACCGATACCGGCGGCGGCTCCTCCTTCTCGATGCTGCGCACCATGGCCGCCGCCTATGAAATCGCCCAGCTGCGCGGCACCGCGCTGCACCCGGCCCAGCTGCTCTGGCTGGCCACCGCCGGCTCGGCCGGGG
>NZ_PGTB01000288.1 GCF_002786325.1 Pseudooceanicola lipolyticus | reverse complement strand
GCTGAATCCCATCGGTCTGCTGGACCTGATGGGGCAGAGCGATGACATCCACCTGATCCCGCTGGTCTATGGCTATGTGAACTATACCCGCGCCGCGCGCCCGGTGACGTTCCGTGACGCGCCGCGCGCGGGTGGGCGGCCCGGCTCGATCCTCGGCGGCACCGGGATCGCCATATCGCGCCGCGCGGTGGTCGACGCGGCGTTGCGCGAGCATCTGCTGTGGCTGATGTCAGAGACCACGCAGCGCGGCTTCATTCCGGACCATGACGGCCAGCCCGGCCTGCGCGCGGCCTGGGCCGATCCCGGGGTGAATGCCGCCTGGGGGAATTTCTATCGCGATACCGCCGCGACGCTGGAGGCGGCTACGATCCGCCCGCGCCATGACGGCTATATCGCCTTCCAATCCCGTGCCTCGGCCTATCTGCGCGATGTGTTCGAGGCCCGCCGCCCGGCCGCGCGCGCGGCACAGGCGCTGCGCGCGATGTTCGAGGCCAGCCAACCGGAAAGGACCACGGCATGAGCGAACCACTGACGCTTTCCATCGACAACCGGATCGCCACGATCACCTATAACCGGCCCGAAAAGCTGAACGCGATGACGCCCGAGATGGCCGAGTTGATGTGGCAGGCCGTGCGCAGCATCAATGCCAGCGACGAGGTAAGGGTGGTGATCCTCACCGGCACCGGCAAGGCCTTCTGCGCCGGATCGGACATTGCTGATCTCGACCGCTATGCCACCCCCTGGAATTTCCGCAACCGGCCGGAATATTGCGACGCGCTGCGCGCGCTGCTGAAACCCTCGATTGCCGCGATCAACGGCTATGCGATGGGCGGCGGGCTGGAAATGGCGCTGTCCTGCGACATCCGCATCGCCACCCGTGGCGCCAAACTGGCCGCGCCCGAGATCAAGCTGGGCTGGATCGGCGGCGGTGGCATGACAGCTCTGCTGGCGCATTCCATCGGCCCGTCCAACGCCGCGTTGATGGTGATGACCGGCGATCCGGTGACGGCCGAGACGGCGCTGGGCTGGGGGCTGGTGTCCGAACTGACCGCGCCCGATACATTGCTGCCCCGCGCCCTGGAGATCGCCACGGCGATTGCCAACCGCGCGCCGGTGGCGGCGGAAACCGCGCGGCGCAACCTGCAGGCCGCCTATAACATGCCGCTGGAACAGGCGGTGGCCTATGAACGCGACTTGCAAGCCATCTGCTTTGCCACCGAAGATGCCGCCGAGGGGCGCGCTGCCTTTGCCGAGAAACGCGCGCCCTTGTTCAACCGCCGCTGAGGAGACCCGAATGATCCCGATTGACGCCCCCGAAGGCTTGTGGCTGGGCCGCTGCTGGCGGCCCGAGGTGCAGGGCCCAGCCGTTGTCACGCTGCGCGACGGCCTGCTGGTCGACATCACCTGCGCCGCCGCGCCCACGGTCAGCCACCTGCTGGACCTGCCGGACCCGGCGGCGCATCTGCGCAACGCGCCCGGCACGCCCCTGGGGCCGCTGGAGCGGATTGCCGCCAACCCGGTGGATCGCGATCACCTGCACCTGCTGGCGCCCTGCGATCTGCAGGCGGTAAAGGCCTGCGGCGTCACCTTTGCCCGGTCCATGGTGGAACGCGTGATCGAGGAAAAGGCCGCCGGCGATCCGGCCCGTGCCGAGGCGATCCGCGCCCGCGTCGGGCAGGCCATCGGCGACAGCCTGCGCAACCTGCGTGCCGGATCGCCCGAGGCGGCCGAGGTGAAACGCGCGCTGCAGCAGGAAGGGCTGTGGTCGCAATATCTCGAGGTCGGCATCGGCCCCGATGCCGAGGTGTTTTCGAAATGCCCGCCGATGGCCGCCGTGGGCTTTGGCGCCGCGGTTGGCCTGCACCCGATTTCGAACTGGAACAACCCGGAACCCGAGGTGGTGTTGGCCGTCTCCTCCGCCGGGCGCATCCTGGGGGCGACGCTGGGCAATGACGTGAACCTGCGCGATGTCGAGGGGCGGTCGGCGCTGCTGTTGGGCAAGGCCAAGGACAACAACGCCTCCTGCGCCATCGGCCCGATGATCCGGCTGTTCGACAGGTCCTGGACGCTGGACGATGTGCGCCGGGCGGAGCTGACCCTGACGGTCGAGGGCGCGGAGGGCTATCGCCTGACCGGGCATTCCTCGATGGCCGAGATCAGCCGGGATCCCGAAGACCTCGTGGCCCAGACGCTGGGCCGCCATCACCAGTATCCCGACGGGATGGTGCTGTTCCTGGGCACGCTATTTGCACCCACCGAGGATCGCGACATGCCGGGCGAGGGCTTCACCCACAAGACCGGCGACCGGGTGACAATTGCCGCGCCGGGCCTGGGGCGTCTGAGCAATACGGTGCAATTGTCCACCGAGGCGCCGGAATGGACCTTTGGCACTCGCGCGCTGATGGAAAACCTCGCCGCGCGCGGTGTGCTGGGCGCGCCGGTTTCCACCACAGGCCGCGCCTGAAAACAGGGCGCCCTGTCTTGCGGCGCCTCCTCCATGACGGGGCGCTTGCCCCACCCGCCGAAAAGGACCTGTCAGATGGACGGCACCCCGCTGAATTTCACCCCCCATGGCAAGCACCTGATCGCCGGCGACTGGGTCGCGGGCGAGGCCACCTTTCCCTCGGAGCCGGCGGAGGGCCCGGCGCATGACTTTGCCGTCGGTACGCCGGCGCTGGTCGACCGCGCCTGCGCGGCGGCCGAGGCGGCGTTCTGGCGCTATGGCTATTGCCCGCGCGCGGTGCGGGC
>NZ_PGTB01000028.1 GCF_002786325.1 Pseudooceanicola lipolyticus | reverse complement strand
GGTTCGGCGTGCGGTGCGATCGGGCCGGCCGGCGCCCACGGGAATCACCGTGGTTGCGCCTTGCCGCCGGGCGGCCCGAAGCCGCCGCGCGTCCGGGTTGCGCCGCAGCGCAGCACCTTTGCCGCTAAAACCTTGCAGCGGCTCTGATTCCATGCCCCTTTGCCGCGGTGTTTGACGCTCCGGCCCCGTTGACCCTCTCTGCCTGCGGGGATAGACAGGGCCAAGGTCGACACGCCACTTGACGGTGCCGCCCCGGGTTGGGGGGCACAGAAGAAGGAGCCAGCTCGTGGAAGAGATGTTGCGGGAATACCTCCCGATCCTTGTTTTTCTGGCCGTTGCAGTGGGTTTGGGCGTGGTTCTGATCCTGGCTGCGGTGGTTCTGGCGGTGCGCAACCCGGACCCGGAAAAGGTTTCGGCCTATGAATGCGGTTTCAACGCCTTCGATGACGCGCGGATGAAATTCGATGTCCGGTTTTACCTGGTGTCGATCCTGTTTATCATCTTCGATCTGGAGATCGCCTTTCTCTTCCCCTGGGCCGTGGCGTTCAAGGATGTGAGTATGCTGGCGTTCTGGTCGATGATGGTGTTCCTGGCGGTTCTGACCATCGGTTTCGCCTATGAATGGAAGAAAGGTGCACTTGAATGGGAGTGAGCACGGCCGCCTATGACGCGGGTCCCGACAAGGAAACCGCCACCCAGGCCCTCAACCGCGAGTTGCAGGACAAGGGGTTTCTGCTGACCTCGACCGAGGATGTGATCAACTGGGCGCGCACCGGGTCGCTGCACTGGATGACCTTCGGCCTGGCCTGTTGCGCCATCGAGCAGTTGCAGGTGTCGATGCCGCGGTATGACGTGGAACGCTTCGGCATGGCACCGCGCGCCAGCCCGCGCCAGTCGGACCTGATGATCGTCGCCGGCACGCTGACCAACAAGATGGCGCCGGCGCTGCGTAAGGTCTATGACCAGATGCCCGAGCCGCGTTACGTGCTGTCGATGGGGTCCTGCGCCAATGGCGGCGGCTATTATCACTACAGCTACAGCGTGGTGCGCGGCTGCGACCGGATCGTGCCGGTGGATGTCTACGTGCCCGGCTGTCCGCCGACCGCCGAGGCGTTGCTGTATGGCCTGCTGCAGCTGCAGCGCAAGATCCGGCGGACCGGGACGATCGTGCGGTGAGCCGCCCGAAGGAGAATTGACATGAACGAGGCGCTGAACGAACTGGGCGGGCATATCGAAGCCAAGCGCCCTGACTGCGTGCTGGGCTGGGCGGTGGCCTTTGACGAGCTGACCGTCGATGTGGCGCCATCGAACCTGCTGGGCCTGGTGGAATTCCTGAAGGCCGACCATACCTGCCGGTTCTCGACCCTGGTCGACATCACCGCGGTGGATCACCCCGAACGCGCCAAGCGCTTTGACGTGGTCTATCACCTGCTGTCGATGTACCAGAACCAGCGCATCCGCCTGCGTGTCGCGGTGCGCGAAGAGGACATGGTGACCTCGATCACCCCGGTGCATCCCTCGGCCAACTGGTTCGAGCGCGAGGTCTACGACATGTTCGGCATCCTGTTCACCGGCCATCCCGACCTGCGCCGGATCCTGACCGATTACGGTTTCCGCGGCCATCCGCTGCGCAAGGATTTCCCGACCACCGGCTATACCGAAGTGCGGTATGACGAGGCGGAAAAACGCGTGGTCTATGAGCCGGTCAGCCTGGTGCAGGAATACCGGCAATTCGATTTCATGAGCCCGTGGGAGGGTGCCGAATACATCCTGCCGGGTGACGAAAAGACGGAGGCGAAGTGATGGACGGCTCCCGTGGGTATGAAGACGCGCTGACCGGCGAACAGAAAATCCGTAACTTCAACATCAACTTCGGCCCGCAACACCCTGCGGCGCATGGTGTTTTGCGGCTTGTACTCGAACTCGACGGCGAGATCGTCGAACGGTGCGACCCGCATATCGGCCTGCTGCACCGTGGCACCGAGAAGCTGATGGAAAGCCGCACCTATCTGCAGAACCTGCCCTATCTCGACCGGCTGGATTACGTGGCGCCGATGAACCAGGAACATGCCTGGTGCCTGGCCATCGAAAAGCTGACCGGGGTCGAGGTGCCGCGCCGCGCCAGCCTGATCCGGGTGCTGTTTTCCGAGATCGGCCGCATCCTGAACCACCTGCTGAACGTGACGACGCAGGCGATGGATGTCGGCGCGCTGACCCCGCCGCTGTGGGGGTTCGAGCCGCGCGAGGATCTGATGGGCTTTTACGAACGCGCCTGCGGCGCGCGCCTGCACGCGGCCTATATCCGGCCCGGCGGGGTGCACCAGGATCTGCCGCCCGACCTGATCGACGATATCGAGAAATGGGCGCATGAATTCCCGAAAAAGCTGGACGATATCGACGGGCTGCTGACCGAGAACCGGATCTTCAAGCAGCGCAACGTCGATATCGGCGTCGTGACCGAAGAGGATATTCAGCTTTACGGCTTTTCCGGCGTGATGGTGCGCGGCTCGGGCCTGGCCTGGGACCTGCGGCGGGCGCAGCCCTATGAATGCTATGACGAGTTCGACTTCAAGGTGGCAGTCGGCAAGAATGGCGACTGCTATGACCGCTATCTGGTGCGCATGGCCGAAATGCGGGAATCGACCAAGATCATCCTGCAATGCATCGACAAGCTGCGGATGCCCGAGAACCAGGGCGATGTGCTGGCGCGCGGCAAGCTGACCCCGCCGAACCGGGGTGAGATGAAGACCTCGATGGAAGCGCTGATCCATCACTTCAAGCTTTATACCGAAGGCTTCCGCGTGCCCGAGGGCGAGGTGTATGCCGCCGTCGAGGCACCCAAGGGCGAATTCGGCGTCTACCTGGTGTCGGACGGGACCAACCGGCCCTATCGCGCCAAGCTGCGCGCGCCCGGCTATGCGCATCTGCAGTCGATCGACCATATTGCCACCGGCCACCAGCTGGCCGATATCGCGGCGATCATCGGTACGCTCGACATCGTGTTCGGAGAGATCGACAGGTAGCCGATGCTTCCCCTGATGACATATATCGCGCTGTTCATCACCGTGCTGATCACCGGCTATTACGCGGCGTTGTTCGTCCGTGATCCGGAACTGGCGATGGTGAAGGCGACGCACCGGATCGAGCTGCTGCCGCAGGTCATGACCGGGCGGTATATCGTCGTGTTCCTTTTCACGCTGGGCGCGCTGTTGATGAACGATCTGCGCGTCTCGGCCTACCTGTTTGCCGTCTGTGCCTTTATCGGCTTTTACGACGGCTGGCTCTATGCCCGTCGCGGGCTTCCCCACTTCAAGCATACGATCACCGGGCTGTTGGCGTTTGGCGCGCTCTGCGTCACGCTGCTGGCCTTGGCAACTGCAGGACCGACTTCATAATGCTCCGCCGTCTTCATCACGACCAGCCCGAGAGCTTCGCCTTCACCCCGGCCAATCAGGCCTGGGCCGAGGCGCAGATCACCAAATATCCCGAAGGGCGCCAGGCCTCGGCGATCATCCCGCTGCTGTGGCGCGCGCAGGAACAGGAGGGCTGGCTCAGCCGTCCGGCGATCGAACATGTCGCCGACATGCTGGACATGGCGCATATCCGGGCGCTGGAGGTGGCGACCTTCTACTTCATGTTCCAGCTGCAACCGGTTGGATCGGTTGCGCATATCCAGGTCTGTGGCACCACGTCCTGCATGATTTGCGGCGCCGAGGACCTGATGGCGGTCTGCAAGGAAAAGATCGCGCCGAACCCGCATCAGCTGTCGGACGATGGCAAGTTTTCCTGGGAAGAGGTGGAATGCCTCGGCTCCTGCGCCAACGCGCCGATGGCGCAGATCGGCAAGGATTATTACGAGGACCTGACCGCGGCGCGGTTTGGCGAACTCCTCGACGAACTCGCCGCCGGCAAGGTGCCGGTGCCGGGGCCGCAGAATGGCCGCTATGCCTCGGAACCGCTGGCCGGCCTGAGCAGCCTGACCGAATATGAAAGCGGCCGCACCCAGTACAACGCCTCGGTGCAGCTGGCCGCAGATATCGGCGACACGGTCAAGCGCATCGACGGCACCGAGGTGCCGCTGCTTGCGCCCTGGGGCAAGCAGAGCGGACAGGGCACAGAACTGCCGCCCGACCTTCCAGAGCCGCGCCCGGCCAAGGGCGAACCGGTGGACAAGACCGGCGTGACCGAGCAGGCAGCCAAGGCTGAATCGGCGGGCGAGCCGAAATCCGCGGCCCCGGCCGAGCTGAAAGACACCTCCGAGGAGGGGCCCGGGGTTCAGCCCGCCGGGCTGGAGGCCGCGCGCGATGGCCAGCCGGATGATCTGAAACTGATCAAGGGCGTCGGGCCGAAACTGGAATCGCTGCTGCACGAGCTGGGCTTTTTCCATTACGACCAGATCGCCGCATGGGGGCCGGAAGAGGTGGCCTGGGTCGACCAGAACCTCAAGGGCTTCAAGGGCCGGGTCAGCCGCGACAACTGGGTCAGCCAGGCGAAACTGCTGGCGGAGGGGGGAGAAACCGAATTCTCCCAACGCGCCAAGGATGACGGGATCTACGAGGAGTAACGCGCCAGAGGCGCATTGGGGATAGCCATGAGCACCGGGACCGAGAAAAGCGACTGCGAAAAACGCTGCTGGCAAATTGCGCTGGCGGTGGGCGTGGTGCTGTTCCTGTTGCTGTGGATCTTCGGCGCCGGCTTCCTCTGGGGGCTGCTGCTGGGCATCGCGTCTTTTACCGTCGTCGGTCTGGCGCTGATCCTGCTGCGGTGCCGCGGTGTCGAGTCCAAGCCCGAGCCCAAACCCGCCGCCGAACCCAAGGCCGTGCCCGAGGCAAAGCCGGCCCCGGCACCCGAGGTGAAGGCCGAAGCGAAGGCTGAACCGGCCCCCGCGCCGAAGCCCGAAGCCAAACCGGCCCCGGCGCCCACCGCCGAGGCCGCGCCCCAGCCCGACGCGCCGGAAGGACCGGCGCGGCTGAGCGCGGCACGGGACGGGCAGGCGGACGATCTCAAGCAGATCAAGGGCGTCGGTCCCAAGCTTGAATCGGTGCTGCACGAAAAGGGCTTCTATCACTTCGACCAGATTGCCGCCTGGACCGAGGCCGAGGTCGCCTGGGTCGATGAAAACCTCGAAGGCTTCAAGGGCCGGGTCAGCCGCGACGACTGGGTCGCGCAGGCCAAGATCCTCGCCGCCGGCGGCGACACCGAATTCTCCAAGCGCACCAAGTCGTGAGGAGCAGCTTGACCATGACCGAGACCGGAAAGAAGGGACTGACCGCCGGGCAGCGCACCGCGTTGCTGACCGCCGGTGCCGGCCTGTTCTGGATTCTCGCCAATGCAGCGGGCGCCTATTGGGGCTGGTCCAACCGGACCCGCGCGCTGTTCGACCTCATCACGATCGCCGCCTTCGGGCTGGCGCTGTGGCAGACGATCAACCTCTGGCGGACACGCCGGGACGACAAGGGCTAGGCCGATGCTGAAAGACGAAGACCGCATCTTCACCAATCTCTACGGGATGCATGACCGGACGCTGAAGGGCGCCCAGGCGCGCGGCCATTGGGACGGCACGGCGGATATCATCGCCAAGGGCCGCGACTGGATCATCCAGCAGATGAAGGACAGCGGCCTGCGCGGGCGCGGCGGTGCCGGCTTTCCCACCGGGCTGAAATGGTCCTTCATGCCGAAGGAAAGCGACGGCCGGCCGCATTACCTGGTGGTCAATGCCGACGAATCCGAACCGGCGACCTGCAAGGACCGCGAGATCATGCGCCATGATCCGCATACGCTGATCGAAGGCTGCCTGATCGCCTCTTTCGCGATGGGGGCACATGCCGCTTATATCTATATCCGCGGCGAATACGTGCGCGAGCGCGAGGCGCTGCAGGCGGCAATCGACGAATGTTACGATGCCGGGATGCTGGGGCCGAACGCCGCCAAGTCTGGCTGGGATTTCGACCTCTACCTGCATCACGGCGCGGGCGCCTATATCTGCGGTGAGGAAACCGCGCTGCTGGAAAGCCTGGAAGGCCGCAAGGGGATGCCGCGGATGAAACCGCCATTCCCGGCGGGCGCGGGTCTCTACGGCTGCCCGACCACGGTGAACAACGTCGAATCCATCGCGGTGGCCCCGACCATCCTGCGGCGCGGGCCGGAATGGTTCTCGTCCTTCGGGCGGCCCAATAATTTCGGCACCAAGCTGTTCGCCCTGACCGGCCATGTGAACAATCCCTGCGTCTTCGAAGAGCAGATGTCGCTGCCGGTGCGCGAGCTGATCGAGAAACATGGCGGCGGCATTCGCGGCGGCTGGGACAATCTGAAGGCGATCATCCCCGGCGGCGCGTCCTGCCCGGTCCTGCCCAAGGACAAGCTGGACGATGCGATCATGGATTTCGACTGGATGCGCGAGAACAAGTCGTCCTTCGGCACCGGCTGCATGATCGTGATGGATCAGAACACCGATGTGATCAAGGCGGTCTGGCGGCTGGCGAAATTCTTCAAACATGAAAGCTGCGGCCAGTGTACGCCGTGCCGCGAAGGTACCGGCTGGATGATGCGGGTGATGGACCGCCTGGTCACCGGCGATGCCGAGGTCGAGGAAATCGACATGCTGCTGGACGTGACCAAGCAGGTCGAGGGCCACACGATCTGCGCCCTGGGCGATGCCGCGGCCTGGCCGATCCAGGGCCTGATCCGGCATTTCCGGGAAGAGATCGAAGACCGCATCAAGGCCAAGCGAACCGGCCGCATGGGCGCGATGGCAGCCGAATAGGAGGGGCGCGGATGACCGAGTTCGCCGAATATTCCCACGCGCTGGTCTCGATGGCGCTGTTCGTGCTGATGACGCTGGTCATGAGCCCGCTGACCGCGTTGCAGAAATCGGCCGCCGGTCTGCAGGCCGGCGAAGCGCCGCGCGCGGATTATGCCGATCCGGTTTACCGGCTGAACCGGGCCTATCTGAACGCGACCGAGATGATGGGCTCGTTCGTGGCCGCCACCGGTGCGGCAATCCTGGCCGGGGCCTCGCCGTTCTGGGTCAACCTGGCGGCGGCGCTGTTCTTCGTCAGCCGGGTGGTGCTGCTGTTCATCCACCTGCGCGGCATCGGCCGGATGAATACCGGCCCGCGCTCGTTCGTCTATGCCTTCGGCTGGGCCTGCTGCATCCTGCTGGCGCTGCTGGCGATCTTCACGGTGTTCTAAGATTATGGCGATGCGCAACCTCTCTCTGATGCTTGCTGGCCTGGCGCTGCTGGCCGCCTGCGCCTCGCCGCGCCTGGACGATGCGCGCGCGCAGCAGGTGCTGGCGCTGCCGGGGCCGCAGCATTATGCCGAACGCATTGTCGCACGCGAACTGGCGGGGCGCTGCGTTCGCTATGCCTATGACGAGGAACTGGCCGACACGATGAGCCGGGCGCGCGTCAAGGCGGGGGCCGAAACCTCGGTCCAGGTGCGCGGCGCGGCCGATCTGGAAGCGGATATCAAGCGGCGTACGCTGGCCGCGCGCTATGGGGCCACGGCCTATGGCGCGATGGATCCGTGCCAGGTTCTGGATAGTGAAACCGCGGCGCAGACGCCGATGAGCGTTCTGGTCAGACGGCGAGGGTAAACGGATGAGACCGGGGGCATATCTCACACGCGCGGCCGCCGGGGCCGCAGCCATCGCTGCGGCGCTGGTTCTGTCGGCGTGCCAGCAGGACGAATACCGGCAGTCCTTTGACGGTTTCTATTTCAAGACCAAGACCAAATCGGTAGATGACAACCGGTTGCAATTCGCGGCCACGGTGCAGAAAGCGGCGCAGTCGCTGGAAGGCGCGCGTGAGGCTGCGGCCTATGATGCCACCAAGTATTGCATCGCCAATTATGGCACCTCGCGCATCCTGTGGGCGGTGGGCCCGGATGCGCCGGCGGATCAGTTGCGCCTCGTGGATGGCGACCTGACCCTGACCGGAGAGTGCAACCCGTGAGCGGATTTCGGCATATCGCGGTGGCCGGCGGGGGCGGGTTATTGCATGACAGGGCGGTCTCTGATCGCCCTGATCTCTCGATTTGGGAGAGATGCGCCATGCTGACCGTGAAACCGTTCCTGACCGCCATTCTGATTGCCGTGGCCTTGCCCGCCGCCGGGGCCGAAGCGCGCCCGTCGATGCGGGACGTGCCCGAGATCGAGGACGGGCTGTTTGCCGTCGCGATCGCCGACAAGGTGCGCGACGAATGCAGCAGCATCAGCGCCCGGATGCTCCGGGCCTATATGATGCTGCAGCGGCTGAAATCCCGGGCCAATGAACTGGGATATTCCGACGAGGAAATCCGCGCCTATGTCGAATCCGATACCGAAAAGGCAAGGATGCGCGCCAAGGGCGAGGCGTTCCTGATCCGCAATGGCGTGGCGCTCGACAATCCCGCCTCGTTCTGTGACTTCGGCCACAGGGAAATCGCAAAGAACAGCGCGATCGGCGCGCTATTGAGGGCGAAATAGACCATGTCTGACCTCCGTAAGATCGTCATCGACGGTACCGAGATCGAAGTGAACCCGGCCATGACGCTGATTCAGGCCTGCGAACAGGCCGGGATCGAGATTCCGCGTTTCTGCTATCACGAACGGCTGTCGATCGCCGGCAATTGCCGCATGTGCCTGGTCGAGGTGGTTGGCGGCCCGCCGAAACCCGCCGCCTCCTGCGCGATGCAGGTCAAGGATCTGCGCCCCGGCCCCGAAGGCCAGCCGCCGCAGATCAAGACCAATTCGCCGATGGTCAAGAAGGCCCGCGAAGGGGTGATGGAATTCCTGCTGATCAACCATCCGCTGGACTGCCCGATCTGCGACCAGGGCGGCGAATGCGACCTGCAAGACCAGGCGATGGCCTATGGCGTCGATTTTTCGCGCTATCGCGAACCGAAACGCGCGGTGGACGATCTGAACCTCGGCCCGCTGGTCGAAACCCACATGACGCGCTGCATCTCCTGCACCCGCTGCGTGCGCTTCACCACCGAGGTGGCGGGCATCACCCAGATGGGCCAGACCGGGCGCGGCGAAGACGCCGAGATCACCGCCTATCTGGGCGAGACGCTGAATTCGAACCTGCAGGGCAATATCATCGACCTGTGCCCGGTGGGGGCGCTGGTCAGCAAACCCTATGCCTTCACCGCGCGGCCTTGGGAACTGACCAAGACCGAAACCATCGACGTGATGGATGCGCTGGGGGCGAACATCCGGGTGGATACCAAGGGCCGCGAGGTCATGCGGATCCTGCCGCGCAACCATGACGGCGTGAACGAGGAATGGATTTCCGACAAGACCCGCTTTGTCTGGGACGGGCTGCGCCGCCAGCGGCTGGACACGCCCTATATCCGCGAAAACGGCAAGCTGCGCAAAGCCGACTGGCCCGAGGCGCTGGCCGCCACCGCCGCCGCGATGAAGGGCAAGAAACTTGCCGGGATCGTCGGTGACCTGGTCCCGGTCGAGGCCGCCTTTGCGCTGAAACAGCTGATCGAGGGGCAGGGCGGTGTTGTCGAATGCCGCACCGATGGCGCCAAGCTGCCCGCCGGCAACCGCTCGGCCTATGTCGGCACCGCGGCGATCGAGGATATCGACAGCGCCGGGGGCATTCTGCTGATCGGCACCAACCCCGCCGTCGAGGCACCGGTGCTGAACGCGCGTATCCGCAAGGCCTGGACCCATGGCGCCGAGGTTGGCGTCATCGGCGAGGCGGTCGACCTGACCTATGACTATCATCATTTCGGCACCGACCGGGCCGCGTTGGCCGATCATCTGAAGCTGGCCAAGGACGCGCCGGCGGATGAGTCTCAAGGCATTGTCATCGTCGGGCAGGGCGCAATCCGCGAGGCGGATGGCGAAGCCGTGCTGGCGATGGCGATGGAGATCGCCGCCGCGCGCCAGGCCAAACTGCTGATCCTGCACACCGCCGCCTCGCGCGTTGGCGCAATGGATATCGGCGCCGTGGCCGAGGGCGGCATGGAGGCGGTGAACGCCGCCGAAGTGATCTATAACCTAGGCGCCGACGAGGTCGAGATCGGCGACGGCGCCTTCGTGATCTACCAGGGCAGCCATGGCGATCGCGGCGCGCATCGCGCCGACATCATCCTGCCGGGTGCCGCCTATACCGAAGAGGGCGGCCTGTTCGTCAATACCGAGGGCCGGCCGCAAGTCGCGCTGCGCTCGGGCTTCCCGCCGGGTCAGGCCAAGGAGAACTGGGCGATCCTGCGGGCGCTGTCGGCCGAGCTGGGCGCGGCGCTGCCCTATGACACGCTGGCCCAGATCCGGATGGCGCTGGTGACCGAGGTGCCGCATCTGGCACAGGTCGACCAGGTGATCGAAAACGACTGGCAACCGCTCGCGGCCGGCACGCTGGGCAAGGCCGCCTTTGTCAACGCGGTCAGCGATTTCTACCTGACCAACCCGATCGCCCGCGCCTCGCAGCTGATGGCCGAGCTGTCGGCGGCGGCCAAGGCGCGAAACCACAAGATCGCGGCAGAATGAAGCGGGGCGTGTTGATATCCCTGCTGGCCGTGGCCGGCTGCGGCGTCGCGCCCGCCGCCGACTCGGCGCGGTTCGCGCCGGCCTACCACGGTGTCGAGGTGACGTTGCTGGACGACGATCTGGTGCAGATCGGCGTGTCGATGACCGGCGCGCGCGGCAGTTCCGATGTCGAGCGCTACGCCGAATGTGCGGCGGCGCAATATACCCTGGTGCGGGGATATGGATTTGCACGGCATTTGCGCACGGACGTGACGGAAAGGGGTGGTGAATGGACGGCGGATGCTGTTTACACCGTCTCGGCGGCGCTCCCCGATGGGTTGAAGACCATCGATGCCGAGGTCGCGGCCGCGAATTGCGCGGAAGACGGGATACCCACGGTGTGAGGACTTATGGCTGAATTTCTGACCACTCCGTTCGGAACGTTCGTTTTGATCTTGGCGCAAGTACTTGCGATCGTTGCCTTTGTGATGATCTCACTGCTGTTCCTGGTCTACGGCGACCGCAAAATCTGGGCCGCCGTTCAGATCCGGCGCGGCCCCAACGTGGTGGGCGCCTGGGGCATCCTGCAATCGGTGGCCGACGCGCTGAAATACGTGCTGAAAGAGGTGGTGGTGCCCGCCGGTGCCGACCGCGCCGTCTTCATGCTGGCGCCGCTGACCTCCTTCGTCCTGGCGCTGATCGCCTGGGCGGTGATTCCCTTTGCCGATGGTTGGGTGCTGTCGGATATCAACGTCGCCATCCTGTATGTCTTCGCGGTCTCCTCGCTGGAGGTCTATGGCGTGATCATGGGCGGCTGGGCGTCGAACTCGAAATACCCGTTCCTCGGCTCGTTGCGCTCGGCGGCGCAGATGATCTCTTACGAGGTCTCCATCGGCCTGATCATCATCGGGGTGATCCTGTCGACCGGGTCGATGAACTTCTCCGCCATTGTCGAGGCACAGGACGGCCGCTTCGGGTTCTTCTCGTGGTACTGGCTGCCGCATCTGCCGATGGTGTTCCTGTTCTTCATCTCGGCCCTGGCGGAAACCAATCGGCCACCCTTTGACCTGCCCGAGGCGGAATCCGAATTGGTCGCCGGCTATCAGGTGGAATATTCCGCCACGCCCTTCCTGCTGTTCATGGCCGGTGAATATATCGCCATCTTCCTGATGTGCGCGCTGACCTCGCTGCTGTTTTTCGGCGGCTGGCTGTCGCCGATCCCGGGCCTGCCCGACGGTGCGCTGTGGATGGTCGGCAAGATGGCGTTCTTCTTCTTCCTGTTCGCGATGGTCAAGGCGATCACCCCGCGCTACCGGTATGACCAGCTGATGCGGCTGGGCTGGAAAGTGTTCCTGCCCTTCTCGCTGGCCTGGGTGGTCTTCGTGGCCTTCGCGGCGAAATTCGACTGGTTCTGGGGCAGCTTCGCCCGCTGGACCACGGGAGGCTGACAATGACCCAGATCGACTATACCCGCGCTGCCAAGTATTTCCTGCTGCAGGATTTCGCCAAGGGCATGTGGCTGGGGCTGAAATACTTTTTCGCCCCCAAGGCGACGCTGAACTACCCGCATGAAAAGGGCCATCTGTCGCCGCGGTTCCGCGGCGAACACGCGCTGCGCCGCTATCCCAATGGCGAGGAACGCTGCATCGCCTGCAAGCTGTGCGAGGCGATCTGCCCGGCGCAGGCGATCACCATCGATGCCGAACCGCGCGAGGATGGCAGCCGCCGCACCACGCGCTATGACATCGACATGACCAAATGCATCTATTGCGGCTTCTGCCAGGAGGCCTGCCCGGTGGATGCCATCGTCGAGGGGCCGAATTTCGAATTCGCCACCGAGACCCGCGAGGAACTGTTTTACGACAAGGCCAAGCTGCTGGAAAACGGCGAGCGTTGGGAAGCCGAGATCGCCCGCAACCTGGAACTGGACGCGCCCTACCGATGAGCCTGGACGAGCCGCATACCGACACCTATGCGCGCGGCAAGGCGCTGTCCGAGGCCGTCAATCCCGGTATGGAGGACGCGCTGGCCCGGCGTTATGACGCGTTGGTGCCCGGCCTGTCGCGCACGGTGGTCGATGTGGCCTATGGCCAGTTCTATGCGCGCGGCGTGGTGGACGAAAAGACTCGGCTCCTGGCCACGGTAGCGGCGCTCGCCGCTCTGGGCGGGCAGACCCGTCCGCAGCTCAAGGTCAATATCGCCAGCGCCCGCGCCGTGGGCGCGAGCCGCGAGGAAGTGGCCGAGATCATCTTCCAGATGACGCTCTATGGTGGCTTTCCGGCGATGATCAACGCGCTGAACGCCGCGCTCGAAGTGTTCGATGCGGAAGAGCGGGAGGGCGCCGAGTGAGCGACGGTAAGACCCCGTTCGAGCTGATGATGAGCCAGGCGCGGGAGATGGCCAAGGCTTTCAACCCGGCGCTGGAAAGTTTCTCGCCCAAGGGCTTTGAAAAGCTCTGGCCAACCATGCCGAAGGAAGCCATGGAGATGTGGTTCGGCAAGGGGATCAGCCAGAACGGACTGGACGCCAAGACCCGGCTGTTGTTGACCATCGCCGGGCAGACCATGCAGGGGGCACAGGCCGAGACGCCGTTCCGCCTGACGGTGCGCCACGCGGTCGAAGCGGGCGCGACCAAGGATGAAATCGCCGAGACCATCGCGCAGATGTCGATGTTCGCCGGCATACCCGCGATGACCCGCGCCATGGAACTGGCCCGCGAGGTCATGGAAGACGAAACGGGGGACGAGGAATGAGCGTATTTGCCTTTTATCTGTTTGCCATCAGCGCGATTGTCGGTGGCTTCTTCACGGTGGTCAGCCGGCAGCCGGTGCATTCGGTGCTGTGGCTGATCCTGGCCTTCCTGTCCTCGGCCGGGCTGTTCGTGCTGCTGGGGGCGGAATTCGTCGCCATGCTGCTGGTGATCGTCTATGTCGGCGCGGTCGCGGTGCTGTTCCTGTTCGTGGTGATGATGCTGGACGTGGATTTCGCCGAGCTCAAGGCCGAGATGGCACGCTATATGCCGCTGGCCATGCTGATCGGGCTGATCATCCTGATGCAATTCGTCATGGCCTTTGGCGCTTGGGAGGCCAATGCCGCCGCCGAGGGGCTGCGCGCCCAGGTGGCGCCCGAGAACATGCACAACACCCAGGCGCTGGGAATGATCCTGTATGACCGGTATTTCCTGCTGTTCCAGCTGGCCGGGCTGATCCTGCTGGTGGCGATGATCGGTGCCATCGTGCTGACCCTGCGCCACCGCCAGGATGTCAAGCGCCAGGACGTCATCGCGCAGATGATGCGCGACCCGGCCAAGGCGATGGAATTGCGGGACGTGAAACCGGGGCAGGGGCTGTGATGGCCCGCCCGGCTGCGGACAATAAGAAAGACACGAGGGTAAGCGGATGATCGGACTTGAACATTACCTCACGGTGGCGGCGACGATGTTCGTCATCGGCATTTTCGGCCTGTTCCTGAACCGCAAGAACGTGATCATCCTGCTGATGTCGATCGAACTGATCCTGCTCTCGGTCAATATCAACCTGGTCGCCTTCTCGTCCTTCCTGGGCGACCTGGTGGGGCAGGTCTTTACCCTGTTCGTGCTGACCGTGGCCGCCGCCGAGGCCGCCATCGGGCTGGCCATCCTCGTCTGCTTCTTCCGCAACCGCGGCACCATCGCCGTGGAAGACGTCAATATGATGAAAGGCTGACCCCGTGGAAACCATCATCCTTTTCGCCCCGCTGGTGGGCGCGATCATCTGCGGGTTCGGCTGGAAGCTGATCGGCGAGACCGCGGCGCAGTGGGTCGCGACCGGCCTGCTGTTCCTGGCCTGCCTGCTCAGCTGGATCGTGTTCTTCAGCTTTGACGGCGTGACCGAACATATCCCGGTGCTGCGCTTTATCGAAAGCGGCTCGCTGGCAACCGAATGGGCGATCCGGCTGGACCGTCTGACCGCGATCATGCTGATCGTGGTGACCTCGGTGTCGGCCTTCGTGCATCTCTACAGCTTCGGCTATATGGATCACGACCCGCAATGGAAGGAAGGCGAAAGCTACAAGCCGCGGTTCTTCGCCTATCTCAGCTTTTTCACCTTTGCGATGCTGGCGCTGGTGACCTCGGACAACCTGGTGCAGATGTTCTTCGGCTGGGAGGGCGTCGGTGTCGCCTCGTACCTGCTGATCGGGTTCTACTATCGCAAACCCTCGGCCAATGCGGCGGCCATCAAGGCCTTCGTGGTCAACCGTGTGGGCGACTTCGGCTTTGCGCTGGGGATCTTCTGCCTGTTCTTCCTGACCGACTCGATCGCGCTGGACACCGTTTTTGCCGAGGCGCCAAACCTGGCCGAAACCCAGGTCAGCTTCCTGTGGAGCGAATGGAACGCCGCCAACCTGGCCGCGGTGTTGCTGTTCATCGGCGCGATGGGCAAATCGGCACAGTTCATCCTGCACACCTGGCTGCCGGACGCGATGGAAGGCCCGACCCCGGTGTCGGCGCTGATCCACGCCGCAACCATGGTGACCGCGGGCGTGTTCCTGGTCTGCCGGATGTCACCGCTGTTCGAATTCGCCCCCGAGGCCGCCAGCTTTGTCACCGTGATGGGCGCCATCACCGCGTTTTTCGCCGCGACGGTCGGCCTGGTGCAGACCGATATCAAGCGGGTGATCGCCTATTCGACTTGCTCACAGCTGGGCTATATGTTCGTCGCCGCGGGCGTCGGGATGTATTCGGCGGCGATGTTCCACCTGTTCACCCACGCCTTCTTCAAGGCGCTGCTGTTCCTCGGCGCCGGCTCGGTCATCCACGCGATGCATCACGAGCAGGAGATGACCGAATATGGCGGGCTGCGGAAAAAGATTCCCTATACCTTCTGGGCGATGATGATCGGTACGCTGGCGATCACCGGCGTTGGCATCCCGCTGACCCATATCGGTTTTGCCGGCTTCCTGTCGAAAGACGCCATCATCGAAAGCGCCTGGGGTGGCGGATCGCTGTTCGGCTTCTGGCTGCTGGTGGTCGCGGCCTGCTTTACCTCGTTCTATTCCTGGCGGCTGATCTTCCTGACCTTCTATGGCGAGCCGCGCGGCAACAAGCACACGCATGAACACGCGCATGAAAGCCCGATGACTATGCTGGTGCCGCTTGGCGTGCTGTCGCTGGGCGCGGTGTTCTCGGGGATGCTGTGGTATAACAGCTTCTTCGGACATGCCGATCAGGTTGCGGATTTCTACGGGATCCCGGTGGCCGAGGCCGAAGCGCATGGCGATGAGGCCCATAGTGATGCGGCCCATGGCGATGAAGCGCATGGCGACGACGCCCATGCCGACGACGCGCATGGCCATGGCGAGGACGCGCATCATGTCGCATTCGGCGGGGAGCCGGGCGATGGCGCGCTGTATTTCGGCCCCGACAACCACGTGCTGGAAGACGCTCATGCGGCGCCGGTCTGGGTCAAGGTCTCGCCCTTCGTGGCGATGCTGCTCGGCCTAGCGGTGGCCTACCTGTTCTACATGGTCAATCCCGAGCTGCCCAAACGGTTCGCCGAGTCGCAGCGCCCGCTGTATCTGTTCCTGAAGAACAAGTGGTACGTCGACGAGATCTATGACGCGATCTTCGTGAAACCGGCGATCGGACTGGGCCGGGTGCTGTGGAAACGCGGCGACGGCAGCGTGATCGACGGCTTCCTGAACGGGGTTGCGATGGGGGCGGTGCCCTTCTTCACCCGCCTCGCCGGCCGCGCCCAGTCTGGATACATCTTTACCTATGCCTTCTGGATGGTGCTGGGCATCGCTGCCTTCATCACCTGGATTTCGCTCGGCGGGGGAGCAAACTGATGGATAACCTGCTTTCCATTGTCACCTTCATCCCGGCCCTGGCAGCGGCGATCCTGGCGGTCTTCCTGCGCGGCGATGACGAGGCGGCGCGGCGCAATGCCAAATGGGTGGCGCTGTTTGCCACCTCGATCACCTTCCTGATCTCGCTGGGCATCTATGCGCAGTTCGACCCGTCCAATACCGGCTTCCAGATGGTGGAAGAGGGCGAGTGGTTGATCGGGCTGAAATACAAGATGGGCGTCGACGGCATCTCGGTCCTGTTCGTGCTGCTGACCACCTTCATCATGCCGCTGACCATCCTGGCCAGCTGGGACGTGACCGACCGGGTCAAGGAATACATGATCGCCTTCCTGGTGCTGGAAACGCTGATGCTGGGCGTGTTCATGGCGCTGGACCTGATCCTGTTCTACCTGTTCTTCGAGGCCGGGCTGATCCCGATGTTCCTGATCATCGGCATCTGGGGCGGTAAGAACCGGATCTATGCCAGCTTCAAGTTTTTCCTTTACACCTTCCTGGGCTCGGTGCTGATGCTGGTGGCGATGGTCGGCATGTATGCCGATGCCGGCACCACCGATATCGAACAGCTGCTGATGCACCAGTTCAGCTCGGAATCCTTCAACCTGATGGGCTTCCACATCGTCGGCGGCATGCAGACGCTGATGTTCCTGGCCTTCTTCGCCTCGTTTGCGGTGAAGATGCCGATGTGGCCGGTGCATACCTGGCTGCCGGACGCGCATGTGCAGGCCCCGACCGCCGGATCGGTGGTGCTGGCGGCGATCCTGCTGAAGATGGGCGGCTATGGCTTCCTGCGCTTCAGCCTGCCGATGTTCCCGGTGGGCAGCGAGGTGCTGACCCCGCTGGTGCTGTGGATGAGCGCGATTGCCATCGTCTACACCTCGTTGGTGGCGCTGGTGCAGGAAGACATGAAAAAGCTGATCGCCTATTCCTCGGTCGCGCATATGGGCTTTGTCACCATGGGGATCTTCGCCGCGAACCAGCAGGGGATCGACGGCGCGATCTTCCAGATGCTCAGCCACGGCTTTATCTCGGCCGCGTTGTTCCTGATCGTCGGGGTGATCTACGACCGGATGCACACCCGCGATATCGACGCCTACGGCGGGCTGGTGAACCGGATGCCGGCCTATGCGCTGGTGTTCATGCTGTTCACCATGGCCAATGTCGGCCTGCCGGGCACTTCGGGCTTTGTCGGCGAATTCCTGACGCTGATGGGCACCTTCCAGGTCAACACCTGGGTTGCTGCCGTGGCCACCACCGGGGTGATCTTCTCGGCCGGCTATGCGCTGTGGCTGTATCGCCGGGTGGTGTTTGGCGAGCTGATCAAGGAAAGCCTGAAGACCATCCAGGACATGACCGCGCGGGAAAAGGCGATCTTTGCGCCGCTGGTGGTGATGACCCTGTTGTTGGGCGTCTACCCGGCGCTGGTGACCGATATCATCGGCCCGTCCACCGCCGCGCTGGTGGATCAATATGACACCTCGCTGGCCGCGGCCCAGGCCGCCAGCCAGCTGGCACAGAACTGAGGAGCCCGGCGGATATGATCCAGACCGATCTGAACATCATCCTGCCTGAAATCATCCTGGCGATCTACGCCATGCTGGCACTGGTCGGGGCGGTTTATTCCGGCAAGGACCGGCTGGCCTCGCTCATGGTCTGGGCGACCGGCGCGCTGATGCTGTTCCTCGCCCTGTGGATCGGGCTGGGCAGTTCCGAGACGCGGGTGGCCTTCCACGGCATGTTCATCGACGACGCGTTTTCGCGATTTGCCAAGGTGGCGATCCTGATCTCGGCCGCCGCGGTCCTGGTGATGAGCCAGGAATACATGGCCCGGCGCGGCATCCTGCGGTTTGAATACCCGCTGCTGGTGGCGCTGGCCGCCGTCGGCATGATGATGATGGTCAGTGCCGGCGACCTGATGGCGCTGTATATGGGGCTCGAGCTGCAATCCCTGTCGCTTTACGTCGTTGCCGCTCTGCGCCGCGACAGCGTGAAATCGACCGAGGCCGGGCTGAAATATTTCGTGCTGGGCGCGCTGTCCTCCGGCCTGCTGCTCTATGGGGCCTCGCTGGTCTATGGCTATTCCGGCACCACGCTGTTCACCGGCATCATCCAGACCGCGACCGAGGGCGAGGTGTCGATCGGGCTGCTGTTCGGTCTGGTCTTCCTGATCTCGGGCCTGGCCTTCAAGGTCTCGGCCGTGCCGTTCCACATGTGGACCCCGGATGTCTACGAAGGCGCACCGACGCCGATCACCGCCTTCTTCGCCACCGCGCCCAAAGTGGCGGCGCTGGGCCTGTTCGCCCGGCTGCTGCACGGTGCCTTCGGCGATGCGGTGGGTGACTGGCAGCAGGTGGTGGCGCTGTTGTCGCTGCTGTCGATGTTCCTGGGCTCGGTCGCCGCCATCGGCCAGCGCGACATCAAGCGGCTGATGGCCTATTCGTCGATCACCCATATGGGCTTTGCCCTGATGGGGCTCGCGGCTGGCACGGCGCTGGGTGTGCAGGCGATGCTGATCTACGCGGCGATCTACGTGACGATGAATGTCGGCACCTTCGCCTTCATTCTCAGCATGGAACGCGACGGCCAACCGGTGACCGAGATCCGGGCGCTGAACCAATACGCGCGGCGCGAACCGGGCCGGGCGCTGGCAATGCTGATCCTGCTGTTCTCGCTGGCCGGCGTGCCGCCGATGCTGGGCTTTTTCGGCAAGTTCTACGTGCTGCGCGCCGCCTTCGAAAGCGGGCTGGTCTGGCTGGCGGTGCTGGGCGTGGTCGCCTCGGTGATCGGGTCGTTCTATTACCTGCGGCTGGTCTATTTCATGTATTTCGGTGAGGAAGGCCAGGAACTGGAGGCCAATGGCTCGCCGGTGCTGTGGGCCTTCCTGATGGGCTCGGCGGCGGTGATGCTGCTGGGGATCATCAATATGTTCGGCGTCGACGGCGCGGCGGCGGCGGCGGCGGCGACACTGGTGAACTGACCGGGCCGGGGCTGCCCCCGGCCACCTTAACGACAGGAACACGCGGATGAGCGCCTGGCCGGACGGGTACGGGTTACGGATTCTGGAAACCGTGGATTCTACCCTGAACGAGGCGGCGCGCATCGCGCCCGCCCTGCAGGGGCCGGAATGGATCCTCGCCCGTTTCCAGACCGCCGCACGCGGCCGCCGCGGGCGGCCCTGGTCCAACCCGCGCGGCAACCTGACCGCAACGCTGGTGATGCGGCCCGGCGGCGCGCCGGAACAGGCGGCGCTGCGCTCCTTCGTTGCGGCGCTGGCGCTGCATGACACCTGCGTCGCGGTCACCGGCCGCGCCGAGGGGCTGGCGCTGAAATGGCCCAATGACGTGATGCTGAACGGCGGCAAGCTGGCCGGCATCCTGCTGGAAAGCGCCGGGCAGGGTGGCGGCGTGTCCTATCTGGCGATCGGCATCGGCGTGAACCTGGCCGAGGCACCGCCCGCCGACAGTGTCGAGCCCGGCGCGCTGCGCCCCGCTTGCCTGCTGGCCGAGACCGGCGCGGCGGTGACGCCGGACGAGTTCCTGGGCCATCTCGCCTCCGCCTATGCCGCGCGCGAGACGCAGTTCACCACCTATAGCTTTGCCCCGATCCGCGAGGCCTGGCTGGCCCGTGCCGCCCGCCTGGGCGAGCGGATCGTCGCGCGCACCGCCAAATCCGAAACCAGCGGAATCTTCCGAACAGTGGACGCCACCGGCAATCTTGTCCTAGAGACATCGAAAGGCCCTGCCGTCATCTCGGCGGCCGAAGTGTTTTTCTGAGGAGGAGGCGCACATGCTGCTGGCTATTGATTGCGGCAATACCAATACCGTCTTTTCGATCTGGGACGGCACGCGCTTTCTCTGTACGCTGCGCACCTCGACCCATCACGCGCGCACGGCGGATGCCTATTTCACCTGGTTCTCGACGCTGGTGAAACATTACGGGATCGAGGCCAACATTACCGATGTGATCATCTCGTCCACGGTGCCGCGTGTGGTGTTCAACCTGCGGGTCTTCGCCGACCGGTTCTTCAACTGCCGCCCGCTGGTGGTGGGGCGGCCGGAATGCCTGCTGCCGCAGCAGCCGCGAGTCGATCAGGGCACCCAGGTGGGGCCCGACCGGCTGGTGAACGCGGCAGGCGCCTATGACCGGCATGGCGGCAACCTGATCGTGGTCGATTTCGGCACCGCCACCACATTCGACGTGGTCGGGGTGGATGGCGCCTATGTCGGCGGGGTGATCGCGCCGGGGGTGAATCTCAGCCTCGAGGCGCTGCACATGGCGGCGGCGGCGCTGCCGCATGTGGACATTGCCAAGCCGCAGCGCGTGGTGGGCACCAATACGGTGGCCTGTATGCAATCGGGCGTGTTCTGGGGCTATGTCGGGCTGGTCAAGGAAATCTGCGCCCGCATCAAGGGCGAACGCGACAGCGCCATGCTGGTGATCGCCACCGGCGGTCTGGCGCCGCTGTTTCAGCAGGCCGAGGATCTGTTCGACCGGTTCGAAGAGGATCTCACCATGCACGGGCTGACGGTGATTTATCAATATAACAAGGAAAACGGCTGACCATATGAGCGGTGAAAGACTGATCTATCTGCCCCTGGGGGGTGCCGGCGAAATCGGCATGAACGCCTATGTCTACGGCTGGGGTGCCCCGGGCGAGGAACGTCTGATCCTGGTCGACCTGGGCGTCGCCTTTCCGGATATGGAAAGCACGCCGGGGGTCGACCTGATCCTGCCCGACATCACCTGGCTGAAAGAGCGGGCCGATCGGCTGGAAGCGGTGTTCGTCACCCATGCGCATGAAGATCACATCGGCGGCGTCGCTCATACCCATGAGGCGCTTGGCGCGCCGGTCTATGCCCGTGCCTTCACCGCCAATCTGGCCCGTCGCAAAATGGCCGAGCTGGGCCTGCCCGAAGACAGCGTGCGCACGGTTTCGGCCTGGCCCGAGCAGGTCGACGCCGGCCCGTTCAAGGTCAGCTTCCTGCCGATCTCGCATTCGATTCCCGAAAGCGCCGCGCTGGTGATCGACACGCCGGCCGGCCGGCTGATCCATACCGGCGACTTCAAGCTGGACGAGACGCCGCTGGTCGGCGAGCCCTTCGATCCCGAGCTGTGGGCCGAGGTCTCGGCCGGCGGGGTGCGGGCGCTGATCTGCGATTCCACCAACGTGTTCTCGCCGCTGCCGGGACGTTCGGAACAGTCGGTCGGCCCGGCGATCGAAACGCTGGTGGCCGAGGCCACCGGCATGGTGGTGGCGACCACCTTCGCCTCGAACGTGGCGCGGCTGAAGACGCTGGCCGAGGCCGGGCAGCGCGCCGGGCGCTCCATCGTCCTGCTGGGCCGGGCGATGCGGCGCATGGTCGAGGCGGCGGCGGAAACCGGGGTGCTGACCGATTTCCCTTCGGTGATCAGCCCGGAAGATGCGCAGGACATTCCGCGCGACAACCTGATGCTGCTGGTCACCGGCAGCCAGGGCGAACGCCGTGCCGCCAGCGCGCAGCTGGCGCGAGGCAAGTATAACGGGCTGGAGCTGAAAGAGGGCGACCTGTTCCTATTCTCCTCCAAGACCATTCCGGGCAATGAAAAAGGCGTGATCCGCATCATCAACGCGCTGAGTGAAAAGGGCGTCGATGTGGTGGATGACAGCGCCGGCGCCTATCACGTCTCGGGCCACGCCAACCGCCCGGACCTGGAACAGATGCACGGCATCGTGCGCCCGCAGATGCTGATCCCGATGCATGGTGAACATCGCCACCTGCGCGAACATGCCCGCCTGGCCGAGGCCGGCGGCATGCAAAGCGCGGTGGTGGTTAACGGCATGATGATGGACCTGACCGGCAACGCGCCGGCAGTGGCCGAATATATCGAAACCGGCCGGACCTATCTGGATGGCACGGTGCAGATCGGTGCGCTGGACGGGGTGGTGCGCGACCGCATCCGCATGGCGTTGAACGGCCATGTGATCGTCACGCTGATCCTGGACGAGGAAGACGAGCTGCTGGGCGATCCCTGGTGCGAAACCATGGGCCTGCCGGAAACCGGCAGCTCGCGCGCGGCGCTGATCGAGGTGCTGGAGGCCGACCTGTCGCAGTTCCTGGGCCGCGCCAACCCGAAAACGCTGCGCGACGACGATTCGCTGGAAGAGGCGCTGCGCCGCATCGTGCGCCAGACCGCGCAGGGCGAAATCGGCAAGAAGCCGGAAGTGACGGTGGTGATCAGCCGCCTGTCATAGGATGGGGATATTCCCCATCCTTGCCCGCGCGGAGTGAACTTAGGCCCCGGATCAGTGTCCGGGGCGATTTCTGGGTTCGGGTCGGGGGCCGTGCGGCGACAGGATCAGCTGGCGCGGCGGTCTTCGAAGCTGAGCGCGATAAAGCTGGGCATGTGATCGCCCATGCCAACCACCTCGGGGCCGCGATCGGCCCGCCGTTCGCGTGGTGGCTTGCTGTTGCTGGAGCGGCTGGGCTTGTCGCTTTCTTTTTTGTCGCCGTCCCTCTTGGGGCCGTCCTTCTTGACGCTGACCTCGTCCGATTTCGGCGACGACCGGCGGCTGCGCGAACGCGACGGCGCCGGGGCGGCCTCGTCCTCGGATTCGGCGGCCTTGGGCGCGGTATCCTTCAGCGGGTTCTCGATCCGCGGGATCTCTTTCTGCACCAGCCTTTCGATATCGGCCAGGTTCTTCTCGTCGCGCGGGACGCAGATCATCATCGCCGCGCCGTCGCGCCCGGCCCGGCCGGTGCGGCCGATGCGATGCACGTAATCCTCGGCATGCGAGGGCACGTCGAAGTTGAACACATGGCTGACCGAGGGCACGTCCAGCCCGCGCGCGGCCACGTCCGAGGCGACGAGGATTTTCAATTCGCCATTGCGGAAGGCGTCCAGCGTGCGGGTGCGCTGCGACTGGTCCAGATCGCCATGGATCGGCGCGGCGTCATAGTCGTATTTCTTCAGCGACTTGGCGACGATATCCACATCGGTCTTGCGGTTGCAGAAGACGATGCCATTGGTCAGCTTGTCGCCCTCGGCATCGATCAGCGCGCGCAGCAGGCGGCGTTTCTCGCTGGCCTCGCGGTCCTTGCGCGAGCCTTTGAACATCACCACGCCCTGGGTGATGTTCTCGCCCGTGGTGGCCTGGCGGGCCACCTCGATCCGTGCCGGCGCCGACAGGAAGGTGTTGGTGATGCGCTCGATCTCGGGCGCCATGGTGGCCGAGAAGAACAGCGTCTGCCGGGTGAACGGGGTCAGCCCGAAGATGCGCTCGATATCGGGGATAAAGCCCATGTCGAGCATCCGGTCGGCCTCGTCCACCACCATGATCTTGACGTCGGACAGGATCAGCTTGCCGCGTTCGAAATGGTCCAGCAGGCGGCCCGGCGTGGCGATCAGGACATCGACCCCCTTGTCGATCAGCATGTCCTGTTCCTTGAAGGACACGCCGCCGATCAGCAGCGCCTTGGTCAGCTTTACGTTCTTGGCATAAATGTCGAAGTTTTCCGCCACCTGCGCCGCCAGTTCGCGGGTCGGGCACAGCACCAGCGAACGCGGCATCCGTGCCCGGGCGCGGCCGCGCGCCAGCGCGGTGATCATCGGCAGGGTGAAACTGGCGGTCTTGCCGGTGCCGGTCTGGGCGATGCCCAGAACGTCGCGGCCCTCCAGCGCCGGGGGAATGGCGCCTGCCTGGATCGGGGTGGGGGTTTCGTATCCGGCCTCTTCGACGGCCTTCAATACCTTGGGGTTCAGGTTCAGATCAGAGAATTTTGTCATGTGTATCCGCAATTTGCGGACACTTGCCTGGCCCGCACGTCTATCGGCAGCCGGGCCCGTCTGGCCCAAAGGTTGTTACACCGGCTTGGACGGCCCATAACAAAATCATGTCACGGGGTCAAATCCTCAATAAGGAGGTGGGGGTTACGGTCTGGATTTCACCGTTTTCAGGCAACGCTTTCCCGCCATCGGGGAAAATGCCTGCGCCGTTTTTCCTCTAGGGCGAGATCGCCGCTCAGCAGCAATCCGGCGCGCTCCAGTGCCGCACAATGATCACCATCCGCGCTGCAGACCTGGTCGAAGAACCGGCGCAGCCCGGCCTCGCCGCCCTCGGCGCGGAGCACCTCGAACACCTTGTGCAGCGTCAGCCCTGTCGGCCCGTGGCGCCCGAGGTCGGCGCGATAGGCCCCCTTGGCATGGCGGTATTCGAACTTGGCGCGCCAGTCCCGCCAGCTTGCGGCGTGGAAATGCAGCAGCCGGATCGCCTCCAGTTCGATCTGGCCGGGATTCATCTGCTGCTGGCTGTAGACATTGTGGATGCGGAACGACACATCGGGCAGGCCGGTGCGCAGGAATAGCTTGCCAGCGACATGGCTCATAAATCCGTCATCGATAAGGTCGGCATAATCGGGGTAGAGCGCGATAGTCGCCGCGCGCCGCGCGGTCCGGTCCAGCGGCAGGATCTTGAAACGGGTGACCGGGCCGGGCGGTTCCGGCGCCAGCGCCTCGGCCGGGCGCAGGCGAGCGGTGGACACTTCGGGTGGCAGGGCGGCCAGCAAATCGGCCACCCGCCCGTCGGGCCAGAGGAATTCGTCGACATCGATATGCGCCAGCCAATCGACTTCGGCGCGGCGCTGATAGGTGCGGGTGGCATTCACGCCCTGGCGCACCTGGTGTTTTTCCGGCCGCCGCCCGGTCGCCTTTCGCCAATAGGCGTCATCGCACAAGGTGACGCGGATCTTGGGATGCGCTTTCAGCAGCGGGTAGGCGTCGGGGCAGGGCGCGTCGAGGAACAGGTGCAGCCGATGCGCGCCCAGATCGAGGTGATGCGCGGCGAAATCGAGGATCGCTGGGGCGTCGGCCTTGATCGTGGCGACGAGGCCCCAGGTCGTCATTACACCATCATCTCCTTGGTCGCGCTCAGCTTTACCTCGGGATAATCACGCACCACCCGGTCGATATCCCATTGCAGCCGGGTCAGGTAGACGATGTCGCCGTCGTGATCATGAGCGATATGCTGCTTGTTGGCATTGGTGAACTTGTCCACCGCCTGCTTGTCGCCACTGACCCAGCGGGCCGAGGTGAATTGCGAGCTTTCGAAGCGCACCGGCAGGCCGTATTCCAGCTCGATCCGGCTGGCCAGCACCTCGAATTGCAGCGCCCCGACCACACCGACGACAAAACCCGAGCCGATCGAGGGCTTGAACACCTTGGCGGCGCCTTCCTCGGCAAACTGCATCAGCGCCTTTTCCAGGTGCTTGGCTTTCATCGGATCGCCGGCGCGCACGCCTTGCAGCAGTTCCGGCGCAAACGAGGGGATGCCGGTGACGCGCAATGCCTCGCCCTCGGTCAGGGTGTCGCCAATGCGCAGTTGTCCGTGATTGGGGATGCCGATGATGTCACCGGCCCAGGCCTCTTCGGCCAGTTCCCGGTCCGAAGCGAGGAACAGCACCGGGGCGGAAATAGTCATCGGCTTTTTCGACCGTACATGGGTCAGCTTCATGCCGCGCTTGAAATGGCCCGAGGCCATGCGGACAAAGGCGACCCGGTCGCGATGCTTGGGGTCCATATTCGCCTGAACTTTGAAGACGAAGCCAGAAACCTTTGGTTCTTCAGGAAGAATCTCTCTGGGTTCGGCCGATTGGATCTGCGGCTCGGGCCCGTATCCGGCGATGCCTTCCATCAGTTCCTTGACCCCGAAGGAATTGATCGCCGAGCCGAACCAGATCGGCGTCAGCGTGCCGTCCTGCATTGCCTTGCGGTCCAGCGCTGGCAGCAGCTCGCGTACCATTTCCAGATCTTCGACCAGCTTTTCCAGCAGCTGGGCGGGCACGTGCTGGGCCAGATTCGGATCGTCCAGTCCTTTGATCTCAATGCTTTGTGCGACCTTGTTGCGGTCGGCGCGGTCCATGAGTTCCAGCCGGTCGCGCAGGATGTCATAGCAGCCGATGAAATCGCGCCCGGTGCCGATCGGCCAGGAGGCCGGTGTCACGTCGATCGCCAGCATCTCCTGGATCTCGTCGATAATCTCAAAGGTATCGCGGCTTTCCCGGTCCATCTTGTTGCAGAAGGTAAGGATCGGCAGGTCGCGCAGCCGGCAGACCTCGAACAGTTTCTGAGTCTGGCTTTCCACCCCCTTGGCGCCGTCGATCACCATGATCGCGGCATCCACCGCGGTCAGCGTGCGATAGGTGTCTTCGGAAAAGTCCGAGTGGCCGGGCGTGTCGACAAGATTGAAGCGGAAGCCGTTGTAGTCGAACGACATCGCCGAGGCCGAGACCGAGATGCCGCGATCCTTCTCCATCTGCATGAAGTCCGACCGCGTGCGCCGTGCCTCGCCCTTGGCGCGGACCTGTCCGGCCATCTGGATGGCGCCGCCATAAAGCAGGAATTTTTCGGTCAGCGTGGTCTTGCCCGCATCCGGATGCGAGATGATGGCAAAGGTCCGGCGCCGCGCAATTTCGGGCGGCAGATCGGGGCGGTTTGTCGGGTTGTCGAGCATGGCGCGCGTATAGGTAAGGTTTCAGTCAAGCGCAAGAAAATCGCAAGCGGTCACACTGTCCAGAGCGGCGATGAACCGCGATGCGGACTTTAACGAATCGTTAAGATTGGCTATAAGAACAAATATAGAACAAATGCTGTGGAGGATTGTCCCATGACCTTGAAAGACATTGCCGGAGAATTGGTGGCCGGCTGCCGCGAGAACCGTGCCAAGGAAAACCTGCCCAAGCTCTATGCCAAGGACGCGGTGTCGGTCGAAGCGCAGGATATGGACGGGTCGGGGCGCGAGACGACCGGGGTGGATGCCATCCGGGGCAAACACGAGTGGTGGGAAAGCAATATGGAGGTGACCGGCGGCACGATCAGTGACCCGATGCTGCACGGGGACGACCGGTTTGCGGTGATCTTCGAGATGCAGGGCAAGGAGAAGGCCACCGGCAAGAGCTTCGACATGAAAGAGGTTGCGGTCTATCACGTCGCCGATGGCAAGATCGTGCGCGAAGAGTTCTTTTACGCAACATAGGCGCGAAAGGGCGCGCGCCGCTCGCAAAACCTCCCCCTGCCAGGGGGAGGCGATGCCGGGGCGCTATTGCATCGAGGCGCGGCGCAGCAGGTCGATGGCATCGGGCCGGTCCAGCAGCGCCTTCTGCACATCCAGCCCCTGCAACCCGCGGTCGGCATGTTGCGGCAGGATCGCCGCCAGCTTTTCCAGCAGGTCCGCCGGCAGTGCCGGGCGCGTGCGTGGATCCACCAGCATCGATTCCGCCGCGATGCCCTCGGCATAGATGATGTGGTGGCGGTCGAAGAGCAGCTGGAAATAATCGACAAAGCCGCCATCCTGCACATGGACAGTGTCGCCATTGACCAGGTGCCGCGCCTTGACCAGCAGTTCGGGGCGGCCGGCGCCGATCTCGTCGCTGCGCTGATAGACGAACAGGCGGTGATCGGGGCTGATCACCAAGTCGTTGGTATTGTTCAGCGTTCCGGCGGTGATCACGATGGGGGCAAGCGCGCCCTCGGCGCGCACGGTATGCTGACCGATCCAGCGCACCATCTGCGGACCATCGTCGCGGGTCAGCACCCGGTCGCCGATTTTCAGATCCTCGATCTTGACCTGTTCGCCGGTGGCCAGGGTGATATGGGTGCCACGCGTGAACGAAACACAGGCCATGTGGGCAAATTTCTGTCGTGCGCCGGAACGGTCCAGGCTGACCACCTGGTATCCGGCGCGCTGGCGCAGGCGGCCCAGCGGCAACAGGAAGATCGCGACGATGGCGCTGTCGGCGTCGACCTCGACCAGCACCAGCGCCTCGGTCGTGCCGCCATCGGGCGACATCAGCAGCACCGCGCAGTCGATGTGCAGCGCCGCGCCGGGGCGGCCGACCTCGCTGTCCTCGGCAATGGTCAGCCCGCCTTCTGGCGGGGTCCGCAGCGCCAGCCGCTTGCGTCGGGCGCCGTCCTCCAGCGCATAGCTGTCGCCGGGCACGATATCGTCCATCACCGAAATCGGATCGCCCAAATGCGCGCCTTCGCCAACGCGGAAATCGGCGGCGTGATAGACAAGCAGGTTCTGAACCGGACTGGACGCGTTCACCGGGATCGCCACGTTTGCAGAGGATAACATCGTAACAGACCTCTCCCGCTGTTCACAGGCCAGCATGTGCGGCAAATGTGGCGGAGATCGGGAGTTTTTCCGGACAAATGCTGGCATTATCGCAGGCCCGGCGATAATCCTGCGCAAAATCAGGCAGGAGTCGATCATGGATCTGGGAATTTCGGGTAAACGTGCTTTGGTCTGCGCCAGCAGCAAGGGGTTGGGACTGGGCTGTGCCGAGGCGCTGGCCGAGGCCGGCGTCAACCTGATCATGAATGCCCGCGGCGGCGAGGCGCTGGAGGCCGCGGCGGAAGATATTCGCGGCGCATATGGCGTCACCGTCACCACTGTCGCGACGGATGTGACCACGCCCGAGGGCCAGGCCGAGGTGATCGCGGCGGCGCAGGGGGTGGACATTCTTGTCACCAATGCCGGCGGGCCGCCGCCGGGCATGTGGAGCGATTGGGAGCGCGAGGATTTCCTCAAGGCAATCGATGCCAACATGTTGACGCCGATCACATTGATGAAGGCGCTGATGCCGGCCATGATCGAAAGCGGCTGGGGCCGGGTGGTGAACATCACCAGCCAGGCGGTGCGCGCCCCGATCGGGGTGTTGGGGCTGTCGAACTCGGCCCGGACCGGGCTGACCGGCTATGTCGCCGGTACCGCCCGGCAGGTCGCGCAGCATGGCGTGAACATCAACAACCTGCTGCCCGGCATTCACGCCACCGACCGCGCCAATGCCCTGGATTCGGGGGCCAGCAAGGCGCAGAACCTGTCGCTGGACGAGGTGCGCGCGCAGCGCATCGCGACGATCCCGGCGCGCCGTTATGGCACCCGGCAGGAATTCGGCGCCGCCTGCGCCTTTCTCTGTTCGCAGCATGCGGGCTTTATCGTCGGCCAGAACCTGCTGGTGGATGGTGGCGCGACCAACCTGACCATGTGACATGGCGGCCGGCTTTTCACTGAAGGATCAGCTGTTCAATGCCGCCAAGGTCCGCCATCTGGCGGACCGTTTTGCCCGTGCCGATGCCGGATTCGATGCCGCCGGGTTCGAAGCGCGGGTGATGGACCGGCTGCCCGACCTGGAACTGAAACAGCGCATCGCCTGGATCGCCACCTGCCTGGGCGACGCGCTTGCCGGTCCGTTGCCGGCGATCGCCCCGGTGCTGCGCGCCGCCTTGCCCGCGCCGCTGGACCCGACCCTGAAAGATGACGATTTCGGCGATTTCATCTATGCGCCGCTGGGCGAGCTGGTGGTGGACCGCGGGCTGGAGGAGCATCCCGACCTCGGGCTCGACCTGCTGGAAGCGATCACCCAGAGATTTTCGATGGAATGGGCGATCCGCCCGTTCCTCAACCGCTGGCCCGACCGGGTGCTGGCGCGGATGGACAGCTGGGCGCGGCATGACAATTACCATGTCCGCCGCCTGGTCAGCGAAGGCACCCGCCCGCGTCTGCCCTGGGGGCAGGGGATCGGCCTGCCGGTGGCGGCACCGCTGCCATTGCTGGAGCAATTGCACGCCGACCCGACGCGCTATGTCACCCGCTCGGTCGCCAACCACCTGAACGATCTGACGCGGCATGACCCGGAGCTGGTGATGGACCGGCTGGAGCAGTGGCGCGCAACCGGGCGGCAGGCGGCGCGGGAGCTGGACTGGATGACCGCCCACGCGCTGCGCGGGCTGGTGAAACAGGGCCATCCCCGCGCCCTGGCGATGCTGGGCTATGACGCCGGAGCCGAGATCACCTGCGCCCTGGCCCTGCTGACCCCCGCACCGCGCATCGGTGCGGCGCTTGAATTCGAGGTGACGCTGGCCGCCGCGCAGCAACAACCGGTGCTGGTCGATTACATCATCCGCTTTGCCCGGCCGGACGGGCGCGAAAGGCGCAAGGTGTTCAAGCTGAAGCAGGCAAAGATTGAACAGGGCAGGTCGCTGGTGCTGCGCAAGCGCCACCCGCTGCGCGGCAATGCCAGCACCTTCACCCTGCATCCGGGCCAGCACCGGATCGAGCTGCAGGTAAATGGCCGGCTCTGCGCGGAAGCGGCGTTCGATCTGCAAGCCTAGCGCCGCTTGTACAGCGCGGGCCGGATTGCTATCCCGGTCTTATCCCGAGAAAATTGATCGGGATGGGTGAAGAGGGTTCCGGTGAAAGATTACGCCCCGTCCGACACGCCGCGGCTGGAGATCCGCAACCTGACCCGCAGCTATGATGGCCGGCGGGTGGTGGATGACGTGTCGCTCAGCATCCTGCCTGGCCAGGTGACCTGCCTGCTGGGGCCGTCGGGCTGCGGCAAGTCGACGACGCTGCGCATCATCGCCGGGGTCGAGATGCAGGATTCCGGCGAGATCTGGGTCGATGGCAAGCTGGTCTGCGACACCGTGTTCCGGGTGCCGCCGGAACGGCGCGGCATCGGGCTGATGTTCCAGGATTTCGCCCTGTTCCCGCATCTCAGCGTCGCCGACAATGTCGGCTTTGGCCTGAAGGGCAGCCGCGAGCAGAAACGCGCCCGCGCCGAGGAGCTGCTGCGCAAGGTCGACCTGCTGCGCCATATCGATGCCTTCCCGCACGAGTTGTCGGGCGGCGAACAGCAGCGCGTGGCGCTGGCCCGCGCCCTGGCGCCGGAACCGGCGATCATGCTGATGGACGAGCCGTTTTCCGGCCTCGACAACCGGTTGCGCGACGGCATCCGCGACGAGACCCTGCGCCTGCTAAAGGACGAGAATACCGCGGTGCTGCTGGTCACGCACGAGCCGGAAGAGGCGATGCGCATGGCCGATGAGATCGCGTTGATGCGGCGCGGCCGGATCGTGCAGCAAGGCGCGCCCTATAACGTCTATACCCGCCCCGCCGACCGCGCGGCGGTGTCGTTCTTTTCCGATGTCAACGTGCTGAAGGCGCGGGTTGACGGCGCCCTGGCCGAAACCGCTTTTGGCCAGTTCCTGGCCCCCGGCATCGCCGATCACACCGAAGTGGATATCGTGTTCCGGCCCCAGCATGTGCGGATCGATTTCGACCGCGGTGGCAGTGGTCCGCTGCCGACGCCTTCGGACGGGGTGGCGGCGCGCGGCGTGGTCGAACGGGCGCGCTTTCTGGGGCAGGAATCGCTGGTCGAGTTCAGGATGGATTTTGACGGTGGCGTGCTGAAGGCGACGGTGCCCGGGGTGTTCCTGCCCAAGGCGGGCAAGGCGATGTGGCTGACGGTGCGGCGCGACCGCTGTTTCGTGTTCCCGGCGCAGGCGGGCTGACTGGCCCTGCGCGCCATGTCCAGCGCGTATCTGCATGGAACAGACGGTCAGGGGCGATAATCGGCCAGGGTCTTGCCCGGTTCGTCCACAAATAGTTCCGGCAGCGGCGCCGCCGCTTCGACCAGATCGAGGCGGAACAGGCGGAACGCGCCATGGGTCTCGCTCCAGGCGGTCAGCACCCAGGCGCGGCCGCGATGGTCCAGCCGCAGCGGGCGCACCGTTTGGCTGCCGGGAGTCCCGGTGCTGTCCTGGCCGGTCAGCCGCAGCTTCTGGCGGCCGCGGATGGCGCTGCGGATCGGTGCCATCAGGGAAAAGCCGCGCGCGGCGCTGGCCCCGGCGGCAAAGGCGAACAACCAGTTCTCCGAGGGGGGCAGCGTTTCGGCTGGCAGCGCGGCGTCGACCTTTTGCGCCAGCGCGGCGGCGGCACCGGCAAGATCGGGATCGGCCGATTCCTGCACGATGGCGATGCCGAGGCTGAGTGCTTCCAGTTCGGCCGGGCTCAGGCGCAGCGGCGGCAGCGTGGTCAGCTCGGCCAGGCGATAGCCGGTGCCGCGGGTGCCGGCGACGGGCAGGCCTGCGGCGGCCAGCGCCTCCATGTCGCGATAGATGGTGCGCGCTGACACGTCGAGCGCGCGCGCCAGATCGGCGGCGCGGTGCAGCGCGCCATCCTGCAACAGGGCGAGCAAGCGAAGCAGGCGGTTAGAGCGGGCCATGGCGCCATTCTGACCCGTGGCGGGCCCAATGACCAGAGAAACTGACAAAAACCTGTCAGTTGAACGCATTTCCCGGCAGCGCGCTTCAAACCCGCGCGAAAACGATGCCGATCGGGGCGCTTCCGGCTTTTGCCCCCGGAACGCGGTGGCTAAAACGGATGCCGTAACCGGGCCGGCACTGGCGCCGCCGGCCGCTCACGAGATGAGGAGAGGAACAATGCTGAACAATATTGGCCTTCCCGGCCTGCTGCTGATCGCGGTTGTGGTGCTGGTGCTTTTCGGGCGCGGCAAGATCAGCTCGCTGATGGGCGAAGTCGGCAAGGGCATCACCGCCTTCAAGAAAGGTGTCAGCGACGGCACCAAGGAGCTGGAAGACGACGCCGCAACCGCGGCCAAGGACGTCACGCCCGAGGCCGAGAAGGACAAGGCGTAACTCAAGATGTTCGACCTGGGCTGGACCGAGCTTTTGCTCATCGGGATCGTGGCGCTGATCGTGGTGGGTCCGAAGGACTTGCCGGTGCTGTTCCGCAATGTCGGCATCTGGGTCGGCAAGGCGCGCGGCATGGCGCGCGAGTTCAGCCGGGCCATGAACGACGCGGCGGATGAATCCGGCGTCAAGGATGTGGCCAAGGGGCTGAAGGCCGCGACCAACCCGGTCTCGTCGGCGCTGGATGGCGTGAAAAGCGCCACGCGCGACATGACCAAGGGGCTGGACCCCACCAAATACACCCCCGACAGCGAAACCGGCAAGCTGGCGGCCGAGCGTGCCGAAAGCGCCAAGAAGATTCAGGCCGCCACCGCGCGCGCCGCCGCCGAACGCAAGGCCCGCGAGGCCGCCGAGGCGCTGGCCAAGGCCGAAGAGGCGGAGGCGGCGCTGAAGGCCGAGACGCCCGCGGCGAAACGCGAGGCCGGGGACAGCGTATGAGCCACGCCATGGATGACGACATCGACGATTCAGCGGCGCCGCTGATCGAACACCTGGCCGAGCTGCGCACCCGGCTGATCCATTCGGTGCTGGCCTTCATCGTCGGCATGGTGATCTGTTTCACCGTCTGGAACCCGATCTTCAACTTTCTGACCCATCCGCTGTGCGATGCCATGGCCCAGCGCGGCCATGCCGATTGCGGGCTGATCCTGATCAAGCTGCAGGAAGGGTTCTTTGTGGCGGTGTCGATCTCGCTGCTGGGCGGGCTGGTGCTGGCCTTTCCCTATATCAGCTTCCAGATGTGGCGCTTCGTGGCGCCGGGCCTGTACCGGTCCGAGAAAAACGCGTTTCTGCCCTTCATGCTGGCCTCGCCCTTCATGTTCTTCCTGGGCGCCAGCTTTGCCTATTACGTCGTCACCCCGCTGGCCTTCGATTTCTTCCTGGGGTTCCAGCAGGCCGGCAGCGTGCTGAATGACGAGGCCGCCGACAGCAGCGGCGTCGCCGGCATCGCCTTCCAGGGTTCGGCGCAGGAATATCTGAGCCTGACGATCAAGTTCGTGGTCGCCTTCGGGTTGTGTTTCCAGCTGCCGGTGCTGCTGACCCTGATGGGCAAGGCCGGGCTGGTCAGCGCGGCGGGGCTGGGCTCGGTGCGCAAATACGCGGTGGTGGCGATCCTGGTGCTGTCAGCCCTGGTGACGCCGCCTGACGTGATCACCCAGGTGATCCTGTTCGTGGTGGTCTACGGGCTGTACGAGATTTCCATCCTCCTGGTGCGCCGGGTCGAGACCAAGCGCGAGGCCAAGCTGCGCGCCGAGGGTTACTACGACGACGAGGAACTGGACGACGTCGCCGCCGCCGAGGGCTATGACGAGGAAGACGGCAAGTGAGTGCCGATCCGCTGGAACGCATCGCCGCCGCGCTGGAGCGGATGGCGCCGGCGCCGCTGCCGGCGCCGGATTTCGCGGCGGCGCCGGCCTTTGTCTGGCATGTCGATCCCGACCGGCTGGAGCCGGTGCCGGCGGTGAACCGGATCGGGCTGGATCTGCTGGTCGGCATCGACCGATCGCGCGACACGCTGCTGGACAACACCCGTCGCTTCGCCGCCGGATATGCCGCCAACAACGCCCTGTTATGGGGTGCGCGCGGAATGGGAAAATCCAGCCTGGTCAAGGCGATCCATGCCGAGGTGAATGCAGAACATCCAGAGCTGAAGCTGATCGAGCTGCAACGCGAGGACCTGCCGTCGGTGGGGCGGCTGCTGGGCCAGCTGCGGGCCACCTCCAGCCGCTTTGTGCTGTTCTGCGACGACCTGTCGTTTTCCCATGATGACCAGCATTACAAGTCGCTGAAGGCGGTGCTGGATGGCGGGATCGAGGGGCGGCCACCCAATGTGGTGCTTTACGCCACCTCGAACCGGCGGCACCTGATGCCGCGCGACATGATCGAGAACGAACGCTCGACCGCGATCAGCCCTTCCGAGGCGGTGGAGGAAAAAGTGTCGCTGTCCGACCGGTTCGGGCTGTGGCTGGGCTTCCACCCCTGTTCGCAGGACGAATACCTCGCGATGATCGCCCGCTATTGCGACGCCTATGGTGTCACCGTCGCGGAGGACGAGCTGCGCGCCGAGGCGATCGAGTGGCAGGCCACGCGCGGCGCCCGCTCGGGCCGTGTGGCCTGGCAGTTCTTCACCGATCTGGCCGGGCGCAAGGGCGTGAAGGTCGGATAACGCGGCATCGCCACCCCAGAGCAAGGTCCGGGGCGGCGAGCGTTCGGCTATTCCAGGTAGGGCATCGGGTCGACGCTGTCGAAGCCGTTGCGCACTTCGAAATGGACGTAAGCATTGTCGCCCTGGCGCAGTTCGGCGATGGTCTGGCCACGGCTGATGCTGTCGCCCTTCTTGACCCGGATATTGTCGACATTGGCATAGACCGTCAGCAGCCCGTCGGCATGGCGCACCACCACGATCGGCACCTTGTCGGCGCTGGAGGTGATGGCAGCGACGCTGCCATCGGCGGCGGCGGTCACTGGGGTGCCGGCCGGGGCCGAGATGTCGATGCCCTCGTTGCGGCCCTTGGAATAGGTGCGGATGATCTTGCCGGTCACCGGGAAGGCCATGGCGGCGCCTGCGGACGGGTCCTGGGTGGGCGGATCCAGCTTGACCTGGGGCGCCTCGGCGGCGCCGCGCGGGGCGACCTGTTCCGCCGGCAGCGGCGTTGCCGCGCTGGGGGGTGTCGGTGTCGGGCTGCCTTCGCCCGGTTCGGTCACCGCGGCAGAGCGGCGCGGCAGTTCGGCCACCCGGTTGGGAGCCGGAGTGCCGGTCAGCGGGATCAGCAGGTACTGGCCTTCGCGAATGGCGAAATCGGGGCCCAGCCCGTTCCATTCGGCCAGGTCCTTGACCGAAACCTGGTACAGCCGGGCGACGGTATAGGCGGTTTCGCCGCGGGTCACCTGGTGGCGCACCGGTTCGGGCGCCGCGGTTGGAGCGGCCTGGGCGGCAGGGGCCTGGCCGGCAGGGGCCAGTTCGGTGGTTTGCACCGGCGTGGTGTCCGGCGCGGCGTCGATGGCGCTGCCGGCCAGG
>NZ_PGTB01000287.1 GCF_002786325.1 Pseudooceanicola lipolyticus | reverse complement strand
ACCGTCAGGAACGGCAGCAGCCCGCCGGTCTGCGGCACAAAGCCGAACAGCGCCCCGCGCAGGCGCGCCAGGTCCGGGTTGCGCGGCCCCTGTACCCATAACGCGGCAAGGTCGGTTTCGCCCCCCTGCCCGTCGCGGTGCAGATACACCGTGCCCGCCCCCGGTGCGCGCAGCAGTCCCAGCAGCTCCAGCAGCAGGGTCTTGCCGGCGCCGCTGGTCCCGGTCAGCGCCACCGCCTGCCCGGCGCCAAGCGCAAGGTCGTCAATCTCCAGCCGGAAGGCGCGGTCGCCATCCTTCAGCGCGATGCGCCCCGACCGGATGCAAAGCTCGGCCGCCATGCGTGGCTAGGGCAGCACGTCGAAGGGCATGGCAAAGACATGATCGCCATCGGGCGCGCCGTCATACAGCGCGGTCCAGACATCCGGGTCCAGCAGCCACTTGCGGTATTGCACCAGCTTCTGGCGCATCCCGTCCAGGATCTGGCGCCGGTTCATCGCGCTTTGCGCCCAGCGCTCCTCGGTGGTCAGCATCAGCTGGCTTTCATAGGGCAGATCTTCGAGGAATTCCAAGGCGCCGCCCAGCGTGTCGCTGTCGGGATTGACCAGCCGGTCGGGGTTCTGCGCCATGCGCGCCACCACGTCGCGCACCTGGGTGAAGAAGCTGGCCGCGTCCTCGGCGCCGCGCGCCTGTTCGCCCAGCGTCAGAAGCTGCGACAGCAGGTCGGCCATGGTCGCCATCTCGTTCTTGGTGACCAGCAGGCGCGGCTCGATCGCCAGGCGCGACGGATCCTCCACCGCCTTTTCCGACACCCAGCCCTCGATCACGTCGGGCGCCTGCGCGCCGGTCTCGCGGCCCAGATAGGCCAGCTGCATCGCCAGCCCCAAATTGACCAGCGCTGGCCCGGTTTCCTCGGGGCTGAGCACGCGCTGTTCGTTGCGGGCGGTGCGGATCACGTCGGTGATCGCGGTGACCAGACGTTTGACCGTGGCCTCGAAGGCCTCGGGCGCGCCGTCGTCAATGCCGTAATAATAGGTGTCGTCCTGGAACCGGCTGAGTTCGCGATAGGCGTTGGCGGCATAGGCATGCTGCGCCTCGCCGCCGGCAGAGGTTTTCAGGTGCAGCGTCATCACCGCCACGCCCTCGTCCTGGGCGGCGCGCTGCAATTCCTTGGCGCCGATATCCGAGCGCGCGTTGGGGTCGCGGACATCCTTGGGCCCGGCATCGGTGATCAGGATGACGATACGCGCATCGAAGGGATCCCCGCCGCCGGCCTCCCAATCGGTGAGATCTATGGCATCCTCGACCCCGGCAAAGCTGTCTTCGTTAAAGCCCGGTGAATCCACCGAGGCCACATTGGTCGCGGCGCGGATGGTGGCCAGCACCTCGGTCTGGTCATTGCGCCGCTGCAACGGCAGCAGGGTGCGGGTGCGGTATTGCAGGCGCGGTTCGGCGGCGGTGTTGTCGCGGAAGGCCACCACGCCGAATTGCACCCGGTCGCCGATCTCGGTGCCGCGCATCTCGCGCACCACCTGTTCGACGGCATCCTGGGTGCGGGCGATATAGGGTTCCATCGATTGCGTGGTGTCGAAGACAAAGACGATGCCGGCGTCGAAATCGCCGGGATCGGCCTGGCCCTGCCCGGCCTCGCGCAGAGGCACCGAGGCGACCTGCATCAGCAGGTTCTCCTCGTAATTCAGCGGATGCAGGTCCTGCACGAAATCGAGGATCGGCATCAGGTAGAGCTGGTCGACGATATTGACGAAGACCGGCGGTTCGGCGGCGGCGATGCCGCGCTCGGGCGGCACCTGTCCGGCGGCGATTTCGCCCAGCATCTGGTCCTGCACCTGGCGCAGGGCTTCGTGTTCCATCAGCCAGCGCAGCCGCTCTTCGCTGTCGAACAGGATCTGGCGCTTGCGCCCGGCCGGGTTGGTGAAAGCGGCGACGATGTTCTGCTTCCAGCGCACCACCGCGCCGGCCTCGACCCAGCCCTCGGGCCCGGAGGAGACCGAGGGGCCGACTTGGAACCAGCCCGGCTGTTCGGCATAGACATAAAGCGGCAGGAAGGTGGGATAGGTTCGGGTTGCCGCCCCCCCTGCCGCGTCATGCAGCAGCGCGCCGGGGCGGGTCAGCACCCGCTGATACACGCTGGTCTTGCCCTCGGCCAGCAGCGGGCGCTGTACCTCTTGCGCCGATGCCGGGACGGGGCCCAGCATCAGGACCGCAAGCAGCAGCGCCGAGACCCATTTACCTGCAGTAATCATCATAAGCCCCTTTGGCCAAGGTCGAATCCGCGTCGGCCAGCCGCGCGCAGGTGGCGGCCAGGCGGGTGTCGGCCTCGATCGCTCCCGCCGCGACAGCGCGATGATAATACTCCACAGCCTTCGTGTCGTCGGTCGCAAAGCTGAGCCCGATCAAGTTCTCCACCCGCGCGTCCAGTTCGGTGCCGTCATAGAGCGTGCCGAACAGCAGCAGCGCCTGCGGATCGCTGCGCGCGGCATAGTCTTCCACCAGCGCCAGCGCGACATCGGGGGTGATGTCCCGGCCGCAGTTGCGCATCGCCTGCCCCACCGTTGCAAAGCCGCCGCCGAGGCCGGAGAGCGCATTGACCGAACACGTGTCGGTCGCGGCACGCGCCACCACGGCGCTGGAGTCGGGTTGGCTTGCCGTGTCGGCCGGCCAGTGCCACCAGGTGCCCGCCGCCGCGCCGGCCACCACCGCAAACAGGAACAGCAGCAGCGAGGTGAACAGGCCCAGACCGGCGGCGCGGCGCGCCCGCGGTTTC
>NZ_PGTB01000286.1 GCF_002786325.1 Pseudooceanicola lipolyticus | reverse complement strand
CTGGGCGATCGGCGCCGAGGACAGCGGCCCCGGCGCGGGGCGGGCCGCCGGGGCGGCGGACAGGTAATCGGGCTGGGCCGGGGTCAATCTCTTGCGCTTTGCCATTCCGGGGATCTCCTCTGCCCTTTACCAGGGTCTGGTTATCAGCCTCTAAACGGCCAGGGCGCCGGGCGCGGCCGCCGCCAGCTCGTCGCGGCGCCAGATCCCTAGCAACAGCCGCTTGAAGGCGGCATAGGTCTCGTCGAAGGTTTCGCGGCCGCGGGCATAGGTCTCGCGGTTGAAATCGCGGTAATCGGCCTCGTAGATGCCGCTGACCTGTTCGCCGGCCTGGCCGATCAGCGCGGTGAAATCCTGCCGGTGCGGGCTGAGGGTGCGGCCCAGATAGGCCTGCATCAGCGCCGACAGCTCGCCCTGCTGGGCGCCGTCATAGCGGGTGATCACCGCGCGCACCGCGTCCCATTCGAAGGCCAGCCCGGCGCGGCCCAGGGCGCGGGCGGCCATGTTCTCGCTCTCCTCGATGCTGGCGAAGGTCGAATGCAGCATGTCGAAGAACCGCCCGGTGCTGTCGAATTCCAGGAAGGAGGCGCCCAGCGGCACCAGCAGGATATCCGCCGCCGCCAGCCCGTTGATGGTGAGATAGCCCAGCGCCGGCGGGGTGTCGATGAAGACCAGGTCGTAGCGGTCGAGCACGCCATCGGCCTCCAGCCGCTCGGTCAGCGCGTCCCACAGCTTCCAGCCGCGCGCCGCCATCCGCCAGACCGGCACCTGGAACTCGGCCCAGTAGAGGTTCAGCTGGGCGCCGATCAGGTCGATATTGGGCCAGTGGGTCGGCTGGATCACCTCGTCGGCCGACATCTCCAGCGCCGCCGACAGCGCCTCGTCCAGCGGCTGCGGCGCATCGCCCCGGTCCAGCCGGCGCTGGTTCTCGGCGCGCAGATATTCGCCGTAATGGCGCGCCAGCAGCGGATAGGCGGTCTGCCATTCATCGGCGACGGTGCCGCCGAAGATCGAGGTCATGCTGCCCTGGCTGTCCAGGTCCACCACCAGCACCTTGTAGCCGTCCAGCGCCGCCGACATCGCCAGATGCGCCGCGGTCGAGGTCTTGCCGACGCCGCCCTTGAAATTGGCCACCGCGACGATCTTGGCCGGCAGGCCCTCGGGGCGGTAGGGGCGGTAATTCTTCGCCTTCGATCCCTGCGCCGCGAAGAAGCCGCGCAGCCGCAGCACCTCGTCCAGGGTGAACCACTTGGCGCCGCCCTCGGTTTCCGAACTGCCCTGGGGCAGATCCGGATTGGCCTTCAGCACCCGGCGGAAATGCGCCTGGGCCACCGGGATCAGATAGCGGGTGATCTCCCAGGTCGAGAACAGGCGCAGCGATTTGCGCCCGGCCTCGTTCATGCCGCGGCTGGCCAGGTCGGCGCGGCCGCGGGCGCAGGCGGCGGCGATCTGGGCAAAGCCCTCGGTGCTGGCCGGCGCCTCCAGCTCGGCCAGGGCGGCGTCGGGATCGATGTTGAAATAGGGCGGCAGCCCCGCCTGAATTGCACTGTCCTTGCCCATGCCTCTGCCCGATGTGCTGTGTTTTGGCCAGACTACCACAAAACGCGGCACATGGAAGAAAAAGCCGCATCTCGTCGGCTTTTCTCAGCAAAATATGGGGAAACCTGCCCGGCCTTATACCGGATCTGGGGGCAGGGGAAAATTTTTTGCCGGTTAGAATCCTGTTATTTACTGTTACGGCGGCACTTGGATGCCGCTCCGGCCTTGCAAATAAGGCGATCGGCGCCTCCCGGGTGACTCTGAACCCCCGATAAAGTGACTCCGCTCCCCCGATGGCGTGATTCCGAACCCCCGTTGTTTGCCCTTGTGGATAACTTTAGGCTGGGCGTCACTGAAACCACGAAAACGAGTCGGGCAGAACGACCATGGGACAGGCATTGACTGGCGGCGCCGACGGGCTGCTGCCCGACCGGCACCGGCAGGGCGATTTTTTCCTCTGCGACATTTTCGATGCGCTGCCCAAGGACGACCTGGCCAGCATGGAACATCCGCTGTTCTCGCTGGCGACGCGGCCCGACCGGCGGATCCTGAGCTATAGCCATAACGGGGTGAGCGTGGAGGTGACGCCCAGCGTCAAGGGGCTGGCCACCATCCATGACAAGGACATCCTGATCTTCTGCATCAGCCAGCTGATGGCGGCGCTGAATGCCGGGCGCCAGGTCAGCCGCACGCTGCAGCTGAAGGCGCATGACCTGCTGGTGGCGACCAATCGCGAGACCAGCGGCGATGCCTATCGCCGGCTGCGCGAGGCCTTCGAGCGGCTGGCCGGCACCCGCATCACCACCAATATCGTCACCGGCGCCACCGAGACCACCAGCGGCTTTGGCCTGATCGAGCGCTGGGAGATCGTGCGCCGCACCCGCGGCGGCCGCATGGTCAGCGTGGCGGTGACGCTCAGCGACTGGCTGTACCGGGCGGTGCTGGCAAAATCGGTGCTGACGCTTTCCCGCGATTATTTCCGCCTCAGGAAGCCGCTGGAGCGGCGCATCTACGAGCTGGCGCGCAAACATTGCGGCCGCCAGGAGGGCTGGCGGGTCTCGGTCGAGACGCTGCTGAAGAAATCCGGCTCGGCCTCGCCGCGGCGGGTGTTCCGCAAGATGCTGCGCGACATGATCGCCGCCGACCACCTGCCCGATTACCACCTGGCCGAGGAGCCCGGCGACCTGATCCGCTTCCGGCCGCGGGTGCCGGCGGCGGCCAGCCCGCCGGTGATCGGCGAGGCGGCGCG
>NZ_PGTB01000285.1 GCF_002786325.1 Pseudooceanicola lipolyticus | reverse complement strand
CGGTGGCAAAGCCCTCGACCCAGCGGTCGATCACCGCGCGCGCCGCCTCCTCGTCGCCGGCGGCCAGGGCGTGGCGCAGCCCGCGCAGCACCGCCGCCACCTCGATCTCCGACAGATAGGCCTCGCGGGCGCAGAAGATCTTCTGATAGCGGGTGCCGATCAGGTCGCCCGACAGGGTCAGCTCTTCCTCGATCTTCTCGCCGGGGCGCAGGCCGATGATCTCGATCTCGATATCGCCCTCGGGATGATCCTCGTCGCGCACCGTATAGCCGGCGCTTTCGATCACCTGGCGCGCCAGCTGCAGGATCGGCACCGGCTTGCCCATATCCAGCACGAAGACCTCGCCGCCCCTGGCCTCGGCGCCGGCCTTCAGCACCAGCTGCACCGCCTCGCGGATGGTCATGAAGAAGCGCCGCACATTGGGATCGGTCACGGTGACCGGGCCGCCGCGGCTGATCTGGTCCTGGAACAGCGGCACCACCGAGCCCGACGAGCCCAGCACATTGCCGAAGCGCACCATGGTGAACACGGTGTCGGGATGCCGGGTGGCCAGATCCTGCACCACCAGCTCGGCCAGGCGTTTGGACGCGCCCATCACATTGGTCGGGCGCACCGCCTTGTCCGAGGAGACCAGGATAAAGCGTTCGACCCCGGCCTCGGCCGCCTCGCGCGCCAGCGTCTGGGTGCCGAAGACATTATTGGCCAGCCCCGGCAGCGGGTTGGCCTCGACCAGCGGCACATGTTTATAGGCCGCCGCATGCAGCACCACCTGCACGCCGTGATCGCAGAGCACCTTGCGCACCTGGCGCGGATCGGTGACCGAGCCCAGCACCGGCACCAGCTCGATCCGGGTGCCCTCGGTCAGCTGCTCCAGCTCCTGGTGCACGGTGTACAGCGCCAGTTCGCTGAGTTCATACAGCACGATCTTCTGCGGCCGGCAGGCCAGCACCTGGCGGCACAGCTCCGAGCCGATCGAGCCGCCGGCGCCCGAGACCAGCACCACCCGCCGCTCATAGCTCAGCGCCGCCTCGCCGAGATTGGTCTCGGCATGTTTGCGGCCCAGGAAGGTCTGCGGCGCCACCGGCGTCAGCTTGTCCACCAGCGCCTCCTCGCCGATCAGCTGCGCGAAGGAGGGCAGCGCCTGCACCTCCAGCTTCATCTTCTGCAGCCGCCGGGCGATCTGCGCCTGTTTCGGCTGGCTCAGCGACGGCATCGCCAGCAGCACCCGGCCGGCATCGCGTTCCTTGGCGATCTGGGCGATGCGCGCCGGCGGATAGACCGGCAGGCCCAGCAGCGTCATGCCCTGCAGCGAGGTGTTGTCGTCGACAAAGGCGATCGGGTCGATGCTGTCATGGCTTTTCAGCGCCTGCGCCAGCTGGGTGCCGGTGGTGCCGGCGCCATAGATCAGCACCCGGCGGCGCGGCTGCGCCCGGCGGTAGATCGCCACCACCACCTGGTAGAGCACCGCGCGCGCGGCCACCACGAAGAGGAAATAGCAGATGCCGAACATCACATGGGTGCCCAGCGGCAGCTGCAGCCCGGTGAAGACCGACAGCCCGGCCGAGACCGCGATCAGCGCCACCGCAAAAATCGCGGTCAGCCCGACGGCATGGCGCTCATAGGCGATCAGCTGGATCGACGGCAACCCCAGCCGCATCGACAGCGCCGCGGCGATGGCCAGCATATAGGGCAGCACCGGCAGGGTGCGCCACAGCGCCTCCAGCGGCGACATCGGCAGCGCTTGCACGGTATAGGTGAACAGCAGCGCGGCGGGGATCAGGGCCAGGTCGACGGCGAGAAAGATATAGGCTTTCTGCTTACGGCTCAGGGAACTGACGAGATAAAACATTCAGGCCGCAGCCCCCACAATATTTACTGGGGCCGGTTCCGGATCCGGACTCCTGCCGGAGCGGCTTCCGCCTCGGTCCCCTGACGGGAATGTCAAATGCAAATGCGCCGCACTCAACCCAACACGGTGATCCCTAGCCGATTTTTTGCCGCCCGCAAAACGGTTTCCCGCCGGCTGCCCGGAAAATAGGCAGAAATCTGCTGCGCCTGAACATAACCCTTGCATTTGGCCGCGCGCGCCCTCAGCCGCCGCCGCGGCGGACCAGGCCGCCGATGGTCTGGAACACCAGGTCGAAATCGTAGCACAGGCTGCGGCGGCGGCGATAGATCAGGTCCAGCCGCGCCTTCATCGGCACGCAGATCCGGGCATAGACCGCATCGGTTTCTGCGGCGGTGCGGCAGCGCGCCAGCAGCGCCGCCTCGTGCCGGTGATAGGTGATCGAGGTCAGCCCGGTCACCCCGGGGCGGCAGGCCAGCACCTCGGCGTAAAGTTCGGGGAACCGCTCCACATAGGCCCTGAGCGGCGGGCGCGGGCCGACAAAGCTCAGATCGCCTTTCAGGATGTTCCACAGCTGCGGCAGCTCGTCCAGCCGCGTGGCGCGCAGCCAGGCCCCGGCCGGGGTGATCCGCGCCGCCTTGTCGCCGCCCGAGACCCCGGAATCGGCGGCGGCCACGGTCATGGTGCGGAACTTCCACAGATCAAAGGGCCGGTCCACCGTCTTCATCCGCTCGGCCACGTAGAACAGCGGCCGGCCCTGGCGCGCCAGCAGCCACAGCGACAGGCCCAGCCCCACCGGCGCCAGCAGCGCCATCAGCAGCAGCGCGAAGAAGATGTCGAAGAACCGCTTGGACCAGGTCATCGCTTCCCGTCCCCGCCCGGCGGGCTCACCGCGCGCCATTCCGCCACCAGCCCGGCGGGGGTGGCCGGCTCCAGCGCCGCCAGCCGCGCCA
>NZ_PGTB01000283.1 GCF_002786325.1 Pseudooceanicola lipolyticus | reverse complement strand
CAGCTTCGAGGCGCCGGGTGCCGCGTTGCGCCTGACCTTCCCGCCCGATGGCGCCCGGCTCGCTGCCGATGGCGCGCCGGTGACGGTCAAGCTCAGCGGCGGCGCCGCGCCGTTCTCGGTGATCGCCAATGGCAGTCCCGCCCTCACCGGACAGCACGCGCGCGAGGTCGAACTGCCCTATCCCGGTGCCGGCTTTTCCACGCTGGTGGTGGTGGATCGCAACGGCCGCTCTGACCGGGTGACGGTGTGGCTGGATTGACCCGGCAGGGGCGGGGTGAGGCCTCATCTTACCTCATGGTAGAAAGACGCCTTGCCCGGAACAAAGGCACGAAGTGCCCCCGCAGCACCCGACCGCCCACCCGCGGTCGGGCGCGGTCCTCGATGTCGAAAATCCGCCGCCGGATGGGGGGGCCCGATCCGGCGCCAATCCCGTCAGGCCCGCTTCTCGCCCAGGCGGGCCACGCCCAGCAGGTCCAGCACCTTGGCTTCGATCCGGGCGGCGTCCATGCCGGCCACCGCGTACATATCCGCCGGGCTGGCCTGGTCGATGAAGATGTCGGGAAACACCATCGAGCGGAATTTCAGCCCGGTATCGAACACGCCTTCTTCCGCCAGCAACTGCGCCACATGGCTGCCAAAGCCGCCAACCGCGCCTTCCTCCAGCGTGATCAGCGCCTCGTGTTCGGCTGCCAGAGCCAGGATCAACTCCCGGTCCAGCGGCTTGGCAAATCGGGCATCGGCCACCGTCGGGGTGATGCCGCGCGCCGCCAGCGCCTCGGCGGCCTTTTCCGCCTCGGCCAGCCGCGCGCCGTAGGACAAAATCGCCACCCGGCCGCCTTCGCGGATGATCCGGCCCTTGCCGATCTCCAGCACCGCGCCGGCCTCGGGCATCTCCACCCCGGTGCCCTCGCCGCGCGGATAGCGGAAGGCGATCGGCCCATCCTCATGCGCCGCCGCGGTGGCCACCATATGTTTCAGCTCGGCCTCGTCCGCCGCTGCCATCACCACGAAACCGGGCAGGTTGGCTAGGAAGGCGATGTCATAGCTGCCGGCATGGGTGGCGCCGTCGGCCCCGACCAGCCCGGCGCGGTCGATGGCAAACCGCACCGGCAGCCGCTGGATCGCCACGTCATGCACCACCTGGTCATAGCCGCGCTGCAGGAAGGTGGAATAGATCGCGCAGAACGGTTTCATCCCGCCGGCGGCCAGCGCCGCGGCAAAGGTCACGCCATGCTGTTCGGCGATGCCGACATCGAAACAGCGGCTGGGATAGCGTTCGGCAAACAGGTTCAGCCCGGTGCCATCCGGCATCGCCGCGGTCACCGCGCAGATCTTGTCATCCTCGCCGGCCAGCCGCAGCAGTTCCTTGCCGAAGACGCCGGTAAAGCTGGGCGCGTTCGACGGCGCCTTTTTCTGCTCGCCGGTGACCATGTCGAACTTGGCAGTGGCATGGCCCTTGTCGCGCGCCTGTTCGGCCGGGCGATAGCCCTTGCCCTTGCGCGTCAGCACATGGATCAGCACCGGGCCATGTGCCCGCGCCCGGACCGTGCGCAGCACCGGCAACAGCTGATGCAGGTCATGCCCGTCGATCGGCCCGAGATAGGAAAACCCCAGCGCCTCGAACAGGGTGCCGCCCACCGCCATGCCCTTCAGCATGTCCTTGGCCCGCTTGGCGCCCTCGCGGAACGGTTCCGGCAACAGCGACACCGCGCCCTTGGCCGCGTCTTTCAGGTGCTGGAACGGCTCCTCGGCATAGAGCCGCGACAGGTACGACGACAGCGCCCCGACCGGGGGCGCGATGCTCATTTCGTTGTCGTTCAGGATGACGATCATCCGCTTGCCCAGATCGCCGGCATTGTTCATCGCCTCGAAGGCCATGCCGGCGCTCATCGCGCCGTCGCCGATCACCGCCACCACGTCGCCGATCCCCTCGGGCGTCACCCCGCCCAGGTCGCGCGCCACCGCATAGCCCAGCGCGGCGCTGATCGAGGTGCTGGAATGCGCCGCCCCGAACGGGTCATAGGGGCTTTCCGCCCGCTTGGTAAAACCGCTCAACCCGTCCTTCATCCGCAGCGTGCGGATGCGGTCGCGGCGTTCGGTCAGGATCTTGTGCGGATAACACTGGTGACCGACATCCCAGATCAGCTTGTCGCGCGGCGTGTCAAAGATCGCGTGCAGCGCCACGGTCAGTTCGACCACGCCCAACCCGGCGCCCAGATGCCCGCCGGTGACGGAAACCGCCGAGATCGTCTCGGCCCGCAATTCGTGGGCAAGCTGCACCAGCTGGCTGTCGCTCAGCCCCTTCATGTCGGCGGGGCGGCGGATCCGGTCAAGCAGGGGTGTGGCGGGGCGGTCGGTCACTGGCGGCTCCTTGCCTTCAGTTGTCGCGGGAAATAACGAAACGCGCCGCCTGGCGCAAGCAGTCGGCCCGGTCGCCATAGGGCGCCAAGGCGTCGCAGGCGGCCTCGGCCAGTTCGGTGGCGCGCGCCGTCGCCCCCTCCAGCCCCAGCAGCGAAACAAAGGTCGCCTTGCCCGCCGCCGCGTCTTTCTGCAGCCGCTTGCCGGTTTTCTCGGGGTCGCCGGCCACGTCGAGGATGTCATCGGCGATCTGGAACGCCAGGCCCAGGCAGCGGGCATAATCCGAAAGCGGCCCGGTCTCGGCCCCGGCCAGCCGTGCGCCGGCCACCGCCGCCCATTCGATCAACGCGCCGGTCTTGCCCGCCTGCAGTGCGGTGATCTGCTCCAGCGTCAGCGGCGCGGTGGCGGTTTCCGCCGCGATGTCCAGCGCCTGGCCCAGCACCATGCCGCGCGCC
>NZ_PGTB01000282.1 GCF_002786325.1 Pseudooceanicola lipolyticus | reverse complement strand
TCCGGCGCCGGGCTGGCGGTGTCGATCACCGGCATCGCCGGGCCCGGCGGGTCGGAATTCAAGCCCGAGGGCCGGGTCTGTTTCGGGCTGGCGATCACCGGGCAGGCCACCGCCACCGAAACCGTCGAGTTCGGCGCGCCGGGGCGGGACAAGGTGCGCGCGGCGGCGCGCGATCACGCGCTGGCATTGCTGGAAGCGGCGCTCGAACCTCAGGCCGCGCCGTAAAGCTCTTTCGCCCGCGCCTCGAAGGCGCGCACGATTCGATGCATCGCCTCGTTGAACACCAGGCCGATGACCTTCTGCAGCACTGCGTTCTTGAACTCGAAATCGACATAGAAAGAGATGTCGCAGCCGCCCGTGGCCTCGGAGAAGGTCCACTCGGATTTCAGGAACTTGAACGGGCCGTCCAGGTATTCGGTGACGATGCGCATCTCGTCGGGAAACAGGGTGACGCGGCTGCCGAACCGTTCGCTGAACACCTTGAACCGGATCACCAGGTCCGCCTCCATCACCTCGGCCGCGCCGTCCTGGTACCGGCGGCGGATCCGCGCGGCGGCGCACCAGGGCAGAAACTCGGGATAACGCGCGACATCGGCGACAAGGTCATACATCTGCCGGGGCTGATACGGCAGGTGGCGGGTTTCGGAATGGCTGGGCATATACTCGGGGGTGGTTGGCGTTCAGTGCCGCGTCTGTCCTATGAATGGGGCAAAAGATCAAGGCGGCGATGCCCGGTCCGCGCCCCCGCCGGCGATGCGAGGTGAAAATTGCAAATTCTTTCGACAGGGTGACGTGGCAAAGCAGTGGCACCTTCGGGACGCGGCAGGATAGGTTGGCGCAGGACGCAACCCGGAACCGCGAAAAGGGAATGAGATGCCGAACCGGCCCTATGTTATCGACGAACTGATCTCGGCCAAGGCGATCGCGGCGCGAATTGAGGAGTTGAGCCGCGAGATCTGCCGTGAATTCCGCGATACCGACAAGCTGGTCGTGGTCGGCCTGCTGCGCGGCAGTTTTGTCTTCATCGCCGACCTCGCGCGCGAGCTGGACGTGCCGATCGAGATCGACTTCCTCGAAGCCTCGTCCTATGGCAACGCGATGGAAAGCAGCCGCGAGGTACGCATCCTCAAGGATTTGCGCGGCGCCATTCAGGGGCGCGATGTGCTGGTGGTCGAGGATATTGTCGATACCGGCCATACCCTGAACCACGTCATCGCCCTGCTGAAGAGCCGCCAGCCCAAGCGGCTGAAATCCATCGCGCTGCTGGACAAGCCCAGCCGCCGCGAAGTGGATTTCAAATCCGACTGGATCGGCTTTGAAATTCCGGACGAATTTGTCGTCGGCTATGGCATCGACTATGCCCAGCGCAACCGCAACCTGCCCTTTATCGGCAAGGTCCGGTTCACCGACTGACCCGCCTTACCGGTGGACCGGCGCGGCCGGCGGGTCCAGCAGGTCGCGGCATCCGTCCAGATAATCCAGGATCCGCTCGCGCACCATGCGGATGCGCGGCACCTCGCGCAGCTCGGCATGGCTGGCGACCCAGATCGGCACCGACAGGTCCGGCATCAGCTCGGCGCGATGCTCAAGCTCGGGGACGGGATCACCGAGGAAGGCAGGCAGCACCGCGATGCCGGCCCGCAGGCGGGCCAATTCGCGCAGCACCATGAAACTGTCGGCCCCAGCGCCGACGTGGTCGGGCTCGATATGGGCGGCGATCCATGCGGCCGCCACCGACCGCGCCAGCGCGCCGGTCGGCGACAGCCACAGCGCCGGCGCCCCCGGCGCGGCATAGGCGCGAAAGCACAACCCGACGCGGCTGTCGCCGATCATCTCTTCCGGCAGGCTGCGCGCCGGCCGGACCGAGATATCGGCCTGCATCCGGGTAAAATCGAGGTGGCTGTTGGTGCTCATCACCTCGATCTGCAGTTCCGGCAGCGCATCATGAAGCCTGCGCACCAGCCCCGGCAGGATAGACTGACAGAGGGAATCGGTGGAGGACAGCCGCACCAGGCCGCGCATTGCCGCCCGCCGCCCCTGCATCAAGCGCTCGACCGAGACCACCGCGTTCTCGACCTCGCGCGCCGCCTCGATCACGTTTGCGCGATCAGGCAGCACCCGGTAGCCCGTTGCAGTCTTTTGAAAAACCGGTCCGCCATGGTCCCGCTCGAAGGCCGCCACCCGGCGCAACACCGTTGCATGATTGACCCCCAGCACCCGGGCGGCAGCGCTGATGGTGCCATGCGTGGCGACGCAAAGCACAAAACGAAGGTTATCCCAGTTCCGGTTGTGCAATAATCGAAGAGGCTTTTGCAATTTTGGACAATATATATCCAAACGCTCACACGTATAGTGCCAATATCGACCAATAGCCAGGGAGACCAGCCGTGAAGTTCAAACCGACTGTTGTTGCGGGGCTTGCCATTGCCGCCCTGCTGGGAACCGCCTCGCTGACCATCGCTCAGGATGACAAGGCCGCGATGGACGCGATCAAGGCACGCAAGGCCACCATGCAGCTTTTTGCCTATAACCTCGGCTATCTGGGCGGTGTCGCCAAGGGCGAGATCGAATATGACGCCGCCGCGGCCTCGGCCGCCGCCTCCAACCTGGCCAAGCTGACCTCGCTGGATCAGTCGCGCTATTGGCTGCCCGGCACCGACACTGCCAGCATGGGCGAGGCCACCCGCGCCCTGCCCTCACTCTGGGAGGCGGACAGCGAAGCCGGCCAGATGGTCATGCAACTGGCCGCCGCGGCAGCTGATCTGGACGCCGCGGCCGGTGACGGTGCCGACGCCGTGCGCGCCGCGCTGGGGCCG
>NZ_PGTB01000281.1 GCF_002786325.1 Pseudooceanicola lipolyticus | reverse complement strand
CGCCACCGCCGGCCTGAACGGCGACGCGGCACGTGGCGAGACGGTGTTCTGGGCCGCTGGCTGCGCCGCCTGCCATGCTGCGCCGGACTCCGAAGGCGACGCGCGGCTGGTGCTGGCCGGCGGCTATCGCATTACCAGCCCGTTCGGCACTTTCGTCGCTCCCAATATCTCGCCCAGCAGTGCCGGCATCGGCGGCTGGAGCACGCAGGACCTGGCCAATGCGCTGATCGCCGGGGTCTCGCCGGCGGGCCGGCATTATTATCCCTCGCTGCCCTATACCACCTATGCCCGGATGACGCTGCAGGACGTGGCGGATCTGAAGGCGTTCCTGGACACCTTGCCACCCTCGGACGTGGCCAGCCTGCCGCATGAGCTGAGCTTTCCCTTCACGGTGCGCCGGGGGCTGGGCCTGTGGAAACAGCTTTACCTGAACGGCGACTGGGTGGTCCCGGTCGAGGGCGAGACGCTGGAGCGCGGGCGCTATCTGGTCGAGGCGCTGGGCCATTGCGCCGAATGCCATACGCCGCGCGACGCGTTTGGCGGATTGGACAGCGCGCAATGGCTACAAGGAGCGCCCAACCCGTCGGGCGAGGGCCGGATCCCCGGGATCGCCCCGTCTCAGCTGGACTGGAGCGCCGAGGATATCGCCTATTACCTGGAAACCGGCTTTACCCCGGATTTCGACAGCGCCGGCGGCGAAATGGCCGACGTGATCGCCAACTTGGCCCATCTGAGCGCCGAAGACCGCGCCGCAATCGCCGCCTATCTCAAGGCGGTGCCGGAAGGGCAATAGCGCCCGGCCCGGCTCGCGCGGCGAAAAGTCATTGATGACTTTTGGCAAATTCCGCCGACGGAATTTGCCCGTTGCGGCCGGGCCTAGGCGCCGGCCAGCCGGGCTAGCCGCGCCTCGCGCAGGCGGGCGAAGTCATCGCCGGCGTGATAGCTCGACCGGGTCAGCGGGGTGGCCGATACCATCAGGAAGCCCTTGCCATAGGCGGCCTTTTCATAGCTGGCAAACTCTTCCGGCGTCACGAAACGATCAACCCGGTGGTGCTTCGGCGTCGGCTGCAGATACTGTCCGATGGTCAGGAAATCCACGTCGGCGGCGCGCATGTCGTCCATCACCTGCAGCACCGATTGCTTGTCTTCGCCCAGGCCGACCATGATGCCGGACTTGGTGAACATCGACGGGTCCAGTTCCTTCACCCGCTGCAACAGCCGCAGCGAATGGAAATAGCGCGCGCCGGGGCGCACCTCGGGGTAGAGGCCGGGCACGGTTTCCAGGTTGTGATTGAACACGTCCGGGCGCGCGTCGACCACCACCTCCAGCACCGCGGGATCGCAGCGCAGGAAATCCGGCGTCAGGATCTCGATCGTGGTGCCGGGGCTGCGGTGGCGGATGGCGCGGATGGTCTGGGCAAAATGGTCGGCGCCGCCATCCTCGACATCGTCGCGGTCGACCGAGGTGATCACCACATGGTTCAGCCCCAGCTTTTCCACCGCATGGGCGACGCGACCGGGCTCGAACACGTCCAGCGCCTCGGGCGGCTTGCCGGTGGCGATGTTACAGAAGCTGCAGGCGCGGGTACAGACCTCGCCCATGATCATCATGGTGGCATGACCCTGCGACCAGCATTCGCCGACATTGGGACAGCCGGCCTCTTCGCAGACGGTGACCAGGTTGTTCTCGCGCATGATGCGGCGGGTTTCGGCATAGCCGGCGCCGCTGGGCGCCTTGACCCGGATCCAGTCGGGTTTCTTCGGCTGGGCATTATCCGGGCGGTGCGCCTTTTCCGGGTGACGCTGGGCTGGGATTTTCAGGTCGCGCATCTGCTGGAGGTCCTCCATATTTGCATTCTTTTTAATCCGATACCGCCCAAAATGTAATGACCCAAATTTCATAGCGGCCTTGCAAGCGGTACCAACCGGACCCGCCCCCTTGAGCCCCCTTGGGAATCGTCCTAAGCGAAGCTGCAACGCAGCATAACCGCTGCGATTTACCCAGATATACAGACCGACCCGAAAGGAAACTCCATGAAAACCGGCTATCGCCTGCCCGAAGTGACGTTCCACACCCGCGTGCGCGACGAAAGCGTCGGCGGTCCCAACCCGTTCCGCTGGGAAGATCTGACCACGACCTCCTATTTCGCCGGCAAGCGGGTTGTCCTGTTCTCGCTGCCCGGTGCCTTCACACCGACCTGCTCGACCTACCAGCTGCCCGGTTTCGAAAACGGTTTTGCCGATTTCGCCGCGCTGGGAATCGACGAAATCTACTGCATGTCGGTCAATGACAGCTTTGTCATGAACAAGTGGGCCGAGTCCCAGGGCCTGAGCAATGTGAAGGTGATCCCCGACGGCTCGGGCGAATTCACCCGCCGCATGGGCATGTTGGTGCGCAAGGACAATCTGGGCTTTGGCCTGCGGTCGTGGCGCTATGCCGCCGTGGTCAATGACGGCGTGATCGAAGCCTGGTTCGAAGAGCCGGGCCTGTGCGACAACCACGGCGAAGACCCCTATGGCGTGTCCTCGCCGGAAACCGTGCTGGCCTGGCTGCGTGACGCCGCCAAGGTCGAAGCCGCCTGAGCGGACGGTCGCTGACCACATCTTAGAACGCCCCGGCCCGGTGCCGGGGCGTTTTCATTTGCGCGGTCGAAGTAGAGCTTGGCCAGTCTCGGCGGCCAAATGTGGCGAGGTCCGGCACTGGCGCTGTCAGCCAATGCCGGACAGCGACCAGTTCACGCCGCGGCGCGGCGGCGGGCGGCGGCGATCTCGGCCTCGCCCACCTCGGTCAGCACCCGCGCCAGACGGTCGAACCAGGGCGCGGCCG
>NZ_PGTB01000280.1 GCF_002786325.1 Pseudooceanicola lipolyticus | reverse complement strand
CAAACCGAAACCCATGATTATCAAGATCAAACCCGCAGACTCTCGTTATGAACGAGGGACCGAAGGGGGGCAGGTCAGCCGAAATAGCGCCTCCGAATTCATAGCTCGCGAAGAGTTTTTTCTTGCTTCAATCAAGATAGCTCCCTATGAGTTAACAAAACAGACAGGAGAACATCATGAAGATCGAGCAAAAGGCGTTCAATATTCGGAAGAAGTTCGAGGGCGCCCCCCTGGACGAGCTGCTGCTCAACTCCCAAGAAGTAGCATTCGCTACGGGTGTTGAGGCCAAGTCCGTTCAGAACTGGTCGACTCGCGAGTTAATCGTCGGTCATGGCGGTGGCGGCCAGCGTGGTTGCCATCGCCAGTTTGATTGGCAAAACCTGATGGAAGTTGCATGCGCCGCAACATTGATGGACTCGGGTCTTTCCGCTCCCGCCGATGCGTTTCGGGCTGCCAGGCATCTTGCACATGCCGGCGCTGGGACGACCCCGAATTGTCAGGCTACGCGCCATCCCGGCTTTCCCTACCATTTCGAGTTGGGCAAGACCTATCTCCATGTCAGCGGCGATCGTGGATGCGTGATGCTGCATACCTCAGATACCCGGCCAAGTGAAATTGAGACTAAGCTCGGCCGTCCGGTCGGGTACATCTCGCTGAACGTTTCGGCTGTCTTTGAACTCGTGTGTGCTCGACTGGGCCTCCACCCCAACACCGTACTTGATCAGGTTTATTCGAAAGACTCTGCCTGAGTTTCAGAGTGCTCCGGGGCAAGGCAAGAAGAGAAATTGCAGCATGGGACGAGGCCTCAATTCATCCGAGCGCTGCGGACTGCGCGAGTTCCTCAACTTAATGGATTGGATCCAGCGGGAACGGGATAGACGGGCAGATCGACAGTGGCGAATCCTTGAAGATGGCTCCTCACGTACCGCGCTCCCAAAGTATCGCATCACCGAAGAGCAAAGTCGGGAGCTAGCGTCATTTTCTAAGGATCAGAAGCGAAGGCACCGCAAAGCACGCTCGTAAAGGGAAAGAAGAATGGCAAGCGCAACTCTGAATCTTTCCGTTGTCGAAAAAAGGATGCTCTCCGCTTTGGAGGCAGCAAACTACTGCGGCATGGCCGCAAAGCACTTCAAGGCGCTTTGTCCGGTTAACCCAATTGAACTGCGCCCTGGCGAAATCCGATGGGACAAGCGCGATCTTGATTCCTGGATCGATGGCTGCAAACAGGGGGCCGAGGAGACGAGCCGCGAGGCGATCCTCGGCAAGCTGGGATGAGGCTTATCCGGCTGACCGGCTTCAAAGCCTGGACCGTCAAGAAGCGCCGGTCAGATGGAACCAAGTGGGAGTCACGGCCATACTACCAGCACCGGGCGACCGGGCTCATGCTCGACACCCAAAAGTACCCGATGGGCACTTCGGGCTTCTATACAGAGGCACAGCGCATCGAGGCGGCACACGAGGCGATCCAGCAGAAGGCGCCAAAGGCAGGTACGCTTGGCGGGCTGATCCGGCACTACTTTGAAACAGAGCACTTCGCATCGAGAGCAGCTGCGACGCAACGGGACTACCGACGTTGCGCGGATTACTTGGCTCCCATCCAGGATACACCGGTTCACGTGCTGGATACTCCGCTGATTGCTGGAATCCACGATAAGGCATCGCGCAAACTAGGGTGGCGGCAGGGCAATTATGTCCTCACTTTCTTGCGCCAGGTGTTCAAGTTCGGCAGGCCCCACGGATTGATTGAGGGCAATCCGGCTGAAGGGGTGATCCCAAAGCCTCGACCGCGCGACGCCGGTTATGCAAATCGCCCATGGTCCGCGGCTGAAGAAGAAATCGTTTTCAGGCGCGCCTCGCCGGAATTGCGAGCGGCATTGGCGGTCATGGTGAACACGGGCCTAGACCCGTCGGACGCGATTCGCATGAAGCGCGATATGGAACAAGCCGGCGCCCTCCGTGGCCTACGCGGTAAGACGCGCGCGGAAATTATAGTTCCCATCGGAGCGCGTTTGGCAAAAGCGCTGGATCAAGCCCCACCGCACAATGCGACCACGCTTCTCGCTAGCTCCAAAGGGACCCCCTGGACCTATGACGGCCTCGCGACGGCCTTCCAGCGCTTGAAGACGAAGCTCCTAAAGGAGGAGCTGATCGAACCCGGCCTGACCATGAAGGGCCTGCGGCACACAGTCGCCACGACATTGCGGGAACTTGGAGTCGATGAACGCACCATCGCGGACCTCTTGGCACAAAAGACCACCTCGATGGGGGGCTACTACAGCCGGGGCGCGGACCTCACTGTGAAGAACATTGAAACCGTGCGCCGGCTCGACGAGGCGAACGAGAAGAGAACAAGGGTTGTCAAACCCTTCCCCAAAAAACGTCAAACCTAATTGAGGAAAGACATGAGCAGAGACAAAAATCGCAACCAATACAAGGGTTTGCGTGGTGCCCGGGGGCGGAATCGAACCACCGACACGAGGATTTTCAATCCACTGCTCTACCCCTGAGCTACCCGGGCACGGGTGGAAGGGCGTCCTTCCGGGTCTGGGCCTTCTAGGCGCTTGCCGGGCGGGTGTCCAGAGGGTTTTTCACCGGGCTCAATGCGGCCTGGGCGGCAAGCCGATCTCGTCGGGTTCGGCGCCTTCTCCCTCGTCGGGATCGGCGGCGGGGATGGCGTAGCTGCCGGTCAGCCAGCGGCCCAGGTCGCGGTCGGCGCAGCGGCGCGAGCAGAACGGGCGATAGGCTTTTTGCGGCGCCGCGCCGCAGATCGGGCAGGACATCAGATCACCTCGGCGAGGGGCACGCGACCGCGCTTGCGTTGCAGTTCGAAATGGCCCAGCGGGGTCCAGCCGGCCAGCACGGTTTCCTCGCTGTCGCCGCGCAGCGCCGCGCGCAGGGCGGCTTCGAAGG
>NZ_PGTB01000279.1 GCF_002786325.1 Pseudooceanicola lipolyticus | reverse complement strand
GCCGGGTCCAGGCAGATCACCCGGAACCCGGCGGCGCCGAACGCCGCCGCGGCGGTCAGCCCGGCGGGCCCGCCGCCCGAGACCACGATGTCGTACTGTGCGTCCATCACCGCCATCCGCTGTTCCCCGCAGCCATAGCGGATTGTGCCAGGCAGGACAAACCCCCGCGCTCTGCTTACAGCAGGCGCGCCAGGAAGCCGCTCAGATCGTCGGTATGGTGGTGGATATGCGCCGCCTCGAACGGCGCGGGCGCCACATGCACCGTGCGCATCCCCATCGCGTGCGGCGCCGCCAGGTTGCGCGGATCATCCTCGAACATCGCCGCCATCGCGGGATCGATCTTGGCCTGGGCAAAGATCGCCTCGAAGGCCGCGCGCTCGGGCTTGGGCCGGAACCCGGCATGTTCCACGCCATAGACCGCATCGAACAGGCCCGACAGCCCGCGCGCGGTCAGCACCCGCTCGGCATAGGGGCCGCTGCCATTGGTATAGACGATGCGCCGGCCCGGCAGATCGCGGATATGCGCGGCCAGCTCGGCATCGGCTTCCAGATGGTCGAGCGAGATGTCATGCACGGTGGTCAGGTAGGGCGCCGGGTCAACGCCATGTTCGCGCATCAGCCCGGCCAGGGTGGTGCCATAGGTGCGCCAGTAATGTGTGCGCAGCCGGTCGGCCTCGTCCCGGCCCACCTTCAGCGATTCCATCACGAATTGCGTCATCCGCACCTCGATCTGGTCGAACAGGCGGGCCTGCGGCGGGTACAGGGTGTTGTCGAGGTCGAACACCCAGGCGGAGACATGGGAAAACGCGGCTTTGACCATGGCGATGCTTTACGCCGGTGCGGCGGGCGTTTCAACGGCAGGCTTGTTGCATCCGGCCTCGGCGGGTACAGATACCGGGATCGGACAAGCCGGGACTGCCCATGACCCAGACCAAGCCTTCACCGGCCGACGCCTATTCCCTGATTTTGGAGGCGATTGATTCCGGCGTCTACCGGCCGGGCGACCGGCTGGTGGAAAGCGACCTGGCCGACCGGTTCGGGGTGTCGCGCACGCCGATCCGCGAGGCGCTGCAACGGCTCGAGACGCAATCGCTGGTGGCGCGCGACGGGCGGTCGCTGATCGTCGCCTCGCTGGATCACAACCAGATGGGCGAACTTTACGTCGTCCGGCGCGAGCTGGAAGGGCTGGCGGCGCGGCTGGCGGCGCGGCATGCCAATGCCGAAGAGATCGCGGTCTTGCGCGAGATGGTGCAGGCCGATGACAAGCTGATCGGCGACCCGGCGGCGCTGGCGCGGGCCAACCGGCGGTTTCACCAGCAAATTCACCTGGCCTCGCACAACCGCTATCTGGTCCAGCAGCTCGACCTGGTGCACCGGTCGATGGCGCTGATGGCGACCACCTCGCTGGCGGCCGAGGGGCGCGGCGAGATCGCCCAGAAGGAACACAAGGCGATCGTCGCCGCCATCGCCGCGCGCAACGAGGAGGCGGCGGAAAAGGCGCTGCAGGATCATATCTCGGTCGCCTTCATGACCCGGCTGAAACAGGATGCCGACCAGCGCGAACGCCGCGACTGAGCGTGTCAGATATCGGTCTCCGCCGCCGCCTGGCCGTGGCGCGTCTTGTCCCAGTAGAACGGCGCCAGCGCCAGTTCCAGCAGCGCCTTATAGGCGGCCAGCGCGCCCAGCGGGAAATAGAAGATCAGCGACGGGATGAACGGGATCAGATAGGCCTTGCCGGCCCGGCGCACCGCGATCAGGGCAATTGCCATGGTTGCCAGTTCGGCGGCGACGAAGAACACCGCCAGCGCCGCAATCGCCGGCGCCGGCAGCAGCGCCTCGGCCGGGTGCGGCAGCCCCAGCATCACCAGCCAGAACGACCACAACACCGGCGCCAGCAGAAACTGGCTGAGCGTGCCGAGGAAAAACGCCTGAAAGCTGAGGAAGCCGCGGCCGCCCAATTCGCGCAGCAGGCGCAGCGGGTTGCGCATATGCACCAGATAGGTGATCAGATAGCCTTTCAGCCAGCGCGACCGCTGCTTGATCCAGGGCAGCGGGCGGCAATTGGCCTCTTCGCAGGTCACCGTGTCGATCACCTCGGTCCGGTAACCGGCGCGGCACAGGCGCACGCCCAGATCGGCATCCTCGGTCACGTTATGGGCATCCCAGCCGCCCAACTCCTCCAGCCGGTCGCGCCGCACGAACACGGTGGTGCCGCCCAGCGGCACCACCAGTCGCATCCGCGCCAGGCCGGGCAGGATCATCCGGAACAGCGCGGCATATTCGGCGGTGAAACAGCGCGCCAGCCAGTTGGTGCGCGGGTTGTAGAAATCCAGCACCCCCTGCAGGCAGGCGACATCGGACGGCGCGGTGGCGAAATGCGCCACCACCCGTTCGATCTGGTCCGGCGCCGGGGCATCCTCGGCATCCCAGACGCCGATAATTTCGCCCCGGCAGAAATCCAGCGCGTAGTTCATCGCGCGCGGCTTGGTGGTCAGCCGGCCATGGGCCGGCACCTCGACCACGCGGATCCACGGAGGCAGCCGGGCGCCGCGGATCGCCTCGCGGGTGACATGGTCGCCCTCTTCAAGCACCAGCACCAGGTCGAGCAGCGATTTCGGATAGGTCAGCCGCGCCAGCCGCCGGATCAGCGCGCCGGCAATTTCCCGTTCGCGGTAGAGCGGCACCATCACCGACACTTTCGGGCGCTGCGCGCGCCGGGTGTCGGGGCGCAGGCGGGTGGGATCGCGGCGGGGCATGGCCAGCGTCACCGCAGCCGCGAGCAGTTTCAGCGTCAGAAACAGCCACAGCAGCGCCACCGCCAGCAGGCAGAGCAGGGCAAAGCTCAGCCCCGGCGCCAGCGCAAAGCCGGCCAGCAGCCCGGTCAACAGCAGCGGTGGCACCAGCCTCAGGCCCAGC
>NZ_PGTB01000278.1 GCF_002786325.1 Pseudooceanicola lipolyticus | reverse complement strand
GGGGACTGTCCCCGGCCGACCTGGCGATGCATGTGGTGCTGCCCGAGGTCGATGGCCGCCTGTTCGCCGGGGTCGCCTCGTTCAAGGAAAGCGGCGCGCGCGATCCGCATCTGGAATTTGCCCGCCCCGCCCACCGGGCCGAGCCGGCGCGCATCGCGTCGATCGCCGACCGCGTCGCCGCCTGGACCCGTCTGCGCCAGACGCCGCCACCGGACAAATTCCCGGCGCTGGTGCTGTCCACCTATCCCGGCAAACCCTGGCAGATGGCCCATGCCGTCGGGCTGGATGCGCTGGCCTCGGCCGAGGCGATCCTCGACAGGCTGGGGCAGGCGGGCTGGGCGATCGCGACGGGACCGGCGCTGCAGGAGGCCCTGGCCGCCGACACGATAGCGTGGCCCCTGGCCGAGTATCAGCGCGCGCTGTCGCAGCTTTCCGACACGCTGCGGACCGATCTCGACAGCGTCTGGGGGCCGCCCGAAGCGGACCCGGCGTTTCAAGACGGCGCGTTCCGGTTTGCCGCCACCCGCCGGGGCAGCGCCATCGTTGCGCTGCAGCCCGAACGCGGCACGCCGCAGCGCCGCGACGACGATTATCACGACCTGTCCCGCACCCCGCGGCATGGCTATGTCGCCTTCTACCTGTGGTTGCGCCATTCGCAGCAGGCCGACGCGCTGGTCCATATCGGTGCCCACGGCACGCTGGAATGGCTGCCGGGCAAGGCGGTGGCGTTGTCCGGCGATTGCTGGCCCGAGGCGCTGATCGGCGACCTGCCGGTGATCTACCCGTTTATCGTCAACGATCCGGGCGAGGCGGCGCAGGCCAAGCGGCGCATCGGCGCTGTGACGCTGGGCCACCTGCCACCGCCGATGGCCGACAGCGGCACCCCCGACCGCTTCGTGCGCCTCGAATCGCTGCTGGACGAGTTCTCCAATGCCGACGGGCTGGATCCGCGCCGCCGCGACCGGCTGCAATCGGACATCCGCGCCGAGGCGCAGGCGCTGGGGGTCGAGGACGACCTGGGCCTCGACCGCGCCGCCAGCACCGCCGAGGCGATCACCCGCATCGATCGCTTCGTCTGCGACATCAAGGAAAGCCAGTTCGGCGACGGGCTTCATGTGTTCGGCCGTGCCGATCCGGGCGCGACCCCGTTTGACACCGCCGCCTCGGTTGCCGGCGAGATGGAGAACCTGCACACCGCGCTGGCCGGTCGCCGCGTGCCTGCCGGCCCGTCCGGCTCGCCCTGGCGCGGGCGCACCGATGTGCTGCCCACCGGGCGCAACCTGTTCACCACCGATCCCCGCGCGGTGCCCACCCGTGCCGCCCATGCGCAGGGGGTGAAACTGGCCGAGGAGCTGGTGCGCCGCCACCTGCAGGACGAGGGCGAGTATCCCAAGGGGCTGGTTGTCGACCTCTGGGGCTCGGCCACCATGCGCACCGCCGGCGAGGAATTCGCCATGGCGCTGCACCTGCTGGGAGTCCGCCCGGTCTGGGATGCCGGCAGCGAGCGGGTGTCGGGCATCGAGATCCTGCCGATCACCGATCTGGACCGCCCGCGGCTGGACGTCACGCTCAGGGTCTCGGGCCTGTTTCGCGACGTGTTTCCCACCCTGTCGGCGCTGTTCGCGCAGGCCGTCCGCGCCCTGGCGGAGCGGGACGAGGCGCCGGACTGGAACCCCTATGCCGGTCATCCGGTGCAAGATCGCGTTTACGGACCTGCGCCGGGCAGCTACGGTCTGTCCATGGGAGAGCTTGCCGAAACCTTTACTGCCGAGGCGCGCGCCGCTGCCGGGCAGGCCTGGCTGGACGCCAGCGCCTGGGCGCATGACGGCGACCGCATCACCCGCGACGCCGGGGGGATTGCCGCCCGCGTCGCCGGGGCCGATGCCTTCGTCCACCCGCAGGACCTGCCCGAAACCGACCTGCTGCTGGCTGCCGACTATGCCGCCCACGAGGCCGGGTTCGCCGCCGCCAAGGCACAAAGCGGGGGCAGGGCGGCGCTGTATCACCTCGACAATACCCGGCCCGAAACGCCGCGCGCCCGCACCCTCAACGAAGAGGTCGCCCGCGTGGTGCGCGCCCGCGCCGCGCATCCCGGCTGGATCGCCGGGATGAAACGCCACGGTTTTCGCGGCGCCGCCGAAATCGCCGCGACGCTGGATCACATGGCGGCCTTTGCCAACCTGGCCGACGTGGTGGCGCCGCACCTGTTCGACCTCTATTACGACGCCACGCTGGGCGATGCCGAAACCGACGCCTTTCTGCGCGCCGCCAACCCCGAGGCGCATCGCGCCATGACCGACCGGTTCGCGGCGCTGCAGGCCGCCGGGCTGTGGCAGACGCGGCGCAACTCGATCCTGTCGCGGCTGGGGACGTCATGACCGCGACGGTGATCAAGGGCTGGTGCCCCGGCGCCCATACCCCGATGCGCTCGGGCGACGGGCTGATCCTGCGCATCCGCCCGCGGTTGGGCCGCCTGTCGCGCGACCAGGCGCTGGGCCTGTGCGCGCTGGCCGAACGCTATGGAAACGGCTTTATCACCTTGACCAACCGCGCCAACCTGCAGATCCGCGGCGTCACCCCCGAGCATTATGACGACATGCTGGTGCATCTGACTGGGCTGGACCTGGTCGATGCCAACCCCGAGTTGGAAGCGCGGCGCAATCTGATGTTGACACCGTTCCGCGCCCCCGGGGACCTGGCCGAGAGCCTGGGCGAACAGCTGTTGAAGATCCTCCCGGACCTCCCTGATTTGCCGGCAAAATTTGGGTTTTCCATCGATTGCGGTCCGGCGCCGGTGCTGGCGCGGGATCCGGCGGATATCCGGATCGAACGCTCGGCGCTGGGCGGCCTGATGCTGCGCGCCGATGGCTGTGCGGCGGGCCGCGCCGCGACACCGGACACCGCCATCGCGCTGCTGGCCGAACTGGCCCGCTGGTTCGCCGACCGGCCCGACC